>NZ_JBHWAQ010000018.1:0-173578 GCF_042743475.1 Streptomyces sp. NPDC059534
TCCGTGAGACCGCCCCCGCACGATCGAAGCCCCGCTACACTCCAGCCGCCCAGCGAAACCCGCAGGTCAGACAGTAAAATCCTGCTGGAGTACTAGTACTCCAGTCGCAGATCGCGACCTGACACCGCGCCACCTACGTCGAATCGGCTGACGAGGATGATGACGGCCGGGTGCATCGGCATGTTCCGGGTCCACTGTCCGTCCAGCGGATGCCCCAGTGGGGGCGACTTCAGGGCTGGGTGCGTCGCTCGGCCGCGTCGAACGCGGGCGCGAGCGGGGCCAGCGCCGCACGGAGCTCGTCGGACAGTGAGCCCGAGGGCACGACCAGCCCTCCGGCGCCGAAGCTCCCGGCGGGCTCCGCGTTCCCGGTCGGCTGGAGCCAGCCTTCCAGCGCGATGCGCACCGCCGCGGCCACGCCTGCCGCGAGAACGCGGGCTGTGTGCGTTCCGGCGTCATCCAGGCGTTCGGCGAGCGCCGTCGCGAGAGGGGGCTCGATACCGGCGGTGGTATCGAGGAACGCGTCGCGCAGCGCGGTCCGGGTGGTGATCAACAGCAGTGCCCGGTGTTCGTGCTCACCGGTGGTCGTGTACTGCTCGACCACTGCTTCTGTGACGGCGTCAGCCAGGCGCACTCCTGTGGGCTGGGCCGCGACCGCCGCCGCGATCCGCGCCTCCCGGTCCGCGGTGACGGCGGAGACGATCGCCTGCTCGCGGCTGGCGAAGTAGTTGTTGTAGGTGCGTGGCGAGACCCCGGCCGCCTCGGCGATGTCTTCGACGCGCACCTGGTCCGGTCCGCGCTCAACGGCCAGGCGCAGGGCCGCCTCGCGTAGCGCCTCGCGCGTGGCCTGCTTCTTCCGCTCCCGCAGCCCTGGTGGTGGTGTCGTCACGATGCCAGCGTTCCACACAAGGATGCGTGCACGCAAACTTGCGTGCACGCAGTTTTCCTGTCAGCCTCGATTCGACCGAGGCCGACAGAGGGGACGTCACCATGCGTGCAAGAGGAATGACCTACGACACCGGATTCGTCGTGCACGGCCAGATGTCCCGAGAGCACTTCGACCCTGCGGTGGTCCGGCGCGAGCTCGCCATCATCCGCGACGACCTGCACTGCAACGCGGTCCAGATCATCGGCGGCGACCCGGACCGACTGGAGTCGGCCGCCGGTGCCGCCGCCGAGCTCGGCCTGGAGGTCTGGTTCTCGCCCTATCCGCTGGAGCTGGATCCGGAGCAGATCCTCGCGCTCTTCCGTGACTGTGCCGAGCGAGCGGAACGGCTCCGGCGGCAGGGGGCCACGGTCGTGTTCGTCGCAGGGGTCGAGCTGAGCGTGATGAACCGCGGGTTCCTGCCCGGAGAGAGCCCGGAGGAGCGGGTCGAGCAGCTGATGGGCCAACCCGAGCGGCGGGCCGAAGCGATGCGTGAGCTCGGCGTGCGCATCAACGCATTCCTCGGCGACGCCGCGGCCGCGGTCCGCGAGCGCTTCCAGGGCAAACTCACTTACGCATCCATCCAGTTCGAGCAGGTCGACTGGACTCCCTTCGACATGGTGACGTTCGAGCTGATCCGCTCCGCCGAGGTCGCCGACCGGTTCCGGGACGCGGTGCGCACCCTGGCCCAAGGCCCGAAGCCGCTCGCCATCACCGGATTCGGCACCGCGGCCTACCGCGGCGCGGGAGACCGTGGTGGGCGGGTGCTGGAGGTGGTCGAGTACGACCCGCAGACCAAGGCCCCAGTACGGCTGAACGGCGTATACGAGCGTGACGAGGCCGGCCAGGCCGCGTATCTGAGCGAACTGCTGGAGATCTTCGAGACCGAGGGCGTGGACAGCGCGTTCGTGTTCCTGTTCGCCTTGAGCGGCTACCCGCACCGCCCGGACGGCGACCCCAGGGACGACTTGGACCGGGCCGGCCTGGGCATCGTCAAACTCCTCGAAGGGCGCCGGGGGCAGACCTACCCCGACATGGAATGGGAACCCAAGGCCGCCTTCGCGGCAGTGGGGCAGCGGTATCGGGGGTGAGAGGCCCGCGCACGGTGACCTCTGCTCGGGATCTGCGCTGCGCCGCAGTGCAGATCCCGAGCAGAGGGAAACGGTATTCGTCGAACGTGCCGGACGGGTGGAACCGTCACTCCTGTATGCCCCGCAGCGGGTTCCCGATGGGCGGCAGGAGATCGCTCTCGCTGATGGTGTACGTCAGTCGGGGGTAGACGAAGTCCGTTTCGTTGTTCTCGCGGCGGCGGAGTCGGTAGAACTCGCGACTTTGCTCGTCGTCGGCCGAGACGAGGCGGGCGCCGTGCGGGAGACAGGCGTGTCCGTCGTGAAACCGAAGGAGGGTTTTCGATGTGCGGAAGGTGACGCCCAGCCATTGGTTGTCTGCCGTGTGGGCGGGCAGGTCGAGGACGATCTTGTGCTTGAGTCGCCGGTTCGAGTCGACGGAGAACGCGACGACGCTGTTGTGGGCGAGGGGGATCTCGAACTTCTCGCCGCCGGGACTCTTCGATTCGAAGAGGAGCTTCCTCGGCGGGTCTGCTTCGGGATGCCGGTAGCAGGAGTAGACGGCGATGAACGACTCGTCGGCCAGATCGAGGGCTTGGTCGGAATGGCTGCCCATGGTGGTGTAGGCGTTCGTGTAGGTCTCGATGAGGGCGTTGTTGAAGCCGACCGGGAGCGCCGCGTGTTCTTGGATCCGGTGCGCCAGCCGTTCGTGCACCGCACGGAATCGCTGGGTGGGGTTGTCGTATCGGGTGGTGGTGCGTACGAGGGGTACCCCGTGGGTCTCGTCGGTCTTGGTGAGTACGGCGCCGCGACGGCCTTTTCCCACGTCTTCCCAGCGAGCCGACGCGGACAGCTCCGCGAAGGGATTCTCCTCGGTCGGCAAGAGGTACGAGTGGATCCCGTCCGAGATCCTAGAGCCGGGGGGCAACGTAGTCTCCCGTGTTCATGCTGAAGAGGAATCGATCGCCGTAGTCGATGAAGGAGGAGGTCCGGTTCTCCTCGGCGTACAGCCTGCGCAGGTCGTCCAGGCCGTCCGGTGTGGGTGGCTCCAGTCTCACCGGATCGCCGGCCGCTTTGAGGAACGTCCGGCCGTTCTTGTGGACGGCTTCGGTGCTCGAACAGCGCACCACGTATCCCAGGCGGGTCGGGAGCAACTCGGCGTCCAGGGCTGAGGGCCGGATCTCGTGCGTGTACAGGCGGTTGGTGGACAGCGGCATGAAGAAGACGGAACCGGGATAGAGGGTCAGGCTGAACTGCGGGGGGAGCGCGGCTCCGTCGCGTTCTGCGGTCGGTTCCTTGAGGCGGAAGTGGAGTCTGGTCAGCCCGCTGGCACCCTTCACGCCGTAGTCGAAGGCGTCTTCGGCCAGGGGCCGCAGAGGGTCGAGCCGGTCGTAGAAGGTGCAGAAGGCCATGATCCCGTTGACGGGCATGTCCTTGGTCTTGTCGGCATGGGCCGAGATCTTGGCCTTGGACTGCTTGCGCTCGGCCGTGGCAAGGGTGTTGTGGTAGATCTGCGCCAGGACGTGGTTCAGCGGTGCATGGTCCCGGAAGACGGTGGCGGCCTCGTGGTTCAGGGCCTCGACGATGCGCGTGTCGGTCGGGCGGAAGTTATCGGTCGGCCCGGAGAGATTCGTGGAGCACCGGAGCAGGCGGAAATGCAGTTCGTCGCCATTGCGTGTGACGGGTGTCAGATAGATTCCGCTGCGATGGGCTGATCCGGGTTTGGTGGACTCCGTCAGGGACTGGAACGCGTGCTCCGCGCGGATTCCTCCGAAGTGATCGGCGTCGAGGTCGAAGAAGCGGCGGTAGTACACGCCGGCGCCGTGTACGCGGAGGGGAACCCGGCCGAGGCCGACGAGGGGCCAAGGGCCGTCGACGTCCTCGCGGTAACCGTGTGACAGCTCCCGGATGACGAACACCCTTGCCGCCGAGCGTAGTTGGCTGACGCTGATCCCGGATACGTCGCCACCCAGGTAGACGGTCTTCTGCGCGAGGTCGGGCGCACCGGAGGCAAGGTCCTCCGGCGTGATCGTGGACCCGAAGAATTCCCCGATCGCGTCGTCGTCCTGCAACGTGGAAGGCGCGATCAGGATATTGCCCGCATCCTCGACGCGGGCTTCTGTCAGCTCCGTTGTGTACATCGAACCGAACCCGCCATTCGCACTCTGGGACGGGAAATGCTCTCACGGGGCTCGACAGCGGACAACGGGTTCTGCTGGTACGGGGCGGTGTGCGGGCCGGAGCGTGGTCCGTCAGGCGGGGCGGTGGGACGGGAGAGTCGGGTGGGGCTTGGGGGCGGCGTGTTCGGTTGCGGCCAGGGCGAGGGCGCGGATGAGGGGGTGGGGGTGAGGCTGGGTGTCGGAGAGTTCGGGTTGGAAGAGGGTGGCGAGGAAGAAGGGGTGGGAGGGGAGTTCGGCGATGCGGGGGGACCCGTGGTCGTCGGCGCCGGTGAAGCGGAGGCCGTGGGCGCGGAGGGTGTCGAGGTGGCGGGTGTCGGGGCCGTAGTCGCAGTGGTAGCGCTCGGTGGTGCGCGCGGCGCCGAGGGCTCGTTCGGCGAGGGAGCCGGGAGTGACGCGTACGGGGCCCTCGTGGCCGACGAGGGAGCAGGCGAGGGGGGCGATCAGGAGGTCGTGCTCGTCGGCGGTCGGGTCGTTCTCGGCGTGGGCGGCGCGTTCGAGGCCGCAGACGTTCCGGGCGTACTCGATGAGGGCGTGCTGGAAGCCGCCGCAGGTGCCGAGGAAGGGGATGCCGTCCTCGCGGGCGGTGCGGATCGCGGCGAGTGCTCCCGCCTCGCTCGCGTACGGGCTGCCGGGGAGGACCCAGACCGCGTCGAAGCCTCGGACCGCGCCCGGCGCGGCCG
The DNA here is from genome assembly GCF_042743475.1 of Streptomyces sp. NPDC059534. Taxonomy (NCBI): domain Bacteria; kingdom Bacillati; phylum Actinomycetota; class Actinomycetes; order Kitasatosporales; family Streptomycetaceae; genus Streptomyces; species Streptomyces sp. NPDC059534. Next base: position 4,850 of record NZ_JBHWAQ010000018.1, read on the forward strand.
CGTCGGGGGTGGGGATCCAGTAGGCGTCGAGGGTGAGGTTGTCGCGTTCGGCGAGGGCGTCGAGGAGGACGGGGACGCGGACGTGTGAGCGGACGTGCGGGGAGCGGTCCCCGATCAGGGCGATCCGGGGGGTGTGGGGGGCGCGGGGCGTACGGGGGGTGCGGAGGGCGCCGCCGGGGTGCGGGAGGTGCGCGGGATCGATGGGGTGCCTGGGATCGGTGGGGTGCATGGGATCCGTGGGGTCAGTGGAGTGGGGGTGTGCGGTGGGGTGCATGCCACCATGCTGGAAGGCGGGTGGTGTTCACGTCCAACGATGATTACTGCACTGTCCATCAGGGACGCTTATGCTCGCCCGGCTAGGGTGGGCGCATGACGAACGATCAGGACTGGGAGCGCCGCGTCGCCGCGCTCTGGGAGCGGCTCGACGAGCACGAGCCCGCCGACTTCCGGGCCCGGGTCGCCGAGCTCGCCGCCGAGCGGCCCGCCGACGACGCCGCGGCGCTGTTCGAGCAGGGGGCGGCGCACGACTCCACCGGGATGCCGGAGGAGGCCGTCGCGCTCTACCGGCGTGCCCTGGACGGCGGACTGACCGGGCTGCGCCGCCGACGGGCCGTCATCCAGCTCGCCAGCAGTCTGCGCAACCTCGGTCGGCCGGACCGCAGCGTCGAACTCCTCACCGTCGAAAGGGACATCCCGGCCGAGCGGCTCGACGCGGACGAGGCGGCCCTCGCCGGGGCCGTCGACGCCTTTCTCGCGCTCGCTCTCGCCGACACGGGTCGGGACCGGGAGGCCGCGTCGCTCGCCCTCGGCGCCCTCGCCCCGCTGCTGCCCCGCTACAACCGCTCGCTGGCGTACTACGCCCGCGCCCTGCTCACCGCCCCCGACGGGTCCTGAGCCGGCGCCCGGCATGGACCCGCACCTGCTCCGCACGTATGTCACGGTCACCCGGCTCGCCTCCTTCTCGGAGGCGGCGCGGGAGCTGGGGTACACGCAGTCCGCGGTCTCCCAGCACATCGCCGCCCTGGAGACCGACCTCGGGCTGCCGCTGCTGACCCGGCGGCCCGTCGCGCCGACGCCGGCCGGCGAGCGGCTCCTCGAACACGCCGGGGCGCTGCTGCTGCGCCTCGACGCGGCGCGGGCCGACCTCGGAAGGTTCGCGGCCGCGCCCCGCGCGACGCTGAGCGTGGCCGCGTCGCCGCTCGCCCTGCATCCCCGTACCCTCGCCGCGCTCCCCGCCACGGGTGTCACGCTGCGGGCGATGCCACGGGAGCGGGTGCCCGCCGCCGTGGCCACCGGAGAGGCCGACGCCGGGCTCGTGGACGGCATCGCGGCCCCCAGCGACCCGCTGCGGCTGCCGGATGTCGCGCCGCTCGCCGCGACGGGTGTCACCGAGGAGCCGCTCGCCGTCGTCCTGCCCCGGGACCATCCGCTGGCCGGGCGTACGGGGCTCCGTCTCGACGACCTCGTCGACGCCCGCTGGCTCGACGCCCCGGCCGCCGGTGTGCCGCTCGACCGGCTGCGGGCCGTCCACGGCGGACCCGCGGGCCGGGGCTTCCGAGCCGCCTTGCGCTACGAGGGCACCGACAGCCGCGCCCTGACGGCCCTGGCCGCCGCGGGCCACGGACTGGTCCTGCTGCCGCTCCCCGTGGCGGGCGGGGTGCCCGTCGCCGTCCCCCTCGTGGCGCCCCGGCTCGTCCACCGCACCGAACTCCTGCTCGCGGCCGGTGCGCGGAGTGAAGGCGCAGGGCCGGTGGCCGAGTTCACCCGACGGCTCAAGAGCTGACACCCGCAGTCGCTACCCTGTGCGCAACGGCGACGGAAGGCGGGCGGGCGTGGGGTGGCTGCGGCGAGGACCCAGGCGGGACGGCGACGACGCACCGAGGGACCCCGAGTTCGCGTACTTCTCCGAGCGCGAGGCCGCGGTCTTCCGCGGCCGGGTGCGTGAGACCTTCGCCGAACTCGGCCTGGAGGTCACGGTCTACGCAGGCCACGTCATCGACGACAAGGGGCGGCGGTTCGGTCTGGGGAACCTCGCCGCCGTCTGCCACCAGGACCGCCGCGGTCCGCGCGTCTGGCCCGGGACGATCCAGCGGCACATCGGCCTGGTCGTCCGCGCCATGGACGGGCCGTCCGCCCTCGACACCCTGCCGCCCGAGCAGATCCGCGCCCAGCTCTACCCGCGGGTCGTCAGCGCCGACGGCATCGACGCCGCCGCGTTCGGCTACGCCAGGACCGTCGCGCCCGGACTGTACGAGATCCTCGCCCTCGACCTGCCGGAGAGCGTCATGATGCTCACCGACGAGGCGCTCGAACGGCTCGGCGACCACGCCCAGCTCCGCGACCGGGCGCTGCGGAACCTGCGCGGGCTGCCCGTGGAGGAGCACGAGACCGTCCGGGACGCCGACGGCATGTGCTTCGAGATCATCCTCGGCGACTCCTTCTACACGGCGAGCCGCGTCCTCGACCTCGACGAGGTGGTCCGGCGTGTCACCGGTCTGCCGCTCGGCGAGCACGGCGCCCTCGTCGCCCTGCCCTTCCGGCACCAGCTCGCCTTCCACCCCATCCGCGACACCTCGATCATCCCGGCCCTCGGCGCGATGGCCTCCTTCGCCGCCTCCGGGTACGAGGACGTGCCGGGAGCCATCAGCCCGTACGTCTTCTGGTGGCGCGGCGGCACGCTCACACAGCTCAGCGAGCACGACGAGGAGCGGGGCGACCTGCGGATCGTGGTCGGCGACGACTTCCAGGACCTCCTGGAGCGGCTCATCGCGCAGGGCCCGGACCGCCGCTGATCCGGTCGCGGCCCACGGCACCTCCCGGCAGGATGCTGTACGACGAGTACGTCGCAGGACGCAGCGGAAGCCGAGGAGAAGCACCCATGCCGAGCACCGAAGCCTTCGAAGAGGTCGTGCCCTTCACCGCGGACGACTACCGGGCCCGGATGGCCCGCGCCGCCGAGTCCGCCGCCGACGCCGGGCTCGCCGGGGTGCTCGTCGCCCCCGGACCCGACCTGGTCTACCTCACCGGCTACCAGCCCACGGCGATCACCGAGCGGCTCACCGTCCTCGTCCTCGCCGCCGGCCGGGAACCGGTCCTCGTCGTGCCGACCCTGGAGGCGCCCGACGCCGAGCGGGCCACCGGCGCCGCCGCGCTCACCCTGCGCGACTGGACCGACGGCAAGGACCCGTACGCCGTCGCCGCGCCCCTCCTCGACGCCGACGGCCGCTTCGGCGTCAGCGACAACGCCTGGGCCATGCACCTCCTCGGCCTCCAGCAGGCCCTGCCCGGCACCTCGTACGTCTCGCTCACCGAGGCCCTGCCGATGCTCCGCGGCGTCAAGGACGCCCACGAACTGGCCCGGATCGCCGCCGCCGGGGCCGCCGCCGACCAGGCGTACGGCGAGATCCTCAAGGTCCGCTTCGCGGGCCGCCGGGAGACCGAAGTCGCCGCCGACCTCGCCGCGCTCCTCATGCGCTTCGGCCACTCCCAGGTCGACTTCACCGTCGTCGGCTCGGGCCCCAACGGCGCCAACCCGCACCACGAGGCCGGCGACCGGGTCATCGAGCGCGGCGACATGGTCGTCCTCGACTTCGGCGGCCTCAAGCACGGCTACGGCTCCGACACCACCCGGACCGTCCACGTCGGCGAGCCCACCGACGAGGAGCGGCGCGTCCACGACCTCGTCCGGGAGGCCCAGCAGGCCGGCTTCGAGGCGGTCCGCCCCGGCGTCGCCTGCCAGGACGTCGACCGGGCGGCCCGCAAGGTCATCACCGACGCCGGCTTCGGCGAGTACTTCATCCACCGCACCGGCCACGGCATCGGCGTCACCACCCACGAACCCCCGTACATGATCGAGGGCGAGGAGCTCCCGATCGTCCCCGGCATGTGCTTCTCCATCGAACCCGGCGTCTACCTCCCGGGCCGCTTCGGCGTCCGCATCGAGGACATCGTGACGGCGACCGAGGACGGCGCGGGCCACCGCTTCAACAACACCCCGCACGAGATGGCGATCGTCGAGTAGCGCCACCGGCGGGGAACGCGGCGCGACCGCCGGGCCGCGCCTATCGGACGGGGGCCACCAGAGCGGCGATCCGCTCCGGGAACTCCTCCACCACCAGGTGACCCGCGTCCGGTACGACTCCGAGTGCGGCACCGAGCCGGGCCCGTACGGCCGGCCGCCAGCAGCGCCGAGGCCAGGGGCAGGGAGGCGGCGGCGTTGAAGTTGGTCCCGGGGACGAAGACGACCGTCGTCGCCGCCTCCCGGTCCCCGGCCGTCACCACGTGAGTCCGCGCCCCCCGGGCGGTCAGCTCGACCCGCTCGTGCGGCATGCCCCAGCCGTCGAGCCGCTCCAGGCACCAGCGGCGTATGTGCTCCCGGCCCGCCGGGTCGCGGTAGATGGAGGCCATGGGGGCAAGTATCCCCCGCGCGCGACGAGCCGGACCGGCCGTCGGGTCAGCCGTCCGTGAGGACGATCGCCGACTCGCCGGGCAGGTGCAGCAGCCCGTCGGCGCCCGGTGCCTCGATGGGGTCCCAGGCCGCGAGGACCCGGTCGCGGCCGTTGGAGCCGAGGGGGATGACCGCGGTCTCCCGGCCGAGGTTGACCGCGACGCGGAGGTCGCCGCGGCGGAAGACCAGCCAGCGGGCCTCCTCGTCGAAGGCGACCTTGACCCCCGCGAGGTCCGGGTCCGTGAGGTCCGGGAGGGTGCGGCGGAGGGCGATGAGCTGGCGATACCAGGCGAGCAGACGCTTGTGGGGGTCGCGTTCGCGTTCGGTGCGGTCGAGGACGGAGTGGTCGCGGGTGGCCGGGTCCTGAGGGTCGGGAACGTCGTTCTCGGACCAGCCGTGCGCCGCGAACTCCCGCCGCCTGCCCCGCCGTACGGCCTCGGCGAGTTCCGGATCGGTGTGGTCGGTGAAGTACTGCCAGGGTGTCGTGGCGCCCCACTCCTCGCCCATGAACAGCATCGGCACGGAGGGGCCGGTGAGGACGAGGGTCGCCGCGCAGGCCAGCAGCCCGGGGGAGAGGGAGGCCGAGAGGCGGTCGCCCAGGGCCCGGTTGCCGATCTGGTCGTGGGTCTGGGAGTAGCCGAGGAAGCGGTGGGCGGGGGTGCGCTCCCGGTCCACCGGCCGGCCGTGGTGCCGGCCCCGGAAGGTCGAGTAGATGCCGTCGTGGAAGAAGACGTGGGTGAGCGTCTTGGCGACCGCCGCCATCGGGGCGCGCGCGAAGTCCCCGTAGTACCCCTGGGACTCGCCGGTCAGGGCGGCGTGCAGGGCGTGGTGGAAGTCGTCGTTCCACTGCGCGTGGACGCCGAGGCCGCCGAGTGTGCGCGGCGTCGTCGTGTGCGGGTCCCCGAGGTCGGACTCGGCGACGAGGAAGTGCTGGCGCCCCTGTTCCTTCGCCAACTCGTCCACGGCGGCGGAGAGTTCCTCCAGGAAGTTCAGTGCCCGGGTGTCGGCGAGCGCGTGCACCGCGTCGAGCCGCAGCCCGTCGATCCGGTAGTCCCGCAGCCAGGCGAGCGCGCTGCCGATGAAGTACGCGCGGACCTCGTCCGAGCCCGGCGCGTCCAGGTTCACGGCGGCGCCCCACGGCGTGTGGTGGGTCTCCGTGAAGTACGGCCCGAAGAAGGGGAGATGGTTCCCGGACGGGCCCAGATGGTTGTGGACGACGTCCAGGACCACGCCCATGCCGAGCCCGTGCGCCGTGTCCACGAACCGCTTCAGCGCCTCGGGGCCGCCGTACGGCTCGTGGACGGCCCACGGCGCCACCCCGTCGTATCCCCAGCCCCGCACCCCGGGGAACGGGCACAGCGGCATCAGCTCCACATGGGTGATGCCGAGGCCCGCCAGCTCCCCGAGGCGGGCGGCCGCCGCGTCCAGGGTCCCCTCCGGGGTGAAGGTGCCGATGTGCAGCTCGTACAGGACGGTGCCGCGCAGCCGCAGCCGCGGGGACTCGTGGCGCCAGGTGTACGCGGAGTGGTCGACGACCGCGCTCAGGCCGTCGGGCCCGTCGGGCAGCCGGCGTGAGCGCGGGTCGGGCAGGAGGGCGTGGTGGTCGAGGGCGAAGCCGTAGCGGTCGCCGTCCTCGGCGGGGACGACACCGGTCCACCAGCCGTCCCGTTCGGCGTCCCTTTCCAGGGGGTGATCGACGCCGTTCAGCGCCAGCATCACCCGGTCGCGGGCGCTCGGCGCCCATACCTCGAAGAGCACGGGAATCCCCTCGTCGACGGCCCAGTCACTCCACCACGGACTACCCCGACCATCCTGGCAGTCAGGACCCCGACTCGCCCGGCACGTCCCACACGTAGTTGATCGCGCGCTCGAAGTTGACGTACCCCGCACGGGCGAACGCCGCCGCCATCGGCACGTTCCCGAGGTCCGTCGCGGCCCGGATCCGGGGCACGTCGGCGGTGGCCAGGACGCGGGTCCCCTCCGCCAGGATCTCGTCGATGTGGCCCTGTCCGCGGTGCGCCGGAAGGACGCCGATGTACGCGATCGTGTGGTGGTAGTTGTTCCGCGCCGGGACGACGAAACCGACGGGCTCGCCGCTCTCCGGCAGCTGGGCGACCCGCCACCACTCACGGGGCGAGGAGTAGTGCGCGAACTCCTCGTCGAAGTGCAGCTCGGCCGCCTCCCGGGCCGACAGGCCGGACGCCAGGTCGGCCTGCCCGTGCGCGTCGAGGGTGCCCTCCATCACGGGCGTCATCAGGGCCACCAGGTCCTCGCGGTCCCGCACGGGGCGGAACTCCAGACGCCCCTTCGGCTCCGGTACGGGGGTGCCGGGGCGCCACTCCAGACGGAGCCGCTCGACCAGCGGACGCGCCCCCGCGCGCTCCAGGACGCCGAAGACGGACTCCAGGAGGGACCGGGTCTCGGGCACCTCACGCCAGTCCGCCGGCATGTACCGCTCGAACTCGGGGCGCCGCCCGCCCGCCGGGATCACCGCGGCCGCGGCGGTCTCCAGGAGCCGCGTGCCGACCTCGGCGCGCTCCTCCGGCGACAGTTCCGGGGCGAGGTCGAGGAAGTCGAGTGCCTGCGGCTCCCGGCCGGCGGCCTTCGTCCACCAGGAGAGGCGGCCGAGGAGCCGGTCGCCGTCGAGCGCGACCCACATCCACTCCGGCAGACGGCGGCCGGTGGCGAGGTCGTCGGCGAGTTCGTGGTCGAGCGAGTAGCTGAGGCGGAGGAACAGGTCGAGTTCCTCGGGCCCGGTCAGCGGACGGACGACGAGGTCGTGCGCGGCCGGGGTGGAAGCGGTCGGAGCGGAAGCGTCGGAAGACGTGGTCACGTCGGGTTTTCCCCCTGGGGATCCTGGATGCGGAGACGGCAGACCGTAGCAGCGATCCCCGGGCGGTCGATATCGAATTCCCAGGCCAGGGGCGCTTCTGGACACTGCGGGCCCGACGGGCCGACAATCGACTGTGTGACGACCCCTTTCGAGCTTCCGGCGAACTCTCCTCGGCTGACCGACGTCGAGCGGGACCGTGCGCTGGTGCTGCTCCGTGAGGGCGCCGCTCAGGGCCGCCTCTCGCACGACACCTTCCTCTTCCGGATGGAGCGCGCGCTCGAGGCCCGCCGGCCGGACGAACTCGACCTGCTCACCGCCGACCTGCGGACCGAGGGGACCTGGACCCGCCGGGTGGTGGGCGCGGTCGAGCGGATGTCCGCGTTCACGGCGCGCCTGGGGCGGGCCTGGCACGCGGAGCGGCTGCCGAAACTGCTGATGCCCCGCCCCGGCCCGCATCCGCTGCGGATCGGGCGCGACCCGGTCAACGGGCTGCGGCTCAGCCACGAGACGGCCTCCCGGCTGCACGCCGAACTCTCCCTCCAGGGCGGGATGTGGGTGCTGCGCGACCTCGGCTCCACGAACGGGACCACCGTCAACGGGCGCCGGGTCACCGGCGCCGTGGTCGTGCGGCCGGGCGATGTGGTCGGCTTCGGCCAGATGTCGTTCCGCCTCTCCCACGACTGACCCCCCGGTTCCTCGCGGCCGGCTCTCGCCTCCTACGCCCGACCTCGTCCCTCGCGACCGGCCTTCGCCTCCCACGCCCGACCCCGCCCCTCGCGGCCGGCCTTCGCCTGCTGCGGCCGACCCTCGGCGCACCCCGAGGTCGTTCACCCGTTCGGCGGTACGCGGCGGGCGGCGGGGCCCGCCCGGTGGTGGGCTGGGGGGACGCGCGCCACGATGTCCGGCCGCGGCACCCACCGCCGATCGACAGGGGACGCGATGAGCGACGAGCCGAACCGCGGCATAGGGAACGACCGGCCCGAACCGACGGGCGACCCATGGACCCGGATCCCGTCCATGGCGCCGGCGGCGCCGTCGGCGGCGACCCCGGCCGGGCACCGGGCCGATGCCCCTCCCCGTACCCCCGCCGCCGGGCCGGGCCGGGTGCGGACGGTGGCCGACCCGGCCGCCGCGGGACCCGTCGGGCCGACCGGCCGGACCGTCGCCCCGAGCCCGCTCGACCCGGGCGCCTCGCGCGACCCGCACCGCATCCACCGGACCCTGCGCGAGGAGTTCCCGCTCACGTACGACCCGCTGCTGCGGGCCTGGGTCCTGAGCCGGTACGCGGATGTCGCCGGGGCCCTCACCGACAGCCGCTTCACGCACGGGCACCGGCCCGGCGACCCGCCGTGCGACGAGGCGCACGTCGACATCGGGGTCGCGGCGCTGAGCGCGGTCGCGGAACGCACCGCGTACGTCCTCGCCCGCCGGATCGCCGAGCGGCAGCAGGTCGACCTGGTCGCCGACTTCTGCCACTGGCTGCCCGCCGGGACCGTCGCCGCCGCCGTCGGCGTGCCGTACCGCGACATGATGAGGCTGGTGCGCGGCCGGGCGGCCGGAGCCCTGGCGGGGGAGTGCGGCGGCCAGATCGCCGTACGGGAGAAGGCGCTCGCGTCCTTCCTCGCCAACGTCCTCACCGACCCCGACCTGGTGGCCGCGCTGCGTGACGCCCCCGCGGGGCTGGTGGCCCGTGCCTGGACCGAGTCGCTGCGGCGTGACCCGCCGGTGCAGATCGCCGTGCGCCGTACCCGCGCGGAGGTCGCGGTGAGCGGCGGCACCGTCCCGGCCGGCGCGTCGGTGGCCCTGCTCATCGGCTCGGCGGGCCGGGACCCGGAACGCTTCCGGGAGCCCGACCGCTTCGACCCGTTCCGTGACGACGCCGACCAGCTCACCTACGGCAGCGGCCGCTGCCCGGCGGTCCTCCTCGCCGGTCTCGAAGCCGAGTTCGCCCTGCGGGCCCTGTTCGCGGCCATGCCCCGGCTCCGTCTCGCCGACGGCTTCCGCCCCACCTACACGGGCCTGATCACCCGCGCCCCGCGGAGCCTGATCGTCCGGCCGGGCGGCTGAGTCGGGCCCCGGGTCGGGAGCCGGGCCGGGCCCCGGGCCCGGGGCGAGGGCCCCGCGACCGCTGTTAGGGTGACGTGCGCTCGTCAACGGGCGTCTGTTTTACCACTTTCAACGGGGATTCAAACATGAAGATGCGTCATGTCCGTGCCATCGCTGTGTTCGGCATCGCGGTGGTCGCCCTGACCGGTGCCCGCGGCTCGCACGGCGGCAGCTGCGGCGGCAGCTCCGGCAGCAGCTCCAGCAGCGGCGGCAGCAACCACAGCGACAACGACGGCGGCTCGGGCAGCAGCTCCGGCGGCTCCGTGACCGGCGGCTCCAGCAGCGGCAACAAGGCCGCGCGGGACGTGACCATCGACGAGTGCACGTACGACGCGGCGACCAAGAACCTCGTCGCCCGGGTCACCGTCAAGAACGACGGCGTGCTCGACTACGACTACAGCGTCACGATGAAGTTCACCGGCGCCGCGGGCGGCACCGCGGTCCCGGCGACCGCGACCAAGACCGCCATCGCGGTCGCCGCGGGCGCCTCCGAGCACGCCGAGCTGACCACCCCGTACCCCGGCTCCGGCGACGGCTCCGAGTACACCAAGTGCGAGGTCTCGCGAGCCTCCCGCTCCTGACCGCGTCAGACCGCGGACGCGGCCGGTCCCGGGCGGCCCGACCGCGGGACCGAGGCCGGGAGCGCGCCGGGAAGGATCCCGGCGACGCTCCCGACGGCTGCGGCGGAGGCGTCCAACGCCGACGAGGGCGAACACCCGGGCGTGCCGAGTGGCGGTCTCCTCACTCCACCCGCGTCAGCAGGGCCACCGGGCGGTCGGCGAACAGCTCCGCGAGCTTGGGTCCGGCCGCCGGGCCGCCGGCGAACTCCCGTACACCGTCGAGGACATCGGCCCATCGGCCCACCGGCAGGACCAGCTCCGTGTCCTGCCAGCCGCCCGCCTCCGCCAGTCGGAGCGAGAGCCGGGTGACGGCCGTCACCACCGTGCCCGCGCGGGCGAAGGCCAGGCAGTGGGCGGCCCCAGGGCCGTTCGCCGCCAGCGGTTCGTACGAGCCGCCGGGGCCGAACACCTCCGGGCGGGCGCGGCGCAGCCCCAGCGCGGCCCGGACCAGAGCCGTGCGGTCGTCCTCCGGGCCGGGCGCGAACGGGGCCCGGTTGTCCGGGTCGACGAGGGCGCGGTACTCCCGCTCCGTGTTCTGGTAGAGCTCCGGCACCCCCGGCATCGTCAGCTGCGCCAGGGCCGCCCCCAGCGTGTGCGCCCGGATGTGAGGTTCCAGGGCGAAGGCCGCCTCCGAGGCGGCCCGCAGCGGGAGCCGGCCGGGCCCGGCCGCGGCGAAGTCGGCGACGGCCCGCTCGTATCCGGGGTCCGGCTCGGTCCAGCTGGTCCGCAGCCCCGCCTCGCGTACGGACTTGAGGATCGCGGGCACGAGCCGCTCCGCGTCCGGGACGCCGAAGCCGAAGGCCGTCTGCCAGGCCGTCCACGCCACGTGCGGATCGGGAGCGGGCACCCCCGCCGTCTCCGCGAGGAGGTCCGCCCACACCCGCGGGCACTGGGCGAGCACCGCGATGGCCGCCCGCACGTCCGCGCTGCGCTTGGTGTCGTGCGTGGAGAGCACGGTGCCGGCGGCCGGCCAGTCCCGGGCGATCCGCGCGCAGTACGCGTGGAACTCCTCGACCGGCACGGCCGGGCGCCCCGCGTCGCCGCCCACCTCGTTCGCGGAGAGCAGCGGGGCGTACCGGTAGAAGGCGGTGTCCTCCACGGACTTGGCCCGCAGGGCGGACGAGGTCTGTGCGAACCGGGCCCGGAACGAACGGTGTTCGGGTCCGTCGCCAAGTGCGCCGAGCGCCAGGTCCCGTACGGCGTCGACCGCCGTCGCCTCCTCCGGCACCGCGAACGCGGCCTTCGCGCCCCGAGCCGCCTCCGGGGTCAGCACCTCCTCGCCGCCGGTCCGGTAGGGGCGGTAGACCGGCACCCGGACGAGGAGTTCGCGGATCGCGGTGGCGAGCGCCCAGGGGGCGTGGTCCCGGAGCGCGGGGTCGGCGGCGCAGATCCGGCCCGCGATCCGGGTCAGCGCGGCCGTCTCGGACGCCAGGTCGTGGGTGACCACCTCGTACGCGGCGCGCCGCGCGGTCGCCTCCCAGTGGCCGCCCCGGTCCGCCGCCTTGCCGACGAACTCCCGGTACAGATCCGCGAGTTCGTCGGCGCCTGCCGGATCGGTGAACACGCCGTCGAGCTGCCGGAGCGCGTCGTACCCGGTGGTGCCGGCGACGGGCCAGGCGTCGGGCAGCGTCTCGGGGCCGGTGAGGATCTTCTCCACCACCGTCCAGCATCGCCCGCCGGTCGCCGCCGCCAGATTCTCCAGGTACCCCTGCGGGTCGGCGAGTCCGTCCGGGTGGTCGATGCGCAGGCCCTCCACCACCCCGTCCGCGACGAGTTCCACGATCTTCGCGTGGGTCGCCGTGAACACCTCGGGGTCCTCCACCCGCACCCCGATCAGCTCGGAGACGGTGAAGAAGCGCCGGTAGTCGAGCTCGGTGCGGGCCAGCCGCCACCATCCGAGGCGGTACCACTGGGCGTCGAGCAGCTCGTCGAGCGGCAGGCCCTCGGTGCCCGGGCGCAGCGGGAACTCCTGGCCGTCCAGGTGCAGGGACCCGCCGGAGACCCGCAGTCGGTCCCGCACCTCCGGGAGCCGCGCGGGCAGCACGGGAAGCAGCAGCCGGCCGTCCCCGGCCCGCCAGTCGATGTCGAACCAGCGGGCGTGCGGCGAGTCGGGGCCCTCGCGCAGCACGGCGCGCAGCGCGTGGTTGTGCCGGGGGTCGGCCGCCATGTGGTTGGGCACCAGGTCTACGACCAGTCCGAGTCCGTGCGCCCGGGCGGTCGCGGCGAGGGCCCGCAGCCCGTCCTCGCCGCCCAGCTCGGCCCGTACGGAGCGGTGGTCGGTCACGTCGTAGCCGTGGGTCGAGCCGGGCACCGCCTCCAGGACCGGCGAGAGATGGAGGTGCGAGACCCCGAGCCCGGCGAGGTACGGCACGGCCCGCTCGGCGGCCGCGAAGGGGAACTCCGGCTGGAGCTGGAGCCGGTAGGTCGCGGTGGGGACGGGGGCGGGGGCGGACGGGGCGGACCGGGTGGTCGGGACCGGGAAGGAGGTCATGCGAACGTACGTACCCCGCCGGAGGGCTTCTGTGTCATCGCCCCATGCACCCGTTCGTGTGCATCGCGTTACGTTCGCGTGATGCTCCGGATGTATCGCGACACGCTGTCCCTGCTCGGACCGGTCCTGCCGGTCGTCTCCTTCCTCGGCCGGCTTCCCACCGCCATGTGCCAGCTCGGCAGCCTGCTCCTGGTCGCCGAGACGAGCGGTTCCCTCGCCACGGCGGGCCTCACGGGCGGCGCGCTCGCCGCCGGACAGACCGTCGCCGGACCGCTCGTCGGCCGCCTCGCCGACCGGCACGGCCAGCGCGGGGTGGTCCTCGCCGCCTCCCTCGCGAACGCGGTCGCCGTCGCCGCCCTGGTCCTCGCCGCGCTCGCCCAGGCGCCCACCGGCGGGCTCATGGCGCTCGGCGTGCTCGCCGGCGCCACCGTCCCCCAGGTCGGACCGCTCGCCCGGACCCGGTCGGTGGCCCTCGCGCGCCGCTCCGGGGCGGACGACCGGCTCGTCGGCGCGGTGCTCTCCTTCGAGGGCACCCTCGACGAGGTGTCCTTCGTCCTCGGCCCGGCCTTCGTCGGTCTCGCCGCGGCCCTGGCCCACCCGGCCGCGGCGCTCCTCGCGGCGGCGCTCCTGCTCGTCGTCTGCGGCTCCGCCTTCGCCCTGCATCCCACGGCCCGGGCGACCGCCCCCGAGCGGTCCGCTTCCACCCGGAAGAGTGCCGCCGAACGGACGCGGCTGCCGGGCTCGGCGTACGCCCTGCGCGGCACGATGGTCCTCCAGGGCGCCATGTTCGGCGCCTCGCAGGCCGGGATCACCGCGCTCACCGAGGAGCTCGGGGCGCCCGCCCAGGCCGGACTCGTCTACGCGGCGATGGGGGTGATGAGCGCCGCCGTCGGCCTGTCGATGGCGGCCGTGCCCGCCCGCGTCGGACTGACGACCCGCTGGCGGGCCGCGACCGCGGGGCTCGTCGTGCTCTCCGTGCCGCTGCTGTTCGTCGGCTCCCTCGGCGCGCTGTACGCGGTCGTCGTCGTCCTCGGCGCCGCCTACGCCCCGCACCTGATCACCGTCTTCGGACTCACCGAGCGGACCGTGCCGGCCGCCCGGCTCGCCGAGTCCATGGCTTTCCTCACCAGCGGGATCGTCGGCGGCCAGGCCCTCGCCCTGGCGCTCTCCGGGCGGCTCGCCGAGGGCCGCGGCGCCCCCGCCGCCTTCGCGGTGGCGGTGGGGGCGGCCGCGGCCTGCGCGGTGCTGTCCTGGTCGGCGCGGATCCCGGTGCCGCGGCCGCGTACGCCGGAGGGCGCCGTCCTCAGGCCGGCCGGCGCAGAACGGTCAGGCTGAGCGGCGCCAGCGTCACCCGCTCGCCCCCCGCGAGCTCCGGGCCCTCGTGCGGCGGCATGCCCTCCGGGTCGGAGGTGTCCACGACCATCCGCCAGCAGCGTCCGTGGCTGTCGGGGACCGCGAACTCCAGCTCCTCGGCGGAGGCGTTGAACATCAGCAGGAAGGAGTCGTCGGCGATCCGCTCGCCCTGGGTGCCCGGCTCCGAGATGGCGTTCCCGTTGAGGAAGACGGTCAGCGCCTGGGCGTGCGCCGCCTGCCAGTCGCGGGACGTCATCTCCTCGCCCTCGGGCGTGAACCAGGCGATGTCGGTGAGCTCGTCGTGGGTGCCCTCCACCGGCCGGCCGTGGAAGAAGCGGCGGCGCCGGAAGACCGGATGGTCCCGCCGCAGCCGGACCATCGCCCGGGTGAACCGGAGCAGCGTGGCCTCCGCCTCGCTGTTCTCCTTCGGCCACCGCACCCAGGACACCTCGTTGTCCTGGCAGTACGCGTTGTTGTTGCCGCCCTGCGTCCGGCCGAACTCGTCGCCGTGGCTGAGCATCGGCACGCCCTGCGACAGCATCAGGGTGGCGAGGAAGTTGCGCGTCTGGCGGGCGCGCAGCTCGGCGATCCCGACGTCCTCGGACTCGCCCTCCACACCGCAGTTCCAGGACCGGTTGTGGCTCTCGCCGTCCCGGTTGCCCTCGCCGTTCGCCTCGTTGTGCTTGTCGTTGTACGAGACGAGGTCGCGCAGGGTGAAACCGTCGTGGCAGGTCACGAAGTTGACCGAGGCGAGCGGGCGTCGGCCGTCGTCCTGGTAGAGGTCGGAGGAGCCGGTCAGCCGGGAGGCGAACTCGGCGAGCGTCCGGGGCTCGCCCCGCCACAGATCCCGTACGCAGTCCCGGTACTTGCCGTTCCACTCGGTCCACAGCGGCGGGAAGTTGCCCACCTGGTAGCCGCCCTCGCCGACGTCCCAGGGCTCGGCGATCAGCTTCACCTGGCTCACCACCGGGTCCTGCTGCACCAGGTCGAAGAACGACGACAGCCGGTCCACCTCGTGGAACTGCCGGGCCAGGGTGGCCGCCAGGTCGAAGCGGAAGCCGTCCACGTGCATCTCGGTCACCCAGTACCGCAGGCTGTCCATGATCATCTGGAGGACGTGCGGGGACCGCATGAGCAGCGAGTTCCCGGTGCCGGTGGTGTCCATGTAGTAGCGGGGGTCGTTCGACAGCCGGTAGTACGAGGGGTTGTCCAGGCCCCGCATGGAGAGGGTCGGGCCGAGGTGGTTGCCCTCGGCGGTGTGGTTGTAGACGACGTCGAGGATGACCTCGATGCCCGCCTGGTGCAGCGCCCGCACCGCCGACTTGAACTCCAGGACCTGCTGGCCCCGGTCGCCCCAGGACGCGTACGCGTTGTGCGGGGCGAAGAAGCCGATCGTGTTGTAGCCCCAGTAGTTGGACAGCCCCGCGTCCACCAGCCGGTGGTCGTTGACGAACTGGTGGACGGGCATCAGTTCGAGGGCCGTGACGCCCAGTTCCTTCAGGTGGCCGATGACCGAGGGGTGCGCGAGCCCCGCGTACGTGCCGCGCAGCTCCTCCGGAAGGTCCGGGTGGAGCATCGTCAGGCCCTTCACATGGGCCTCGTAGATCACCGTGTGGTGGTACTCGGTGCGCGGGCGCCGGTCGTCGCCCCAGTCGAAGTACGGATTGACCACGACCGAGGTCATCGTGTGCGGGCCCGAGTCGAGGTCGTTGCGCGCGTCCGGCCGCCCGAACGGGTAGCCGTACACCGCCTCGCCCCACTTCACCTGCCCCGACACCGCGCGCGCGTACGGGTCGAGGAGCAGCTTCGCCGCGTTGCAGCGCAGCCCCTGCTCCGGCGCGTACGGGCCGTGCACCCGGAACCCGTACCGCTGACCGGGCATCACACCCGGCAGATAGGCGTGCCGGACGAACGCGTCCGTCTCGCGCAGCTCCACCGCCGTCTCCGAACCGTCGTCGTGGAGCAGGCACAGCTCGATCCGGTGGGCGGCCTCCGAGAAGACCGCGAAATTGGTTCCCGCTCCGTCATAGGTGGCGCCCAGGGGGTACGCCTGTCCCGGCCAGACTTGCATGGATTCGACTCTTCCTCTTCTGTCCGGGTTTTGTGGGTGTTCCTCGGCCAGATCCTGCCCGAAACTGGGGCAACCTCCTAGGACTTCACCCCGTCCTACCGGGTGACCGCAGACCAAGAGGGGGAAAGAGGGGGAAGTGTGTACGAAATAGCGCGTCGCCACCTGGGGAAGGTGGTGGCCGGAGCGGCCATGGCGGTGACGGGAACCGCCGTCGCGGTCGCGATCACCCTGCCGGGGGTTTCCGTGGGGGCGGCCCCGCCCGGGACCGTGGGTGGCACCACGCTCGACGGAGCGACCGGCGGTGGCGGAGGAAGCGGGGAAGCGGGCGGCAACGGCGAGGGGAAGCCCGGAGCGCAGGGGCAGGGCTCCGCGCCCGCGCCCGCGACCGTGGCGCCCCCGGCGGCCGAGGGGGCCAAGGGCGTGGGCAGCGACCCGCTCACCGACGACGAGCTCGCCCGGGCCGAGGCGCTGGCGCTGACGCCGCCCGCGGCCGCCGCCCAGCAGAACGTCGAGGGCGGCCGGGGCCCGCAGCACCTGGGCACCGAACTCGCCGACCCGGTGCCGGGGGACACCACGCGCCGCGCCGACGTGCGGTTCTACGACTACGCCCGGGACGAGCTCGTCACCCGGACCGTCAACCTCGACACCGGGAAGGTCGAGAAGTCCGGGACACAGCGCGGGGTCCAGCCCTCCGCCCACCCCGAGGAGCTGCGCGAGGCCCTGGAGCTGATCCTCGCGAGCCCGCTCGGCAAGGGCGTCAAGGAGGACTTCGAGGACGCCACCGGCAAGGAGCTCACCTCCACCGCGCAGCTGTGGTTCAACGGTGACGTCTACCGCCCCTATCGCGAGGCGAACGTGCCCCCGCAGCTCGCCCGTTGCGGCGAGCACCGCTGCGTCCGGCTCGTCACCAAGGTCCTCAACGGGGCCTGGATCGACACCCGCAACCTGATCGTCGACCTCTCCGCCAGGACCGTCACCCGCGTCGGCTGACCACCGCCGCCCCGGTCCTCACCTGCCGTTCCTCCGTACGAGGGAGTACGTTCCCATGTCCACCCAGCGAATCCGGCGCACCCGCCGCCGGGGCGCCGTCCTGACCGCGGCCGCCCTCCTCGGCACCGCCACCGCCGCCGCGGGGCCCGCCACCGGCGCCACCGCCGCACCCAACCCGCCCGCCCCGACCCGCACCGCGAGCCCCGCCCAGCCCGGCTGCTCCGCCGCGTACCACATCACGCAGAAGCTGGACGGCGGCGCCGTCTGGCGCATGTGCTGGCGCTACAGCACCGACGCCGGGCTCGTCCTCGACGGGGTCACCTACCAGCCGCCCGGCGCCGCCGCCCCCATCCGGGTCCTCGGCAGCGCCCGACTCGCCCAGATCCACGTGCCCTACGACGACGGCGGGGCCGAGTACGACGACCTCACCGGCGCCGGCTTCGGCTGGGGCCTGCAGAACCTCAAGCCGGCCGAATGCCCCGGCGGCACCCTGACCACGGTCAAGGTGCCCGAGGTCGGCCAGGTCAAGGGCCTGTGCACCACCACCCGGGCCCGCGGCCACGCGTACCGCATGGCCAGCGACAACGGCGCCAAGGTCTACCAGGCCCAGGCCAAGGACTTCCTCCTCTACACGGTGAACAAGGTCGGCTGGTACGAGTACATCTCCGAGTGGCGCTTCTCCGCCGACGGCACCATCGGCGCCAACGTCGGTGCCACCGGCAGCCTTTCGCCGGTCGACTACAACGCCACCGACGGCCGCGGCTGGCCCCTCGGCAAGGGCGCCCGCGGCTACGCCACCAGCCATGCCCACAACGTCTTCTGGAAGCTCGACTTCGGCCTGGACGGCTCCACCAAGGACCGCATCGAGCAGTACGACTCCACCGTCACCGCCCCGGCGGCCGGCGGCGGCGGCCCGACCGTGAAGACCCAGCGCACCGTCGTCGGCAAGGAACTCGCCGGGGACGCCAGGAACATGCGCTGGTGGCGCGTGGTCAGCGGCACCGGCAAGAACGCCGACGGCCACGCCCGCTCCTACGAGATCGTGCCCGGCCACACCGACACCCACGCCGGACGCGGCTTCACCAAGCACGACGTGTACTTCACCCAGGCCCGCGCCTGTGAGCAGTACGCGAGCAACAACATCGGCAACTGCGCGGCCGGCGCCGGTGACAGCGTGGACAAATGGGTCAACGGGGAGGCTCTGACCAAACCGACCGTCTGGGTCAACATCGGGTTCCACCACATCGCCCGGGACGAGGACCAGCAGCCGATGCCGGTCCACTGGCAGGGCTTCCAGCTCGCACCCAGGGACGTAACCGCTATGAATCCGCTCACTCCGCCCGATCTCGCCTCCCAGAACGGGCAGCCCGATCTGGGCAGTTGAGCAAGGAGCCTGACGATCCTGCTGCACCGCCTCCCGCTCGCGGAGTACCCTTCCTTGATCGTTGTCGGAGTGGTCGAAACGGGCTTCCAGGAGCAGAAGGCGGTGCGCGGGTGAGCTCGGGAGGTCTGGAGCTGCCCCCAGGTGACGCGGGTCACGAAGGGGGTCCGGCCGACCCAGCCGAGGCGCAGGCCGGCACGGTCGCACCGCCCGGCGCGGTCACCGTCGCCCGGCCGGTGGAGATCGGGGCGGAAATCGACTGGGGCGCCGAGGCGTGGAGCGAGGTCCGCACCCGCGCCCAGCGGGCCGGCCGCGCCTACATCTGGCTGAACCTCGTCGAGCAGCGGCTGCGGGCCGTGGTCGCCGCCGTCCTGCGCCCCGTGTACGAGCCCGTGCACGGCGAGGAGTGGGTGGTGGCCGCGGCCGGACCCGCCGGACAGGAATGGGTGCAGCGGGCGGTCGCCGTCCGCGAGGTCTCCCGGCGCAAGGGCTACCTCCTCGACCCGGCCGACGACAACGTCCTCAGCTTCCTCACGCTGCCGCAGCTGCGCGAGCTGATGGTGCAGCACTGGCCCTGCTTCGAGCCCTACTTCGACGACCGGCGCGAGGTCGAACTCGCCCTCGACGAGCTGGAGGTCACGCGCAACGTGGTCTCCCGCAACCGGGCCCTCTCGCTCACCGTCCTCGCCCAGTCGGAGCGGGCCTCCGCCCGCATCCTGGAGATCCTCGGCAGCGGCGCCGGGGTGCCGTCCGCCGACCGGCTGCCCGTCGACGCGGTCGAGGACCTCGTCGGCGACCGGTACGCGGACGTGGTCTCCGTCCACCCCGACCGGGTCCGGCTCCAGCGGCAGCTGCCCGCCGAGGACCTCTTCGGCGGGGCCCGCCGCCTCGACGCCACCGGCATAGGTCTCAATCTGCTCGTGCAGAACTTCTCCGGCCGCCGCATGGTCCGGCTCGCCGAGTCCGGCTGCCGCACCCGGCTCCTCTTCCTCAACCCCGCGAGCAGCGCCGTCAAGCGGCGCGAACGCGAGCTCGGCCTCAAGAAGGGCGAACTGAGCCGCTCCGTCGAGATGAACATCCTGCACATGCGCCGGGTCCGCTCGAAGCTGCGCGACCCGGGCGCCTTCCAGATCCACGTCTTCGACGAGACCCCCCGCTTCACCGCCTACCTGGTCGACGGCGACGGCCCGGACGGCGTCGGCGTCGTCCAGTCCTACCTGCGCCGGGCCCGGGGCATGGAGGCGCCGGTCCTCGTCCTGCGCGGCGGCGGGCGGAACGTGGTGCGCCACGGCCAGGCACGTGACGGCGATCACGGACTCTTCGAGACCTACCGGGAGGAGTTCGAGTCCGTCTGGCTCGACTCCCGGCCCGTCTCCTGAGCCCTCGCCGGGGGGTTCCGGGGGCGTTGTCAGTGGCGCGTGCGAGGGTGGTCAGCACCACGGGGGAGATCACGTAAGGAGGACCCGATGGCTTGGCACGGCGACACGCTGGTCGGCTTCGACCTGGAGACGACCGGCACGGAACCGCTGGAGGCCCGGATCGTCACGGCCTCGATCGTCGAGGTCGACGGCGGGGGGCGGGTCACACGCCGGCGGGACTGGCTCGCCGACCCGGGCATCCGCATCCCGGAGCAGGCGTCCGCGATCCACGGCATCAGCACCGAGCGCGCGGCGGCCGAGGGCCGCCCGGTGCGCGAGGTCGCCGACGAGATCGCGGCGGCCCTCGCCCAGTACTGGGAGGACGGCGTCCCGGTCGTGGCGTACAACGCCTCCTTCGACCTCACGCTCCTCGCCGCGGAACTGCGCCGCCACGGACTGCCCTCGCTGGCCGAGCGGCTCGGCGGGGCGGGCATCGGCCCGGTCGTCGACCCCTACACCATCGACCGGGCCGTCGACCGCTACCGGCGCGGCAAGCGCACCCTGGAAGCGGTCTGCGGGGAGTACGGCGTGGTCCTCGAAGCCGCCCACCAGGCGGCCGCCGACGCGCTCGCCGCCGTCCGGGTCGCCGTCGCGATAGCCCGGCGGCACCGGCAGGTGGCCGAGCTGGACCCGGCGGAGCTCCACGAGCGGCAGATCGACTGGTACCGCGCCTGGGCCGAGAACTTCCAGGCGTTCCTGCGCGGCAAGGGCGACGCGGAGGCGGTCGTCGACCCCACGTGGCCCCTGCGCGAGGCGGTGACGGTGGCGGGTTAGCCGTTCTCCTTGAGGAAGGAGAGCAGCAGCTCGTTCACCCGCTCCGGCTGGTCGAGCTGGAGCCAGTGGCCCGCCTCCTCGACCCGCTCGTAGCGCCAGGACCCGCTGACGTACTCGGCCGTGCCCGCCATCGAGCGCTCGGTCAGGAACCGGTCGCCGGTGGACCAGAGCCCCAGCACCGGCAGCGTCTCCGGCAGCGGCGACAGCGGCACGGCGGCGCCGAACTGGACCTCCGGCGGCAGGCCCGCGCGGTAGATGTTCAGCGCGGCCGTCAGCGCGCCCGGCGCGCGCAGCGGCGCGATCACGGCCTCCGCGTCCGGGTGCTCGCCCAGCATCTCGCGCAGGTTGGCGAAGTCGTCCCGCGCCAGCCAGTCCTCGGCCACCCCGGCCAGCTGGAACAGCACCATGTACCAGGACCGCTGCCTCTGCTCCCAGCCGGCGGCCCGGATGGCGCCCAGATGCCCCACCGACAGCAGGCTCAGGCTCCGCACCCGGTCCGGCACCACCCCGGCGAGGCCCTGGGCGATGCCCGAACCCCAGTCGTGGCCCACCAGATGGACCCGGTCGAGGTCCAGCCGGGCGAGGAGTTCGAGCAGGTCGCCGACGTGCTTCGCCGGGTGGTACGCCTCGGTGCCGCCCTCGGGACGGTCCGACGTGCCGAAACCCCGCAGGGTCGGCGTGACGCACCGGAAGCCGGCCGCCGTGAGGGCCGCGACCTGGTGGCGCCAGAGGTGATGGCTGTCGGGGAAGCCGTGCACGAGCAGCACGGCCGGCCCCTCACCGCTCACCTCGACGTCGAGCGACACCTCGGACAGCTGTACCCGCATCTCAACACCCCGTTCGTAGCAGTCCTGTTCGCGCCGGGGGTCATGATGTCAGAACGCGTACCAGCGGACCTCGGGGTCGCCGTCCCGCAGCGAGGCCACCCGCCGCTCGAATTCGGCCAGCGCCTTCGGGTTCGCCGGCGCGTGCTGCGCCACCCAGGCGCAGCTCGCGGTCTCCCGCGCCCCGCGCAGCACCGCGCACCCCTCCCACTCCCGGACGTCCCAGCCGTACGCCACCGTGAAGGCGTCGTAGGCGGCCGGGTCGAGGCCGTACCGGTCCCGCGAGAGGGCGAGCACCACGAGGTCGTGCTCCCGCAGATCGGACGAGAAGGTCTCCAGGTCCACCAGGACCGGGCCGTCCGGACCGACGTGGACGTTCCGGGGCAGGGCGTCACCGTGGATCGGCCCCGGATCCAGGTGCGGGGTCAGGGCGGCGGCCGCCGGAGCGAAGGCATCACGCCGCTCCCGCAGGAACGCCGCGTCCGCCGGGTCGATCGCGTCGCCCGCGAGCCGCAGCCACCGCTCGACCCCGCCGAGCAGGTCACGGCGGGGGAGCGCGAGATCCACCGGCTCCGGCAGCGCGTGCACCGCGCGGAGCAGCGGCGCCAGATCGCGGGGCTCGGTGGGCCGCACCGCCTCCGGCAGCCGGTGCCACGACGTCACCGGATGCCCCTCGACGAGCCTGGGCTTCTCCTCGGCCGCCCGGACGGCCGGCACCCCCGCCGCCTCCAGCCAGGAGGCCAGCGCGAGCTCCCGCTCGGCCCGCTCCAGCAGTTCCGCGTCCCGGCCGACCTTCACCACGAGCTCGCCCACGGCGAAGACCGCGTTCTCCCCCAGGGCGAGCAGCCGCGCCTCCGCGACCGGCAGCCCCGCCGCCGCCAGGATCTCCCGTGCCCGCGCCTCGTCCATCGACCTCTCCCTTACCCGTGCCTTTGCGCCAAAGTCTCGCATCCGCGCAGCTCACCGCGCAGGTCACCTTGACGGGCCGACGGGCCGTCAGGACCATGACGGGGTTCCCACGGCGACGACGGGAGCCCCCGGCCGAGCCCGGGGGCGGACGGACGGGGGTCGTATCGGTGAGCTCGACGACCGCGGCGAAGCGGCCGGGCAGGACGCGCCCACCGCGTGCCGCCCGGGACGAGCGCCCGCGCCGCCCCGACGTCGGCGCCTGGTTCCTGGTGCTCCCGGCGCTCCTGCCGATCCTCGTCCTCAGCGTCGGACCGCTCCTCTACGGCGTCGCGCTCGCCTTCACCGACGCCCAGTCCGGCCGCACCCAGGCCACCCGGTGGGTGGGCACCCTCAACTTCCAGGACCTGCTGCACGACACCCTCTTCTGGGAGTCGTTCCGCATCGGCCTGCTCTGGGCCGTCGGGGTCACGGTGCCCCAGTTCCTGCTCGGCCTCGGCCTCGCCCTCCTGCTCGACCAGGAACCCCGCTTCCGCTGGTTGGCGCGGGCGCTCGCCATCGTCCCCTGGGCGATGCCGGAGGTCGTCGTCGGCATCATGTGGCGGCTCGTCTACAACCCGGACGCGGGCATCCTCAACGAGACCCTCCGGGACCTCGGCCTCGGCGCGGGGCACGACTGGCTCTCCGGGCTCGCCACCGCCCTCCCGGCGGTGATCGTCGTCGGCGTGTGGGCCGGTATGCCGCAGACCACCGTCGCCCTCCTCGCCGGACTCCAGAACACCCCGCGCGAACTCCACGAGGCAGCCGCCCTCGACGGCGCCGGGGCCTGGCGCCGCTTCCGCGCCGTCACCTGGCCCGCGCTGCGACCGGTCGCCCTCGCCATCACCGCCCTCAACCTCATCTGGAACTTCAACTCCTTCGCCCTGGTCTACGTGCTGACCAACGGCGGGCCCGGCGGCCGCACCCGGCTCCCGATGCTCTTCGCCTATGAGGAGGCGTTCCGCTACGGACAGTTCGGCTACGCCGCCGCGATGGGGTGCGTGATGATCGCCGCCGTCTCGGTGCTCATCGCCCTCTCCCTCGTACGACGGCTGAAAGGGGACCAGGACCGGTGAGCGCCCTCAAGGCGAGCGGACCCGCGCGGATCGGGCAGTACCTCGCCCTCCTCGCGTACCTGGTCTTCCTCGCCTTCCCCTTCCTCTGGCTGGTCTCCACCGCCTTCAAGCCCGCCCCCGAGCTGGCCTCACTGCACCCCACCTGGATCCCGAAGGACCCCACGCTCGCCAACTTCCGCCAGGCGTTCGACGAACAGCCGCTGCTCAGGGCCGCCGCGAACAGCCTGGTCGCCGCGGTCGCCGCGGCCGTGATCGCGGTGGCGGTCGCCACCCCCCTCGCCTATGTGACGGCCCGCCGACGGGGCCGGCTCGCCACGGCCGCGACCGGCTGGGTGGTGATCAGCCAGGCGTTCCCCTTCGTCCTGGTGATCATCCCGCTCTTCCTGGTCCTCAAGAACCTGCACCTGATCGACAGCGTCGCCGGACTCGTCATGGTCTACGTGGTCTGGTCGCTGCCCTTCGCCCTCTGGATGCTGAGGGGATACGTCAGCGCGGTCCCGGCCGAACTGGAGGAGGCCGCCGCCGTCGACGGCGCCGGCCGGCTCCGTACCCTCGTCTCGGTCACCGCCCCGCTCCTCGGGCCCGGCATCGTCGCCACCGCGCTCTTCGCCTTCGTCACCGCGTGGAACGAGTTCTTCTTCGCGCTCGTCCTCCTCAAGAGCGCGGAGAAGCAGACCCTGCCGGTCGTCCTCACCCACTTCCTCGGCGCCGAGGGCGTCGCCGACCTCGGCCCGCTGGCGGCCGCGGCCTTCCTCGCCACCCTCCCGTCCCTCCTCGTCTTCGCCGTCCTCCAGCGGCGGATCACCGGCGGCATGCTGACCGGGGCGGTGAAGTCGTGAGCCGGGCCGGGGTACCGGGACGGGCCGGGGTAACGGGACGGGCCGGCGTCCTGCGGAGGGGAGCGGCCTGCGCCGCCGCGCTCGCGCTGCTCCTCACCGGCTGCACCGCCGGGGCCGACGGTCCCGACGACGGCGTCGTACGGCTCCGCTTCCAGTCGCTCGCCTGGCAGCAGGAGTCCGTCGACGCCAACAAGCGGCTGGTGAAGGAGTGGAACGCCGCCCACCCCGACATCCAGGTCGAGTACGTCCAGGGCAGCTGGGACTCCGTCCACGACCAGCTCCTCACCTCCTTCGAGGGCGGCGAGGCGCCCGACATCATCCACGACGCCTCCGACGACCTGGCCGACTTCGCCTACGGCGGCGACCTCGCCGACCTGCGCCCGCTGCTGTCCGAGCGGCTGCGCGCCGACATCCCCGCCCGCAGCTGGGAGACCACCACCTTCGGCGAGGGCGTGTACGGCGTGCCCTTCCTCCAGGAACCGCGCGTGATCATCGCCAACCGGAAGATCCTGGAGTCCTCCGGTGTCCGTGTCCCCACGCCGGACCACCCCTGGACCTGGCCCGAGTTCCGCCGGATCACCCAGGACCTCACCCGGACCATGGGCCCCGGCCGGTACGCCGTCGCCTGGCCGCTCAAGGAACCCGTCTCCGTCAGTCTCAACCTGGGGCTCTCCGCGGGCGGCCGGCTCTTCCACCGCGACGGGGACGGCCGGGTGACCCTCCGGCTGACCGAGGCCGACACCGTCGTCCCCGGCACCATCCACGACCAGGTGGTCACCGATCGCACCGCCCCGCGCACGACGCTCGGCAGCGGCGGTTCCGACACCCTGCCCGGGTTCTTCGCCGCCAAGTACGCCATGGTGCCGCTGGGCTTCGCCTACCGGCAGCAGATCGCGCAGCAGGCCCCCGCGGGATTCGAGTGGACGGTGCTGCCGGCCCCCGCCGGCGCCGCCGGGCTCACCCAGGGCGTCTCCCCGCAGACCCTGTCGATCGCCGAGGCCACCCCGTACAAGAAGGAGGCGGCCCGCTTCCTCGACTTCCTCCTGCGGCCGGAGAACATGGTGCGGCTCGCCCGCGGCGACTGGATGCTGCCCACCGGCACGGCCGCGCTCGCCGACCCCTCCCTGCACACCGAGCGGGACGGCTGGGCCACCGGGGCCGCGGTCGCCGAGCGGCTGCGCCCGGCGCCCGCGCAGTCGGTGCGCGGCTATCCGGAATGGAAGGACAAGGTGGCGACCCCGGCCTTCCAGGAGTACTACAGCGGCGCCATCGACGCGGACGAGCTGCGCAGAAGACTGGTGACGGACGGCAACCGGGTCCTCGCCCGCTATCAGCGCAAATGATGGATTCGTCATTACGAAACCTTGTTGAATAAGTCACAGATGGGTGAAGGGTCTTCTCCCTGATCCCCTCCATCGGACAGTGTTCGAACCGGCCACCGTGCCGCCCCCCACGCGGCGCGGTGGCCACCTAGATTGGGTCCATGGCGACGACATACGCGGCCCTGCTCCGCGGGATCAATGTGAGTGGACACCGGAAGGTCCCCATGGCGGAGCTCCGGTCCGTCCTCGAGGAGCTCGGGCACCGGGACGTCCGCACCTACCTCCAGAGCGGGAACGCGGCCTTCACCACCGACTCGGATGCCTCCGAGGCCGCGCTCACCACCGAGCTGGAGGACGCGATCGAGAGCCGCTTCGGCTTCCGCGTCGACTGCCTCGTCCGCGACGGCGCGTACCTGGCCGCCGTCGCCGCGGCCTGCCCGTTCCCGGCCGCGGAGCTGGAGGGCAAGCAGCTCCACGCCGTCTACTACTCCGGGCCCGCCGACCCGGAGCGCTTCGCCTCGATCGACCGCGACGCCTACCTCCCCGAGGACTTCGCCCTCGGCGACCGGGTGCTCTACCTCTACGCCCCCGACGGCCTCGGACGGTCCAGGCTGGCCGAAGTCGTCGGCCGCCCGGCCGTCGTGAAGGGGCTCGTCGCCACCGCCCGGAACTGGAACACCGTCCGCAAGCTCATCGAGATGACCCACGAGGACTGACCCACGAAGTGGCCCACTGCGACAGCCCGTGATTGGACCAGAGCAGCAGGCCACCCGGTGGCTAGATTCGACCTATGACGACCACCGAGACCGTGCCCCGGCCCACCGTCGACTTCTACTTCGACCCCGCCTGCCCCTTCGCGTGGATCACCTCCCGCTGGATCCTGGAGGTCGAGCAACGACGGGACATCGACCTCCGCTTCAAGGTCATGAGCCTGTACTTCCACAACGAGGGCAACACCCTGCCCGACTGGTACCGCGAGCTCGTCGACGCCTCGATCGGGCCGGTCCGGGTGGCCGCGGCCGCCGCCGAGCAGCACGGCGAGCAGATCCTGCGCCCGCTCTACACCGCGTACGGCACGCGCATCCACGAGCAGAAGCGGAGGGACTTCGACGCGGTGATCGCCGAGTCGCTCGCCGAACTCGGCCTCCCCGCCGCGCTCGCCGACGCCGCCCACGACCCGGCGTACGACGAGACCGTCCGCCGCAGCCACGACGCCGGCAAGGACCCCGACGCCGAGGCGTACGTCGGCACGCCCACGATCCACGTCGACGGCACCGTCTGGTTCGGCCCGGTCCTGCGCGCCGTCCCGCGCGGCGAACGGGCCGCCGAACTCTTCGACAGCTTCCGCGTCCTGGCCGGCCACCCCGACCTCTTCGAACTCAAGCGGACCCGCACCGGCGGCCTCGACTTCGGCTGAGGCCCGCCCCGACTGTCGCGAAACTTCAAGACCGCGCGGCCGACCGCTCCGTAGCGTCGACGGCATGAACGAGATCCACACCCACCTCACCGTCTGCGCCACCGAGGCGCGCCGGGTCGCCCGCGCCGTCACCGCCGAGCAGCTCGCCACCCCGTCCGTCTGCGCCGACTGGACGGTCCGCGAGCTCGCCAACCACCTCGTCCTCTACTCCGCCCACGGCCTCGAACACCGGGCCCTGCGCACGCAGCTCCCCGAGGAGACCGTCCAGCGGGACTTCACCGCCGAGGCCGACTGGGCCGAGGCGTACGCGGACCGGCTCGACCGCGCCCTCGCCGCCTGGGAACGGCCCGAAGCGTGGGAAGGAGAGGTCGACCTCGGCTCCGCGGCCATGCCGGCCACCACGATCGCCTCGCTGCTCGTCAAGGAACTCGCCCTGCACGGCTGGGACCTGGCCCGCTCCACGGGGCAGGACTTCCACCTCCCCGAGGCGACGGCGGTCTTCGTCCTCGGCGTCGTCGAGGAACACGCGGAGATCTACCGGCAGTACGAGGGCTTCGCCGCCGCCGTCGACGTCCCCGACGACGCCCCGCCCTTCACCCGGGCCCTGGCGGCCGGCGGCCGGAACCCGAAGGGCTGACGGAGGTACGCGGCCACGCCGGCGCGGCCGCGGTGGGTGGGGGTCAGCCGGCGACGGCCACGCGGGCGTCCGCCCGGGCCGCCTCCTCGTACCGCTCCACGAGCAGCGAGGCCAGTTCGGGGGAGGGGCCCAGGACGTCCGCGAGGACGTCCGCGTCGGCGGCGCCGGCCGCGATGCGGTCCGGAAGACGTCCCGGGGCGATCACGTACGGCGCGACCGCCACCCGACGGACACCGGCCTCCGAGCGCAGGGCCCGGACGGCCTCCTCCGTACGGGGAAGGGATGCGGAGGCGAACGCGGGCCGCACGGAGCACCAACCGGTGCGCCGCAGCTCCCGCGCCGTTTCTGCGATCACCGCGATCGCCTCCGGGTCTGTGGAGCCCGCCGAGGCCAGGACGACCCCGGTCGCGCTCTTGTCGCCGGGCGTGAGCCCGGCCTCGTACAGCCGCCGTTCCACCGCCGCGATCAGCAGCGGCGAGGGCCCGAGGACCTCCGCCTGGCGGATCCGCAGCGAGGGCGGGGCCTGCCGCAGGACGGCGGGGATGTCCGCCTTCGCGTGGAAGGCGCGGGTCAGCAGCAGCGGCAGCGCCACCACGTCCCGCACCCCGTCGGCGGCGAGCCGTTCGAGCACCCCCGTCACCGAGGGCAGGTTGAACTCCAGGAACGCGGTCTCCACGCGCAGCCCCGGCCGCAGCGCACCGGCCCGGCGCACCAGCGCCTGGACGGTCGCCGCGTGCCGCGGATCGCGGCTGCCGTGGGCGACGACGAGAAGGACGGGGCGGTTCACAGGACGGCTCAGCTCTTCGTCAGCAGACCGCGGCGGCGCAGCACCGCGCGCTCCAGCGGACTGAAGATCAGCAGGTCGATGGCGATGCCGACGATCAGGATCAGGATGATCGCCAGGAAGATGCCGGCCATGTCGATGTTGTTCCGGCCGTTCTCCAGGAGCTGGCCGAGGCCGAGGCCCAGGTCCGGGGAGGACGCGATGATCTCCGCGGCCATCAGCGAACGCCACGAGAACGCCCAGCCCTGCTTGAGACCGGCCAGGTAGCCGGGGAGCGCGGCCGGCATCACGATGTACCAGGCGCCCCTGAGGCCCGTCGCGCCGAGCGTCTGGCCGGCCCGCAGGAACAACGGCGGGACCTGGTCGACGCCGGCGACCAGACCGTTGGCGATGGACGGGACGGCGCCCAGCAGGATCACCGCGTACATCATGCTGTCGTTGAGGCCGAGCCACAGGACGGCGGGTGCCACCCAGGCGACCGACGGGAGCGACTGGAGACCCGCGAGGATCGGCCCGATCGCCGCCCGCACGAACTTCACCCGGGAGACCAGCAGCCCCAGCGGGGTGCCGATCGCGAGCGCCAGGACGAATCCGTACAGCGCCCGGGACACGCTGGTCCACAGGACGCTGAGGAGCGTCCCCTCCTTCCACATCGCGGTCAGGCTGTCCCACACCGCGGACGGGGCGGGCAGCTTGTACTCGTCCGTCACCTTCAGCGTGACCAGCAGCTGCCACACGACCAGGACGAGCGCGACGGCGACGATCGGCGGGAGGACCTTCTTGAGCAGCACCTCACGGACCGGGGTCCGCCGGATCTGCACACTGTCGAGCGCGTCCAGGCCGGCTTCGAGGCCGGCGAGGTCGTCGGTCTTCTGAGCCTTCGGAGTGGCTTCAGTGCTGGCCATGGCGGCGGATCTCCCCACGCAGTTGCTCGGTGATCTCGAGGGACAGCTCCGCGACGTCGGAGTCCTCGATGCGGCGCGGCTGAGGAATGTCGATGGTCCACTCGTGCGCGATCCGGCCGGGCCGCGAGGAGAGGAGGACGACACGCTCGGCCAGCCGCACGGCCTCGCGCACGTTGTGGGTGACGAAGAGCACCGACAGCTTCGTCTCCCGCCAGATCCGGGTCAGCTCGTCGTGCAGCACGTCCCGGGTGATGGCGTCGAGCGCCGCGAACGGCTCGTCCATCAGCAGCAGGTCGCTGTCCTGGGCGAGCGCGCGGGCCAGCGCGACGCGCTGGCGCATGCCGCCGGACAGCTCGTGGACCCGCTTGTCGTACGAGCCGCCGAGCCGCACCAGGTCGAGCAGCCGCTCGGCCTCGGTACGGCGGTCGGCCTTGGCCACCCCGCGCAGCCGCAGGGCCAGTTCGATGTTCTTGCCCGCGGTCAGCCACGGGAAGAGGGCGTGCTCCTGGAACATCAGGGCCGGCCGGCCGCCGGGGGTCTCGATGGACCCCGCGGACGGCCGGTCGAGCCCGGCGACCAGGTTGAGCAGCGTGGACTTACCGCAGCCCGAGGCGCCCAGGAGGGTGACGAACTCGCCGGGGGCGACATCGAGTGTGATGTCGTCGAGGACGAGCTGCCCGCCGGCGGGTCCGCCGAAGGACTTGGAGACATGCTCGATACGGGCGGCATGAGTCACCGCCGCACGGTCCTCGGCCTTGGCGAGCGTCGCGGTCGTGGCCATGGTCGTCACCTCCTGGGAATGAGCTGCGGGCTGTTACTTCGCGCCGAGACCGGCGTCGGAGACCTCGGGCTGGCCCGCGGCCTTCAGGACCTTGTTGAGCGGCTTCAGGTCGTAGATGCCGGACAGCTCGGGCTTCTCCAGGAGACCCGCCTTCACCGCGTGGTCGGCCTGGGCCTGCAGGGTGGCCGCCAGCGGGTCGTTGGTGAACTGGATGGACGGCCAGGCGGCGTCGATCACCTTGTCACCCAGCGCCTTGCCCGAGAGGCCCTTGAGCTTGGCGTTGGCCGACGCCTTGGCCTTGTCCGGGTTGGCGTTGATCCACTCGTTGGTCTTCACCGCGCCGCGCAGGAACGCCTCGACGACGTCCGGGTGCGCCTTCAGGAACTTCTGCGACACGATGATGTTCGTGATCACGAACTTCTTGTCCGGCCACAGGTCGGACTCGTTGATCAGGACCTTCGCGCCATCGCTGACCAGCTTCGACGCGGTCGGCTCGGGCACCCAGGCGCCGTCGATCGCGCCGGAGGCGTAGGCGTTCGGGGTGACCTTGTTGTCCGTGCGGACCACGGAGACGTCGCCCTTGCCGCTCTGGGCGTCGACCTTCCAGCCCTTCTCGGAGATCCAGTTGAGGAAGGCCACGTCCTGCGTGTTGCCGAGCTGCGGGGTGGCGATCCTCTTGCCCTTGAGGTCGTCCAGGGTCTTGATCTTCGCCGGGTTCACCACGAGCTTCACGCCACCGGAGGCGGAGCCGCCGACGATGCGGAGGTTGGAACCCTTGGTCTTGACGTAGCCGTTGATGGACGGCGAGGGGCCGATGAAGCCGATGTCGATCGAGTCGGCGTTGAGCGCCTCGATCTCGGACGGACCCGCGTTGAAGGTGGTGGACACCAGCTTGGTGCCGCCCAGCTCCTTCTGGAGGATGCCCTCCTGGTCACCGACGAGCGCGGTGGCGTGCGTCAGATTGGGGAAGTACCCGAGCCGTACGGTGTCGGCGGAGAGCTTCTCGCCCTCGGCGGCCACCTTCTTCTCGTCGTTCTTGGCCTCGGAGCCGTAGCCGCAGGAGGCGAGTGCGCCGATCAGCAGCGGCAGGGCGGCGGCGGCGGCCAGGCCGCGGCGCAGGGTGGTACGGGTGGTGGCAGGCACGGGAAGTGTTCCCCTCGATTCAGCTTCTGCGAAGTCTGCGTTTATGTCGTTCGGGGTGGAGCGGGTGGAGCCGTGTCGCACCGCTCACGCGGTGCATCGAGGTCAGCACGCACATCGCGCGACACCTCCCCGGCCCGCGCCGAGGGCGCCGGAGCCCACCCGGCCGCCCTCCTTCGCAAAGGTGGCGTAGAAGTCCTGGTTCATGTCAGAAGTCCCACCCTTCTTCCTCGTTCACCGCGGTGACGGTCCTGGTCGTGGCGAAGGACTCGCCCGCCATGCCCGCCGCGAGTGTGGTGCCGTCGGCCGGATCGATCAGCAGGAACGAACCGGTGCGCCGGGAGTCCGCGTACGCGTCGAGCGCGAGCGGCTCGGCCGTGCGGACGACGACCCGGCCGATGTCGTTGGCGACCAGCTGCCCGGGGTTCGGGTGCTGGGACAGGTCGTCGAGGGTCAGCCGCGACGGGATCTCCTTGACGATCGCCTTGACCGTGCGGGTCGTGTGCTTGAGCAGGACCCGCTGGCCCACGGCGAGCGGGTGGTCGGCCACGTGGCAGACCGTCGCCTCGACGTCCTGGCTGGTGGCCGGGGCGTCACCGACCGGGGCGAGCAGGTCGCCGCGCGAGATGTCGATGTCGTCGGCGAGCCGGATGGTGACCGACTGCGGGGCCCAGGCGATGTCCACCGACTCGCCGAGCGCGTCGATCCCGGTGATCGTGGACGTCTTCCCCGACGGCAGGACCGTGATCTCCTCGCCGACGCGGAAGGCGCCGGCCGCGATCTGACCGGCGTAGCCCCGGTAGTCGGGGTGTTCGGCGGTCTGCGGGCGGATCACGTACTGGACCGGGAAGCGTGCGTGGCAGGCCGTCAGGTCGTGGCTGACCGGGACCGTCTCCAGGTGCTCCAGGACCGTCGGGCCGCCGTACCAGTCCATGTGCGCGGACGGCTCCACCACGTTGTCGCCGGCGAGCGCCGAGATCGGGATCGCGGTGATCTCCGGGACGCCCAGCTCGGAGGCGTAGGTGGTGAACTCCTCGGCGATGGCGGCGAAGACGGGCTCGGCGTAGTCGACGAGGTCCATCTTGTTGACGGCGAGGACGACGTGCGGGACGCGCAGGAGGGCGGCGACGGCGGCGTGGCGGCGGGTCTGTTCGACGACGCCGTTGCGGGCGTCGACGAGGACGACGGCCAGTTCGGCCGTGGAGGCGCCGGTGACCATGTTGCGGGTGTACTGCACGTGCCCGGGGGTGTCGGCGAGGATGAACCGGCGGCGGGCGGTGGCGAAGTAGCGGTAGGCCACGTCGATGGTGATGCCCTGCTCGCGTTCGGCCCGCAGGCCGTCGGTGAGCAGCGCCAGGTCGGGCGCCTCCTGGCCGCGCTTGAGGGACGCGGCCTCCACGGCCTCCAGCTGGTCGGTGAGGACCGACTTGGAGTCGTGCAGGAGCCGGCCCACCAGGGTGGACTTGCCGTCGTCGACGGAACCGGCGGTGGCGAAACGCAGCAGGGTGGTGGCCGAGACGTCGGCGAACTGCTCGGTGGACGTGCTCATTAGAAGTACCCTTCGCGCTTGCGGTCTTCCATCGCGGCCTCGGACATCTTGTCGTCGGCGCGGGTCGCGCCCCGCTCGGTGAGGCGGGAGGCGGCGATCTCGGCGATGACGGCGTCGAGCGTGGTGGCGTCGGAGTCGACGGCGCCGGTGCAGGACATGTCGCCGACCGTGCGGTAGCGGATGAGCCGCTTCTCGACCGTCTCGGTCTCCTTGGGCCCGCCCCACTCGCCGGCCGTCAGCCACATGCCGCTGCGGGCGAAGACCTCGCGCTCGTGGGCGAAGTAGATCTCCGGCAGTTCGATGCCCTCGCGGGCGATGTACTGCCAGACGTCCAGCTCGGTCCAGTTGGAGAGGGGGAAGACGCGCACGTGCTCGCCGGGGGCGTGGCGGCCGTTGTAGAGCTGCCACAGCTCGGGGCGCTGGCGGCGCGGGTCCCACTGCGAGAACTCGTCGCGCAGCGAGAACACCCGCTCCTTGGCGCGGGCCTTCTCCTCGTCGCGGCGGCCGCCGCCGAAGACCGCGTCGAAGCGGTGCTGCTGGATCGCCTCGGTCAGCGGGACGGTCTGCAGCGGGTTGCGGGTGCCGTCGGGGCGCTCGCGCAGCTTGCCCGCGTCGATGTACTCCTGGACGGAGGCGACGTGCAGGCGGAGCCCGTGCTCGGCCACCACGCGGTCGCGGTAGGCGAGGACCTCGGGGAAGTTGTGCCCGGTGTCGACGTGCAGCAGCGTGAAGGGCACCGGCGCCGGCGCGAACGCCTTCAGCGCCAGGTGCAGCATGACGATCGAGTCCTTGCCGCCGGAGAAGAGGATCACCGGCCGCTCGAACTCGCCCGCCACCTCACGGAAGATGTGGACGGCCTCGGACTCCAGGGAGTCGAGGTGCGACAGCGCGAACGGGCTGCCGGTCGCCTCGTGGACGTTGACGACGGTGGTCACAGCAGACCCCTCTCGGTGAGCAGCGCGTGGAGCTGCGCCGCGGACTCCTGCACGGTCTGGTTCTGGGACTCGATCCGCAGATCGGGGGTCTCGGGCGCCTCGTACGGGTCGTCGACTCCGGTGAGGCCGGAGATCTCGCCCGCGGCCTGCTTGGCGTAGAGGCCCTTCACGTCGCGGACCGAGCAGACGTCCACCGGGGTGGCCACGTGCACCTCGACGAAGGCGGTGCCCTCGGCCTGGTGGCGCTTGCGGACCGCCTCGCGGCTGTCGGCGTACGGGGCGATGACCGGGACCAGGACCTTCACGCCGTGCGAGGCGAGCAGCTCGGCGACGAAGCCGATGCGCTGCACGTTGGTGTGCCGGTCCTCGCGGGTGAAGCCGAGGCCGGCCGAGAGGAACTCGCGGATCTCGTCGCCGTCGAGGATCTCGACGCGGTGGCCCTCGTCGCGGAGCCGGCCGGCCAGCTCGTACGCGATGGTCGTCTTACCGGCGCTCGGCAGGCCGGTGAGCCAGATGGTGGCACCGGTCACGTGGTTCTCCTGGGAGGTCTGGGAGGTCTGAGGGGTGGTGGTCATCAGCCGTGGATCCCGCATTCGGTCTTGGCGCGGCCCGCCCAGCGTCCGGCGCGGGCGTCCTCGCCCTCCACGACGCGGCGGGTGCAGGGGGCGCAGCCGACGGAGGCGTAACCGTCCATCAGGAGCGGGTTGGTGAGGACACCGTGCTCCATGACGTAGGCGTCGACGTCGTCCTGCGTCCAGCGGGCGATGGGGGAGATCTTGACCTTCTGCCGCTTCTCGTCCCAGCCGACGACCGGGGTGTTCGCCCGGGTGGGGGACTCGTCGCGGCGCAGGCCGGTGGCCCACGCGCGGTACGCGGTCAGGCCCTCCTCCAGCGGCTTGACCTTGCGCAGCGCGCAGCACAGGTCGGGGTTGCGGTCGTGCAGCCTGGGGCCGTACTCGGCGTCCTGCTCGGCCACGGTCCGACGCGGGGTCAGCGTGATGACGTTGACGTCCATGACGGCGTCCACGGCGTCGCGGGTGCCGATGGTCTCCTCGAAGTGGTAGCCCGTGTCGAGGAAGACGACGTCGACGCCGGGCCGGACCCGGGAGGCCAGGTGGGCGACGACCGCGTCCTCCATGGAGGAGGTGACGCAGAACCGGTCGCCGAAGGTGTCCACGGCCCACCGGAGGATCTCCAGCGCGGGGGCGTCCTCCAGATCACGGCCGGCCTGCTCGGCGAGTGCCTTGAGGTCGGCCGCGGTGGCTTCCTGAGTGATCGTCATATGTCTTCCCCTCCAGTGGTACCGCTCGAAGTCGCCGGGGCGAGCAGCCCCAGGAACTTCAACTGGAAGGCCCGGCTGCACGCGGCGCATTCCCAGGCGCCGTGACCCTGCTCGTTGGGACGCAGGTCCTCGTCGCCGCAGTAGGGGCAGAAGAACGGGGCGGCTCGCTCGCTCATGACAGCGACTCCTCGGAGGCGCGGGCCGTCCAGGTCGCGAAACGCTCGCCGTCCTCGCGCTCCGCCTGGAAGCGCGTGAGGACCCGCTCCACGTAGTCGGGGAGCTCGGCCGCGGTGACCTTGAGGCCGCGGACCTTGCGGCCGAAGCCGGCCTCCAGGCCGAGGGCGCCGCCCAGGTGCACCTGGTAGCCCTCGACGCGGTTGCCGTCGTCGTCCAGGACCAGCTGGCCCTTGAGGCCGATGTCCGCCACCTGGATGCGGGCGCAGGCGTTCGGGCAGCCGTTGATGTTGATCGTCAGCGGCTCGTCGAACTCCGGCAGGCGGCGCTCCAGTTCGTCGATGAGCGAGGAGCCGCGGCCCTTCGTCTCGACGATCGCGAGCTTGCAGAACTCGATGCCGGTGCAGGCCATCGTGCCGCGCCGGAACGGCGAGGGGGTGACCCGCAGGTCCAGCGCCTCCAGCGCGGAGACGATGCCCTCGACCTGCGCCTCCTCGATGTCGAGGACGAGCATCTTCTGCTCGGCGGTGGTGCGCAGGCGGCCGGAGCCGTACGTCTCGGCGATGGCGGCGATCTTCGTCAGGGTGGGTCCGTCGACGCGGCCGACGCGCGGCGCGAAGCCGACGTAGAAGCGGCCGTCCTTCTGGCGGTGGACACCGACGTGGTCGCGCCACTGGCCGGCGGGCTGCTCGGGGGCGGGGCCGTCCGTCAGCTCGCGCTTCAGGTACTCGTCCTGCAGGACCTGGCGGAACTTCTCCGGGCCCCAGTCGGCGACGAGGAACTTCAGGCGGGCGCGGTTGCGCAGCCGGCGGTAGCCGTAGTCGCGGAAGATCGAGATGACGCCCTCGTAGACGTCCGGGACCTCGTCGAGGGAGACCCAGGTGCCGAGGCGGACGCCGAGCTTGGGGTTGGTGGAGAGGCCGCCGCCGACCCAGACGTCGAAGCCGGGGCCGTGCTCGGGGTGGTGCACGCCGACGAAGGCGATGTCGTTGATCTCGTGCGCCACGTCGAGCAGCGGCGAGCCGGAGACCGCGGACTTGAACTTGCGGGGCAGGTTGGAGAAGTCCTTGTTGCCGACGATCCGCCGGTGGATCTCGTCGATGGCGGGCGTGCCGTCGATGATCTCGTCGGCGGCGATGCCGGCCACCGGGGAGCCGAGGATGACACGCGGGGTGTCGCCGCACGCCTCGGTGGTGGACAGGCCGACCGCCTCCAGGCGGTTCCAGATCTCGGGGACGTCCTCGATGCGGATCCAGTGGTACTGGACGTTCTGCCGGTCCGTGATGTCGGCCGTGCCCCGGGCGAACTCCTCGGAGATCTCGCCGATGACCCGCAGCTGCTCGGTGGTCAGCCGGCCGCCGTCGATGCGGACGCGGAGCATGAAGTACTCGTCGTCCAGCTCCTCCGGCTCCAGCACGCCCGTCTTGGTGCCGTCCAGGCCCTGCTTGCGCTGGGTGTAGAGGCCCCACCAGCGCATGCGTCCGCGCAGGTCGTTGGGGTCGATGGAGTCGAAGCCGCGCTTCGAGTAGACCGTCTCAATGCGTGTCCGCACATTGAGACCGTCGTCGTCCTTCTTGAACTGCTCATTGCCGTTCAGGGGGGTGAAGTGCCCCACGGCCCACTGACCCTCGCCACGGTGGCGCCCGGTCTTGCGGCGGGCGGCGGCGGGAGTGGGGTTTTCCGGGGTGGCGGCCATGGCGTCTTGTCCTTCGGGACTGCGAGAGGGCGGCTCTGACCTGCACACTCACGCTCAGGTCAGAGGGTGGCGCGTCAGTGCGCAGCAGGGTGGGGCAGAGTCGGGCTGAAAGGAAATCGCGGCGGTGCTGGTTCTCTCAGCGCGCCGGACAGATGGCGCTGGACATGCGGCCGAGGTCGACGTGCCGCCGACTCACCAAGGCAATTCCAGTTCCAGACATGACGGAAGCGTGTCACGGGACTTTGGACCCAGTCCAGCATCGTCCAGGATTTGGACATAGTCGTCTCGGTGGGCGAGATGGTGTGTTCTGGGTCACGCGAAAGGGGCCCTGATCAGGGCCCCTTCACTGTGCTTCGGCGGTTCCTCCGGGTGGCTCAGGCGTGCGCGCCGGGCCACGGGCCCGGGGTCTCCGCCTCCTCGGCCTCCTCGACCTTGGTGTCGAAGAGCCGGAAGCCGCGCCGCTCGTAGTTGGCCATGGCGTGCGGGCCGTCCAGTGAGCAGGTGTGCAGCCAGACCCGCCGGGTCGCCTCGCGGTCCGGCCAGCGGTCGGCCAGGTCCCAGGCCCGCTCCACTCCGTACGACAGGAGGTGCCCGCCGATCCGGCGGCCGCGGAAGGCCGGGATCAGTCCGAAGTAGACGATCTCCACCACGCCGTCGTCCTGCGGGTCCAGCTCCACGTAGCCGGCCGGCGTCCCCTTCTCGTACGCCACCCAGATCTCGGCACCCGGCTTCTCGACGATCTCCTGCCACTGCTTGTACGTCAGCGACAGCCGGTCGGACCAGCGGATGTCGCCGCCGACCGCGGTGTAGAGGAAGCGGCTGTACTCCGCCGACGGCACCTCGGCCCGCCGGATGGTGACGTCCTCGCCCTCCGGCGGGGTCGCCGGGCGCAGGTCGGACGGGGAGGTCTGTTCGAGGGACCAGGTGGTGAGGGAGATGCTCATAGGGTCATCGCATCATGTGGAGCACCGGATTCCCAATGTGATCTGCCCCGGGGGCCCGCCCGGGGCCCGCCCGAGGCCCGGCCGGGGCTCCCGGAGGACCCCGAGGGCTCCGGAACCTCCCGGAAGACGGCCGTCCATATGGTGGACACGGCCGGGCGGCCACCCCGGCCCGACGTGCCCGGCGCGGTCTGCCCCCATCGACGTGCTCGGCCCGGTCTGCCCCCATCGACGTGCTCGGCCCGGCCTTCCCTGGACGCCCGGTCCGGGGCCGGCCTTCCCCGGACGCCCGGTCCGGGGCCGTACTACCCCGGCCTCCCCGCCCGGACCGCCGGGGCCGTCGAGTGGGGCAGGAGGTCCGCCGGGCGCTGCGGACGGAGGACCTCGACCGCCACCTCCTCGCGGAAGCGGTACGGGCGGTGGGCCAGGACCCCGGCGAGGTTCCGGCGTACCCGGGACATCTCGGCCCGTACGGTCACCGTCCGCGTGCGGTCCCCGAAGACGTCGTCCGCCAGCTCCGCCGCCGTGCGCCCGTCGCGGTGGAGGGCCAGGACATAGAGGAGCTCCGCGTGCCGGGGGCTGAGCTCCTGCTGCCAGCTGCCCGCCACCCCCGAGACGGCCACCGTCCAGCGGCGCGGCCGGCTCAGGTCGAGGACCACCCGGCTCGCCACCTCGGCGCCCGGCTCCGCCCCCCGGGTCTCCTCCTCGACCCGTAGCAGCCAGCCGCCCGGCAGCGGCTCCACCGCGCACACCCCGAGCGAGGGCAGCCACACCCGGCCGGCCCGGAACGACTTGGGGAGCGCGATCCGGTCCACCGGCGCGAGCCCGGTCACCGCCGCCGTCCAGCCGTGGACGTCCACCGCGACCGCCCGGCCGCCCACCCGGCACAGGATCGGCGCGGCCACCGCCCGCAGCCGCTCGACCGACCCCCGGTGCCGCTCCCGCATCTCGGCCTCGGCGAGCTGCGCCACCGAGCCGACCAGCGCCAGCATCGCCGGATGGAAGCTGGACGCCGGACCGCTGACGTCGAGGATGCCCAGGAGCCGCTGGTCGCGCGGGTCGTGCACCGGCGCGGCGGCGCAGGTCCAGTTGTGCAGCGCCTGGACATAGTGCTC
Source organism: Streptomyces sp. NPDC059534 (assembly GCF_042743475.1). NCBI lineage: Bacteria > Bacillati > Actinomycetota > Actinomycetes > Kitasatosporales > Streptomycetaceae > Streptomyces > Streptomyces sp. NPDC059534. The sequence continues at coordinate 43,696 of NZ_JBHWAQ010000018.1, forward strand.
GGCGGAGTGCACCTGCACCGCCCGGCCCATGGCGAGCGCCGTGCCGACCGCGTTCGTGCCGGTGGTGTGCTCGGTCCAGGCCGCGCCCTCCTCCAGGCAGATGCCGTTCGCCCGCCGCAGCACCGCGGAGTTCCCCTGGCGCCACAGCACCCGGCCGTGCTCGTCGGTGACCACCATGATCTGGAGGGAGGTGTCGGCGATGCCGGCGAGCCCGCCGCTGAGCGTCTGCATGACCTCGGAGAGCAGCGTCGTCCTGCGCCGCTCCTCCAGCTCGTCCCGCTGGAGGAGGACGGTGCGCGTGCCCTGGTCGGGGTCGAGGCCGAGTCGGGCCATCCGCTGCCAGGACGCGTCGATCACGGCGCGGGGGGCGATCGGGGGAGTACGGCCCGCCAGGGTCTCCTCGCGTACCCGGTGCAGCAGTCTGGTGGCCTGGGCGGCGTCCATGGAGGCCAGCCGCCGCATGTCGAGCTGCGTGTTCTTCATCGGTCTCTCCCAGCCACCCGGGGTGCTGTATCGGTTCTGCACAGGGCAGATGTCCGGAGTGTCGGTGCCCATCGTGCCGTCCTGGGCCCTTCCGCGAGGCCCGGTTCGGGTAATCCTGCAACCCTTTGCAACTCTGGCGACCGCCCGGCCCCCTGGGCGAAGGTGGTGTGAGCGGCGGGTGGTGCCGTGTCGGCGCAGCACCACCCCCGCTTTTCCGCGCGTGCCGACCCCTCGGGTCCACCCCTGGCGCGCGCGGCTCAACGTTCCCGGCCCAGGAATCCCCAGGTCCGGACGGAGCCTCAGACCACCGCCCGCGCCCGCTCCACCAGCGCCCGCAGGTCCAGCGTGTGCGGCAGCGTCCCGAACGCCGACCCGCCGTCACCACCCAGCCGCGCCGCGCAGAACGCGTCCGCGACCTCCGGCGGCGCCCACCGCACCAGCAGCGAGCCCTGGAGCACCAGCGCCATCCGCTCCACCAGCCGGCGGGCCCGCGCCTCGATGCCCTCCAGATCCGCGAGCTCCACCAGGAGCCCCCGGATCGCCCGGTCGAGCCGGTGGTCCGCGCCCCGGGCCGCCCCGACCTCCCGGAGGAAGGCGTCGAGCGTCTCGGGCGCGGTCCGCAGCGCCCGCACCACGTCGAGCGCCTGGACGTTCCCCGAGCCCTCCCAGACCGAGTTGAGCGGCGACTCGCGCAGCAGCCGCGGCATCCCGGACTCCTCCACGTACCCGTTGCCGCCCAGGCATTCGAGCGCCTCCGCCACGACCGGCGTACACCGCTTCGTCACCCAGTACTTCGCCACCGGCACGGCGATACGGAGCAGGGCCCGCTCCTGTTCGGCGGCGCTGCCGCCGTCCGTGCCGACGGTGTCGCAGGCCGCCGCGAGGCGCAGGCCGAGGACCGTCGCCGCCTCCGACTCCAGGGCCAGATCGGCCAGCACGTTGCGCATCAGGGGCTTGTCCGCCAGCGGCCCGCCGAACGCCTCGCGGTACGTGCAGTGGTGCACGGCCTGTGCCACCGCCTGCCGCATCAGCGCCGCCGAGCCGAGGACGCAGTCCAGCCGGGTCGCCGCCACCATGTCCATGATCGTGTGGACCCCGCGCCCCTCCTCGCCGACCCGGCGCGCCCAGGTCGTCCCGTCGAACTCCACCTCCGCGGAGGCGTTCGACCGGTTGCCCAGCTTGTTCTTCAGCCGCTGGATCGCGAACGCGTTGCGCGAGCCGTCCGCGAGCACCCGCGGCACCAGGAAGCACGTCAGCCCCGCCGGAGCCTGCGCGAGGACCAGGAAGGCGTCCGACATGGGCGCCGAGCAGAACCACTTGTGCCCCGTCAGCGCGTACTCCCCGTCGGCCGTCAGCGGCTCGGCCGCGGTCGTGTTCGCCCGTACGTCGCTGCCGCCCTGCTTCTCCGTCATCGCCATGCCGAGCAGCACGCCCGGCTTCTCCGCGACCGGAGCGAGCTCCCGCTCGTACACGTGCGACGTGGCCGCCGGCTCCCAGACCGCCGCCAGCTCCGGCTCGACCCGCAGCGCGGGCACCGCCGCGTGCGTCATCGACACCGGGCAGCCGTGGCCCGCCTCCGCCTGCGACGTCACCAGGAACCCGGCGGCCCGCCGTACATGACCACCCGGACGGCCCCACGCGTCCGTCAGCCCGGCGCCCACCGCCCGGCCGAGGAGCCGGTGCCAGGCCGGATGGAAGTCGACCTCGTCGATCCGGTTCCCGTACCGGTCGTGGGTCCGCAGCCGCGGCGGGAACGCGTCGGCCAGCTCCCCCCACTCCCGCACCTGCGCCGAACCGGCGGCCCGGCCCAGCAGCGTCAGCTCCTCTCGCGCCTCCGCCAGCAGCCCCGGCGCGAGGTGCCGCTCGACGGCCTCCGCCAGTGCCCGATCGCTCGTGAAGACGTCGTATCCGACCAGGGGCGGAGCCTGGTTGGTCACTGTGTGGGTGCTCCGTGCCATGCCGCTACGGTAAGCAGGTGCAGGCAGCAAGCGAAACACCCGAACGGCCCGAGCGGCGGCCCTGGAGCAGGCTCCACCGCGCGCGCGTCCTCTACCGCAACGTCTCGAAGCGGAAGATGGTCTGGCTGCTCCTCAAGGACACCGTCGACTCGTGCATCGAGTACCGGATCCTCGGCCTGGCCGCCGAGGCCGCGTTCTTCACCCTGCTGTCCCTGCCACCCCTGCTCCTCGGCCTGATCGCCGTCCTCGGCTACGCCGACGACTGGACCAACACCGACACGGTCGCCAGCATCCGGGAGAACATCCTCCACGCGGCCGGCACGGTCCTGTCCGACCGGGGCGTCCACGAGATCGCCGAACCCCTCCTCGACGACATCACCCAGGGCAAACGGCCCGACCTGATCTCCCTGGGCTTCGCCATCGCCCTCTGGTCCGGCTCGCGTGCGGTGAACGTCTTCATCGACACCATCACCGTCATGTACGGACTCGACGGGCACCGAGGCATCGTCAAGACCCGGCTCCTCGCCCTGCTCCTTTACATCGTGGCGCTGCTCATCGGCGCCGTCGTGCTGCCCCTCGCCGTCGTCGGCCCCGACCGGGTCGTCGAACTCGTCCCCTGGGGCACGGAGGTCGTCTCCCTCCTGTACTGGCCGGCCGTCATCCTGCTCTCCGTCGCCTTCCTCACCACGCTCTACCACGTGTCCGTGCCCGTCAGATCGCCGTGGATCGAGGACATCCCCGGCGCCCTCGTCGCGCTCGGGATGTGGACCCTGGGCAGCTTCCTGCTGCGCATCTACCTCACCAGCCAGGTCGAGGGCCCCACCATCTACGGCTCCCTCGCGGCCCCCATCGCCGTCCTCCTCTGGATCGGCATCTCGGCCTTCGCCGTGCTCGTCGGCGCCGCCGTGAACGCCGCCATCGACCGGGTCTGGCCCTCCGTCGCCACCGCCGCCGCCCGCGAGGCCAACGAACGCGCCCGCGCCATCCAGGCCGCCGAGCTCGTCGCCCGCGTCCGCGCCGAGGCGGAGGACGTCGACGAGGACGACCCCGACATGCCCTCCGAGTTCCCCGAGCGCTGGTCCAAGTTCCTGCCCCCGGACGACGTGAAGTCCCGCCTCCACTCGGGCTGGGAGAAGGACTGACACCCGTCGGCGGCCGCCCCGGAAAGCCCGCCGCCCCGCCGCGGCCGTAGCCTCGAAGGATGTACGAGGAGCGCCCCGCCCTGCTCGACGGAGCCGTCCTGTGGACCCGGACCGCAGGGTCCGCCGGGGCGGAGGTCCGGCCCGTCCTGCCCGACGGCTGCATGGACCTGATCTGGGCCGACGGGAGCCTGCTCGTCGCCGGACCCGACACACGCGCGTACGTACCGGGGGAGACCGCCGCGCGGTACGCCGGGATCCGCTTCGCCCCCGGGGACGCGCCCGGATTCCTCGGCGTCCCGGCCCACGAGCTCCGCGACCGCCGGGTCGACCTCGGCGCGCTGTGGGGCGCGGCCGAGGCACGGCGGCTCGGCGAACGCGTCACGGAGGCGTCCGACCCGGCGGCCGCCCTGGACGCGCTCGTCCTGCGCCGGGCCACCGCGGCCCCGGCGCCCGATCCACTCCTCCGGGCCGTCGTCGCCCGCCTCGCCGCCGGCCACGCGGTCGCCGAGACCGCCGACGCGGTCGGGCTCGGTGCCCGGCAGCTGCACCGGCGCTCCCTGGACGCCTTCGGCTACGGCCCCAAGACCCTCGCGCGCGTGCTGCGCCTCCAGCGCGCCCTCGCCCTGGTCCGGGCCGGTGTGCCGTACGCGGAGGCGGCGCTCCGCTCGGGCTGCGCCGACCAGGCCCATCTCGCCCGCGAGACCAGGGCCCTGGCCGGCACCACCCTCGGCGCCTACGCGCGCGCGGCCGCCGCGTCCGCGAACAGCGAGACCCCGCAGCCGTCCGGGTCGAGCACCACCGCGTAACGCTGGCCCCACACGGCGTCCCAGGGCTTCAGGTGCCCCCGGTACCCGGCGGCGACCAGCTCCTCGTACACCGCGTCCACCTCCGCCGGCGCCCCGCACCGGAAGGCGAGCTCGATCCGGTGCCCGCCCGTCGGCCGGGTCCAGCCCGGGTCGAACGAGCGGACGACGTCCTCCGTGTCCCAGGCGATCCGCAGCCCGCCGGGCAGCTCCGCCTCCACGTGCGGGGCCGACTCGGCCCCGGCCGGGACGTCCAGGCCGAGACGGCGGTAGAAGGCGAGCGAGGCGGCCATGTCCGAGACGACGAGGCCGACGAGGTCGAGACGGGGGGTGATCCGGGGTGCTGTGTCCATGCCCCGCACGCTAGGCGGCCCGCGGCGCCCCGTCTTGTACGAAACGGACACGGGACCCGGCGGCCGCGGAGGCGAGCGCCCCCGCCGGGCGACCGGAGGTCCCGGCCCCCGGCGGTCGCACGGCCGGACCCGCGCACTACGGTCGGCCCATGAGTACGCACGCGTACGGACGGAGGTCGTGGCCCTGGGCGGCCGCGGCCGTTCTGCTGTTCTGGCAGACGTGGTTCCTCTTCCATGTGTTCGCGACCGAGTACACGGCGGTGCGCTGGGACTGCGACTCCGAGGGCTGCGCCACGAACCAGCTCGCGGGCGGGGCGCTCTTCCTCGCCGTGCCCTCGGCGGTGGGCGCGGCCGTGTTCGCGGCCCCGTTCCTGGGCCGCGCGGGCGCCGGAGTCGTCGCGTTCCTGGCCGCCTTCGGACTTCTCCTGGGCAGGGAGGACGACGACGCGGTCGTCGTCGCGTACGGCCTCGTCGTGCTCGGCGCCGTCCTCGTCACCGCCGGGGCGGCGCGGTCCCTGCGCCGCCGGGCACCGGTGGAGGACGAAGCCCCGCGCCCGCGGGGGCGCCCGGCCGCCGGGGCCCTGCTGCGCCTGCTGGTGGCACCGGCCACGCTCCTCGCGGCCGTCCCCGGGACCGTCGCCGCCACCGCGCTCCTGCACGGGGCCCTGGACGGGCCGCGCTGGATCATGATGCTCGGCCTGAACGGCACCGTCGCCCTGCTCGTCGTGCTCGGCGCGGCGCGGCTCGGCCACCGCCCGGGCGTGGCCCGCGGCCCCGACGCCGACGAGTCGGCGACCCACGCGCCCGCCCTGCTGAACGCCCTCACCACGCGCGGCACCTCCTTCGTCTTCGACCTGACCGTGCGGCCCGAGCGGGGCTCTCCCTACCGGATCGAGGTCGAGCACCCCCTCGACCTCCAGGACGTCCGCGTCCACCGGGCCGCCCTGGTCCGGCACGACCCGCGCCGCCCCTGGCTGGTCGACCTGCCGCAGCATCCGCCCGCCGCCGAACTGGCCAGGGCCCGCGCCGCCGCCCGTACCGAGGACCCGTTCCCCGCCCGGCACCTCTGGACCCCGCCCCCGGGCACCCTCGTCCTGCTGCTCACCGGACTCCTCACGGCGGCGCTGCTGACCCTCCTCGCCGCGATGTGAGAACCGGCCGGAAAGTGCCGAGGGAACCGGCCGGAAAAAACCCATGGCGGGCGCCGGACCGCACCGGCTACGGTGAATCCCGTACAAGATCGCGAAAAGACACAGGAGGTGTGACCGATGGCTGTCGTCACGAAGGGCTTCGCCCACACGCGGATGTTCATCCACACCACCTCCGCGGCCACCGGCTGACCTCACTCTTCTGCTCAGCAGCGCCGGGGCCGCCCCTGTGAAGGGTCCCCCTTGTCTTTCTCGCTTTCCCTTGGTTCCTCCTCCGCTTCCTCCCTGCTCGACGCCCACGGCTGGGACTCCGGCTGGGCCACCGCCTTCGCGCCCTACGCCGCCCAGGGACTCGTCCCCGGACGGGTCGTCCGCGTCGACCGCGGTCAGTGCGACATCGCCACCGCCGAGGGCGTCATCCGCGCCGACACGGCGTTCGTGACCCCGCACGACCCGCTGCGGGTCGTCTGCACCGGCGACTGGGCCGCCGTCGACCCCGCGGGGGCGAGCGACCCCCGGTACGTGCGGGCGTGCCTGCCGCGCCGTACGGCCTTCGCCCGCTCCACCTCCTCCAAGCGGTCCGAGGGACAGATCCTCGCCGCCAACGTCGACCACGCGGTCATCACCGTGTCGCTCGCCGTCGAGCTCGACCTCGGCCGGATCGAACGCTTCCTGGCCCTGGCCTGGGAGTCCGGCGCCCAGCCGACCGTCGTGCTCAGCAAGGCGGACCTCGTGCCCGACCCCGTCGGGCTCTCCTACCTCGTCGAGGACGTGGAGACGGTCGCCCCCGGCGTCCAGGTGCTGCCGCTCAGTTCGGAGACCGGCGAGGGCCTCGACGTGCTCGCCGCGACCGTCGCGGGCGGCACGACCGTGCTCCTCGGCGTCTCCGGCGCCGGGAAGTCGACCCTGGCCAACGCGCTGGTCGGCGAGGACGTCATGAACGTCCAGGCCGCCCGCGACATCGACGGCAAGGGCCGCCACACCACCACCACCCGCAACCTCTTCGTCCTGCCGGGCGGAGGCGTCCTCATCGACACCCCCGGACTGCGCGGCGTCGGGCTCTGGGACGCCGAGACCGGCGTCGGCCAGGTCTTCGCCGAGATCGAGGAACTCGCGGGGGAGTGCCGCTTCCACGACTGCGCCCACGAGTCGGAGCCGGGCTGCGCGGTGGCCGCGGCGATCGAGGACGGCTCGCTGCCCGTGCGTCGTCTGGAGAGCTACCGCAAGCTGATCCGCGAGAACCAGCGGATCGTGGCCAAGACCGACGCCCGGCTGCGCGCCGAGCGGCTCAAGGACTGGAAGCGCATCGGCCGGGAGGGGCGCGCCGCGATGGAGCTGAAGCGCGGGGGCCGGTAGCCGGCCCCGGGAGCGTCGTGTCCGAAACCCGCGAGCCCGGGGCGGCGGGGGGCCGCAGACTGGGAGGCATGAGGGACGACGACACCCGCTACGAGGCGGTCAGCAGCAGGGACGCGCGGTTCGACGGAGAGTTCTTCTTCGCCGTCCGGACCACCGGGATCTACTGCCGTCCCAGCTGCCCCGCCGTCACCCCCAAGCGGAAGAACGTCTCGTTCTTCCCGACGGCCGCCGCCGCCCAGGGCCACGGCTTCCGCGCCTGCCGCCGCTGCCGGCCGGACGCCGTGCCGGGCTCCGCCGAGTGGAACGTCCGGGCCGATGTCGTCGGGCGCGCCATGCGGATGATCGGCGACGGCGTCGTCGACCGCGAGGGCGTGCCCGGCCTCGCCGGACGCCTCGGCTACAGCACCCGGCAGGTGCAGCGCCAGCTCACCGCCGAGCTCGGCGCCGGGCCCGTCGCCCTGGCCCGGGCCCAGCGGGCGCACACCGCACGGCTGCTGCTCCAGACCACGTCCCTGCCGGTCACCGAGATCGCCTTCGCGGCCGGCTTCGCCAGCGTCCGCCAGTTCAACGAGACGATCCGCGCCGTCTACGCCCGCACCCCGACCGCGCTGCGCGCCGAGGCGGGCACCGGTGCGGGAGCCCGTACCGCGCTCGCCGCCGGGGTGCCGCTGCGGCTCGCCCACCGGGGGCCGTACGCGGCCGGGGAGGTCTTCGACCTGCTGGCCGCCGAGGCCGTGCCCCGCGTCGAGGAGGTCGTCGGGGCCCGGGGCGGGCGAACCTTCCGCCGCACGCTGCGCCTCCCGTACGGCACCGGCGTCGTCTCCGTCGACGAGCGCTCCGCCGGGCGGTGGCTCGACGCCCGCATCCACCTCACCGAGCTGCGCGACCTGACCACCGCCGTCCACCGGCTGCGCTGCCTCTTCGACCTGGACGCCGACCCGTACGCGGTCGCCGAACGCCTCGGGGCCGCCCCCGGGCTCGCCGGCGAGGTGGCCGCCCGGCCGGGCGTGCGGTCCCCGGGCGCCGCCGATCCCGAGGAGTACGCGCTGCGGGCCGTCCTCGGCCCGGAGGAGACGGCCCGGCTCGTGGAGGCGCACGGCACCCCGCTGGAGACCCCGTGCGGGACCCTCACCCATGTCTTCCCGGCTCCCGGGGCGCTGACGGCGCACCCGGTCGCCGGACCGCTGGCCCGCGCGCTCTGCGAGGGGGCACTCCGCCTCGACCCCGGCGCCGACCGCGAGGAGGCCGCCCGCGCGCTGCTCGCGCTCCCCGGCGTGACCGCCGAGGCCGCCGCGCTGATCCGGACCCGGGCCCTCGGCGACCCGGACGTGCCGCCGGCCGGCGGCCCGGACGCCGAGGAGTGGCGCCCCTGGCGCTCGTACGCCCGCCTGTACGCCCGGCCGGCGGGTCAGGCCAAGTCCGCGGCCGCGTCCGCCGCGAGCGAGGGCGTCGGGCGGCGGAAGCCGCGGGTGAGCCACAGCAGGTAGGCGAACCCGGCGGCGAGCCAGCAGCAGCCGATGGTCAGGGCGACCGGGCTGAGCCGTGTCGTCAGGTACACGGTGACGCCCGCGCCGAGCAGCGGGACGACGACGTAGCCGAACAGCGTCGCGGGACCGGACCCGAGGCCGGCGGCCCGGTGGCGCACGTAGTACACGACGACGCACGCGTTGACGGCGGTGAAGCCGAGGAACGCGCCGAAGTTGATGAACGACGTCGCCGTCTCCAGGGACAGGTCCAGGCCGACCAGGCCGACGGCCCCCGTGAGGACCAGGCACAGGACGGGGGTTCCGGTCCTCGTGTTCAGCGCGCCGAAGACGCGCTTCGGCAGGACGCCGTCGCGGCCCATGATGTGGAGCAGCCGGCTGGAGCTGAGCTGGACGGCGAGCCCCGAGGCGAAGCCGCCGGCGATCGCGGCGATGTTCGTCCAGTCGGCGAAGGTCTGGCCGCCGACCTCGACGGACATCGTGTACGAGACGATCTGCGGGTCGTCGAAGACCCCGCCGGGGTGGACCAGTTGCATGACGTACGCGACGGCGGCGAAGAGCAGGCCGCCGATCGAGATGACGAGCACGACGGCGCGCGGGATGGTCCGCCGCGCGTCCCGGGCCTCCTCGGACAGCGTGGTCACCGCGTCGAAGCCGAGGTAGGAGTACGCGGCGATCGCGGCCGCGGCCGAGACCCCGCCGAGGGCGCTGTCGGCGTTCCAGAGCGGTGCGGTGTACGACGTCGGCGGGTGCCCCGAGAGATGGACGAGGCAGTACGCGACGAACAGCAGGACCAGGAAGACCGCGAGACCGGTCAGCACCTTGTTGACGCGGTCGGTCAGCGTGAGTCCGACGATGTTGACCGCCGTGGTGAGGCCGATGTTGATCAGCAGCCAGGCCCAGACCGGGACGGCCGGGAACTGCGCGTGGAGGTACAGCGACTGGACGAGCCAGGCGACCATCGGAAGGAAGAGGTAGTCGAGGAGGACGGCCCAGCCGACGAGGAAGCCGGCCGGGGAGCCGATCAGCCTCCTCGCGTACGAGTACGCGCTGCCGGCGGCGGGGATGTGGCGGGCCATCTTCGCGTAGCTCAGCGCGGTCAGGAACATCGCCGAGGTGGCCACCAGGAACGCGGTCGGCGCGGTGCCCGCGCTCGCCGCAGCGATCACCCCGAAGATCACCATCACCAGACTCGGGGCCATGTACGCGAGCCCGAAGGTCACCACGGAGGTGAGGGAGAGGCTGCCGGTGAGCCGATCCGGGGCGCCGTCCGGAGCACCCGCCGCGCCCGCCGGGGCGCCGGCCGGGGCGCTCCGCGCCTCCTGGGCCGGGCTCATCGGGCCGACTCCGCGCCGAAGACCGCCGGACGCCAGGTCGCCGGGTCGATGCGGCCGCCGTACAGCGGCAGCTCCAGCGGGGTGTCGTCGGCCGTGAAGTGGTCCCAGGGCCAGGAGTCGCCGCCCGTGCCGTGCTTCCGTGCCAGCGCGACCCGGTCGAGGTCGACGACGGCGAGCAGGGTGGTGTCCTCGGTGCCGACGGCGGCCACCTGGACGTGGCCCTCGGGATCGACGAGCAGGCTCCGGCCCTGCGCGGTGGGGCTCGCGCCGTTGACGCTCGCCACCCAGATCTGGTTCACGATGGCGTTCGCGGTGTTGACCGGGATCTCCTGCGCGCGGCCGGACGTCGACGTCTGCACGAGGTTGACGACGAGCTCCGCGCCCCTCCACGCGAGGTGGCGGGTGACCTCGGGGTACCAGGCGTCGTAGCAGATCGACAGGCCGATGCGGCCGGTCCCGGGCATGTCGAAGACGACGAACTCCCGGCCGACGCACATGGGCTCGTAGGGGCGCCAGGTGAAGATCTTCCGGTAGCGGGCGACCAGCTCCCCGTCCGGGCCGTAGACCACGGCGGTGTTGTAGACCTTCCCGTCCGTGTCGCGTTCGAGGACGGTGCCGGGGATCAGCCAGACGCCGAGTTCGCGGGCGAGCGCTCCGAGCGCCGTGCCGCGCGGACCGTCGAGGGGTTCCGCGTACGTCGCGTAGTACTCCTCCAGGGTCATCGTCTCCGCTCCCTGGGAGCAGAGGTGCAGCTCGGGGTAGACGACGAGCTCCGCCCTGTTGGGCGACTTCATGCGCAGCCGGAGACCTTCGGCGAACTGCGCGAAGGATTCGGCGGGCGCCTGCACGAGGGCGAGGCGCAGGGGGCGGCTCATGGGATTCCTGACGGCTGGGGGAGGGGGCACCACGGCGGGGGCCGGAGGGACGGCGTGGTGCGACAGAGGGAACCGGATGCCAACAGTGTTGTCAACAGTGTTGGCAATATGGTGAACGGACGGTTGGTAGGGTCGGCGGAGCCGCCCGAGCGAGGAGAGCCATGGCGAAGAAGACGGCGGCGGCCACCGCCGCCGAACGGTCCGGCGACGAGGGCACCGCACGCTCCGGCGAGGGCGCCACCGCCCGGCTCGGACGCCGTGAGCGCAGGGAACTGCGGCAGGAGGCCGCGGTCGGCGCCGCCTTCCGGCTCGCCGAACGGGAGGGCCTCGCCGGACTCTCGATGCGCCGCCTCGGCCAGGAACTCGACGTCGACGTGACCGTCCTCTACCGGCTCTTCCGCGACAAGGACGAGCTGCTGCTCGCCGTGGCCGAGCGGACGATCCGGACGATCGTCGACGAGGTGGGGGAGGTGCCGGAAGGAGAGGCGTGGCAGGACACGCTGCGCCGGGTCGCCCGGTCCACCTGGGACGTCCAGACCCGCTGCCCGGCCATCACGTCGCTGACCTTCGCGCGGACCACCGGAGGGCCGGCCGAGCAGCGCCTCGTCGAGCTCCAGCTGTCCGCCTTCGCGCGCTCCGGACTGCCCCCGGCCCTGGCGGCGCTCCACTACCGCGTCTTCGTGGACACGACCCTCGGGCTCTGCGCGCACGCCGCCGCGCTGGGCTCACTCGACCCCGAGGTGCGCGAGAAGGACGAGACGACGTGGGTCCGGGTCTACGCCCACCTGCCCGAGGACGCCCACCCGGTCACCCGGGCACACGCCGAGGAGCTGGGCGCCGTCACGCCGAAGGCGGTCTATGACACGGCCGTCGAAGCCGCCCTCGCCTCGGCCGAACGGGTGGCGGCGGGCCTCAGCCCCAGATGACCGCGCCCGCCCAGGCGCCCACGATCAGCAGACAGGCGAAGAGCTCGACGAGGACGCTGGTGCCGGCCGCCCGCATGACCGTGCGGGTCGCCGCCCGGGCCTGGCCGTGGCCGCCGAGGCGGAGCCGTTCCGCGAGGTAGATGCCGCCGACGAAGCCGGGGATCGCGCCGACGACCGGGATCAGGACGAAGCCGAGGAGCGCGCCCACCCCCGCGTACGCCACGATCCGCCGGGTGATGCCGACCCCCCGGAGCCGGCGTGGCGGCAGTTGCCACACCACCACCTGGCTGAGGAGCAGCAGGCCGGTCGAGGAGACGAGCAGGATCCAGGCGAGGTCCGTCCGCTCGTGCAGCGACCACCAGAGCACCGCCGCCCACACCAGCCACGTCCCCGGCACGCCGGGGGCAAGGACCCCGAACAGACCGAGCAGCATCACCGTCGCGATCATCAGGAGCTGCCACACACCCACGATGCCCAGGATGCGGGACGGCGCGGATTCTCGCAGGTCGCGCAGGGCGGACGGGGTACGGACCCGGGCCCGGGGTCGTCAGCGCGCGACGGGCAGGGCGGCGGCCACGAGGTCCCGCTCCTTGCGGGCGAGCAGCGGGAAGAGGAGCCTCAGGCCCTCCCCGCCCCCGGCCGGGGAGACGACGAAGGAGGAGTTGACGTACCGCTCCTTGATCTCCGAGCGGACGAGGCCCGCGCGCGCCACGGTCAGGATGTGCTCCACCGGCTTGGCGAACACCGGGTCCGCCCGGTGGACGAGGATCCGCCGGTCGGTCATCGTCAGGTACATCGGCACGGGCGTCGGTATCACCGCCATCGAGCCGCCGGACGCGATCGCGGAGGCCACCGCGAACGCCGCCGTCCGGCGCACGGAGACGCTGCTCAGGTTCACGACGCAGGTCACCTCGACCCGCTCGCCGGGCTCCAGGAGGGGGTGGACGGTGGCGAGCAGGGCGCGGCGGCGCCTTCCGTTCATGGGGGGTGCTCCTGGGGTGAATCCCGGACGGGGTGCGTCCCGGGGGTGTATGCGGAACCGGCCGCTCACCTTCCCATACGCCCCGGCGTCAGCCGCGGGCCACCCACCCCTTCTCGTACGCGTGCCAGCCGAGCTGGAGGCGGGTCGTCACCCCGCTCAGCTCCATCAGCCCCTTCACCCGGCGCTGTACGGTCCGCAGTCCCAGGTCCAGCTGCTTGGCCACGCTCGCGTCGGTCATCCCGGCCAGCAGCAAGGAGAGGATCTCCAGGTCCATCACGTCCGGACCCGGCGCCTCGTCCTCGGTGATCTGCGCGCCCGCCCCGAGCCGCAGCGGCAGCGCCTCGCGCCACACCGACTCGAAGAGGCCCATCAGCGATTCGAGGAGCCCGCTCGCGTGCACGACGATCGCCGCCGGCTCCGCGCCGCGCCCGGTCAGCGGGACCATCGCCAGGGACCGGTCGGCGACCACCAGCTTGGTGGGGACGCGGTCGGCGACCCGGATGAGCTCCTCGCGGCCGAGCGCGGCCGAGAGTTCGAGCAACCCGGAGGGGAGGGTGAGCACCTCGCGCTCGATCACCACCCGGTAGCGCACCCCGCGCCCGGCCGCCTGCTCCTCGGCGTCGTTCTCGAGGCCGGTGACCGCGATCGGCTTGCCCGTGACGAGCGCGCAGACCTCTTCGGTGGCGCCCAGCTGGAGCTGGAGGAAGCGGTGGGTGACCGCGCTCGCGCCGGTCACCACCTCCACCAGGTCGTGCACGGCGACGGCGGCCGCCTCCGCCCGGTACTCCTCGGCGAGCAGCGCCGCCGCCAGCTCCGCCTGCTCCAGCTCGTGGCGCTGCTGGGTGAGCAGCGCGCCCAGCGCCACCCCGGGCGGCGCCGCCACCCACCGCCCGGTGCGGGCCGAGGACTGGGCGGCGAGCCCCTGGGACTCCAGACGGCGCAGGGCCCGCTCGGTCTCCTGCTCGGGCAGTGCGAGCCGGTGGGCGAGGTCCGTGACCTCGGCCGCGCCCAGCGCGACGAGCGCGCGGTACGCGGACTCCTGGCGCTCGTCGAGTCCTATCGCTCCCAGCATGAATGCCCCACCCCTCGCCGTACCTGCGGTGGGCGCTCCGGATCTTCCCGGGACGTTCACCGGAGGCATTCGTTCCGTTGGTGACCTGGCGGGAAACGGCCACGGCGCATTCCCGCCTCGCCCATCATCCCTGTACCGCCCTCACCTCTGCCAATGTGGCGCCACCGCAGCACCAACAGCCTTCGGAGAAGGGCCTTTTGCGCCCTTTTTCCGGATTCAGATGGGGAGAGCGATGCGCCCGATTTCGCGTACGGCCCTGGGGGCGGCGACCGCCGCCGTCCTGGCCGTCACCGCGGTCGCGCCGTCCATGGCGAATGAGCCGCAGGACAGCACGACCGCCAAGCGACCGCTGGTCGGCAGCGAGGCTTCGGCCCGCGCCGGGGAGGGGGCCGGCCGGGCCGCCACGGTGACCCTGGTCACCGGCGACCGCGTCCTGGTCACCCGCGACGCCGCGGGCGACCCGGCGGCCACGGTCCTGCCGCGCGAGGACGGCACCGTGCCACTCGTCCAGACCCGCCGCTCCGGCCAGGACCTGTACGTCTACCCCGAGGGTGCCACCGCCGCGCTCGCCGCCGGACGCGTCGACGAGGAACTCTTCAACGTCACCGGGCTCGTCCGCCAGGGCTACGACGACGCGTCCACCACCACGCTCCCGCTCATCGCGGTCTACGGCTCCGACCTCGCCCGCTCGGTCCCCGCCGCCCCGCGCGGCGCCCGGCGCGGCCAGGTCCTCAAGGCCGTCGACGGCGTCGCCCTCACGGCCGAGAAGAAGCAGGCCGCCACGTTCTGGGCCGAGGTCTCCGCCCCCGCCGCCCGCTCCGCCTCCGGCCTCCGGAAGCTGTGGCTCGACCGCAAGGTCCAGGCCACCCTGGAGCAGTCGACCAAGCAGGTCCACGCCCCCGAGGCATGGGCCGCCGGCTACGACGGCACCGGCACCAAGGTCGCCGTCCTCGACACCGGCGCCGACGCCGAACACCCCGACCTCAAGGGCCGCATCGCCGCCTCGGAGAACTTCACCGACTCCGAGACCGCCGACGACCACCAGGGCCACGGCACCCACACCATCTCCACCGTCGGCGGCTCCGGCGCGGCGAGCGGCGGCCGGAAGAAGGGCGTCGCGCCCGGCGCGCAGCTCCTCAACGGCAAGGTCCTCAACGACTCCGGCTCCGGCGCCGCCTCCTGGATCATCGCCGGCATGGAGTGGGCCGTCGCCCAGGGCGCCGACGTCGTCTCCATGAGCCTCGGCAGCACCGTCCCCACCGACTGCACCGACCCGATGAGCGTCGCGGCCGAGGAACTCGCCCGGAACAAGGGCACGTTGTTCGTCATCGCCGCCGGCAACTCCGGACCGACGCTCAACACGGTCTCCTCGCCCGGCTGCGCGCCCAGCGTGCTCACCGTCGGCGCCACCGACCGCGACGACTCCACCGCGTACTTCTCCAGCCGCGGCCCGACGACCGTCCACCACACCCTCAAGCCCGAGATAGCCGCGCCCGGCGTCGGCATCTCCGCCGCCGCGGCCGGCGGCCGCGGCGTGTACGCCTACCAGTCCATGTCCGGCACGTCGATGGCCACCCCGCACGTCGCGGGCGCCGCCGCCATCGTCAAGCAGCGCCACCCCGACTGGACCGCCCAGCAGGTCAAGGCCGCCCTCGTCTCCTCCGCCGAGAGCGACCTCCCCGGCGACGTCCGCGAGGTCGGCGGCGGCCGCCTCGACGTCAAGGCCGCGATCGACCAGACGGTCCTCGGCGCCCCCGCCGTCCAGGGCGGCACCTTCGCCTGGCCGCAGGACAGGAGCGACCGCACCACGGTCTCCGTCCCGTACACCAACACCTCCGACGCCCCCGTCACGCTGAAGCTCGCCGTCGAGAAGGTCACCGGCAACGACGGCTCCGCCGTCCGGTCGGCCGTCGCACACCTCGGCGCGCGCACCGTCACCGTCCCGGCCGGCGCCACCGTCCAGGTCCCGCTGGACATCGCCCCCGACGCCCGCCTGGAGCGCGCCCAGTACGGCGACGTCACCGGCCGCGTCCTCGCCACCGGCCCCGGCGGCGTCCACGTCTCCACCCCGTTCTCGCTCTACGTCGAGCCCGAGACGGTCACCCTCCGCGTCAAGCTGGTCGACCGCCAGGGCAACCCGGCCACCGGCGCCTCCTCCCTCGACGTCATCGGCACCGACGACGCCAGCGGCGAGCGCCGCTTCAACGAGGGAGCCGCCGACCAGGTCTACCGCCTGCGCCCGGGCAGCTACTTCCTCTCCTCCTTCGTCACCACGCCCGACGCGGGCGAGGGCGCCAAGCTGACCGACTCGCTCAGCTACCTCGGCCGCCCGCAGCTGGAGCTGAAGAAGGACACCACGGTCGTCCTCGACGCCCGCAAGGCCCACAAGCTGTCCGTGAAGACCGACAAGACGTCCGAACTCCGCGGCGCCACCCTCGCGTTCGCCCGCTCCTGGGACGACTTCTGGCTGCACGCCGGCACCGCCGCCGGCCCCCGCACCATCCGCGGCTACTACGCCTCGGTCGAAGGCAGGGCCGACGAGGGCGACTTCGAGTTCGGCAGCTACTGGCGCTCCGCCGCCCCGCAGATCACCTCGCTGCGCACCGCCGACGGCCTGACCCTGCACCCGCTCACCGCCTCCATCGCCTCCGACAACCTCGACGGCACCGGCTCCGCCCGTCTCGTCGACGCCGGAACCGGCACCCCCGAGGAGCTCGCGGCCGCCGGGGTCCAGGGCCGAATCGCCCTCGTCCGGCTGGCGGACGACACCACCAGCGCGGGCACCCTCGCCCGCAACGCCAAGGCCGCCGGCGCCGTCGCCGTCGTCGCGTACCACTCGACCCCCGGCCGCTGGTACCCGAGCGGAGGCTTCACCGGTCTCGGACTGCCGGTCCTCTCCGTCCCGGCCGACGAGGCGACCGCCCTCCGAGGCAGGCTGGCGGCCGGCGAGGTCACCCTCGCCTGGAAGGCCACCGCGAAGAGCCCGTACGTCTACAACCTCGCCTTCCCCGAGACCGGAGCGATCCGCGACGACCGGACCTACCGGGTCCGCGACACCGAACTCGGCCGCACCGACGCCACCTACGGCTCCGCGGGCATCGCCACCGACTTCCCGGAGTTCCCGGGCGCGCGCCGCCCGAACGGCCTCCGCATCGGCTTCGGTTCGCTGGAGACGGTCCCCGCGCCCGGCACCCGTACCGAGTACTACTCGGCCGGTGACACGGCCTGGGAGCCGATGGTCGGCAGCAGCTTCCCCTTCGGCGAGATCATGCTCGCCACCCCGCGCACCTACCAGGCCGGCGAGAAGCGCGCCGAGAACTGGTACGACGGCGTCATCGCCCCCACCGCCCCGCGCGACACGGCCGGCCGGCCCGTCCTCGTGTCGGAGCGCCAGGGCAACCTCATCGGCTTCGCGAACGCCATGTGGGGCGACGGCACCCACTACGCCGTTCCCGGCTCCTTCGGCGACATCGGCAACGTCAGGCTGAGCCGCGACGGTGAGGTCCTCGGCGAGAGCGGATGGCCGTTCGGTGTCTTCGAGGTACCGGCCGAAGCCGGGACGTACACGCTCGAACAGAACACCATGAAGATCGGCAGCAAGGTGTGGGCGCGCTCCACCTCCGTCAACTCGGTGTGGAAATTCACCTCCAAGCTTGACGAGAGCGTCTATTCTCAGGGCATCCCGATTCTCTTCCCCCGGTACAACCTTCCGGAGGACGGACTCAAGACCCTCGCCGCGACCGACGGCCAGCAGATCGGCCTCACCGCGACGGGTCACGCGGGCTACACACCCGCTGCGCTCACCTCGGCCAGGCTCTCGTACTCCTACGACGGGGGAACGACCTGGACCGAAGCGCGGGTCTCCCAGCAGGGCGGCGGCTGGACCGCGACCGTGAACCACGCGGGCGTGACCGGCAAGCAGGTCACGCTGAGGACCGAACTGACGGACGCCAACGGCAACTCCGTCACCCAGACCGTGGTCCGCGCTTACGACGTGCGCTGATCACGCCGGTCCGCCGGGCGTCCTTCCCGTGGGGGGTGGGGCCGCCCGGCGGATCACCCATTTGCAGCAACGGTTTTCCTGATGTCCCGTTTTCGGACGCCGTGCGCGGTGGACAATAAGGGCATGACTCAGCAGGGGGACAACTGGTGGGACAAGCTCTACGACGACGCGGCGCCGGACACGGCCCCGACGGTCACGGGTGACACGCTCGACGACCACTTCGACACGGCGGCCCGCGCCACGACGGTCCCACCGGACCCGGCGCCACCGCCCGGCCCGGTGACGCCCGCCGGGCCCGGACGAGCGCCCTGGGAGGTGCCCGAGACGGGTCCCCGGACCTTCCCGGCTCCACCGTCCCCGGCCGCCCCGCCGGTCGAGGCACCCACCGTCCGGATCCCGGTGCCCCCGGAACCCGACGCGGGCCCGGACCCCCGGACCGGCACCGAGAGCGCCGGGGACCCCAGGACCGGCATCGACACCGGCCGCATCGACACCGGTCGCACTGACATCGGCCGCACCGACACCGACGCCGATCTCACGGTCGAGGTCTCCGTGCCCGTGGACCTGCCCCGGCCGCGCACCGGCTTCGTCGGGAGCAGACCGCCCACCTACGAGGCCGAGCCCACCGCGATGCCCGTCGCCCGCCCCGGCGAGATCGCCGAACTGGTCGCCGACACCGTCCTCGACGGCGCCCGCTACGGCACCTGCACCCTGCGGGCCGCCTCCACGCGCGGCGACTCCGCCCGCTACCGGGGCGAACCCCGCAGGGACGCCCTGCTCACCGCCCGCTTCGGCCACGACGAGGCCGCGCTCGTCCTCGTCGCCGTGGCCGCCGGCTCCCGCGCCGCCGAGGACGCCCACCTGGCCGCCGCCGACGCCTGCCACTGGATCGCCGAGGCCGTGTGCCGCAGCCACGCCCGGCTCTCCGAGGACATCAGGTCGGGCCGCCGCGGCGACCTCAAGTCCGGACTGCACCGGCTCACCGACCGCACCTACGGCAAGCTCAGGGCCCGCGCCGCCGAGCGGGGCCTCGCCCCCGACGAGTACACCGCGACCCTCCGCTGCCTGCTCGTCCCCGCCGACCCCGAGTGCCGCACCCGGGTCTTCTTCGGAATCGGCGGCGGCGGTCTCTTCCGGCTCCGCGACGGCTCCTGGCAGGACCTCGAACCGCTCCTCCCCGAACCCGCCGCGGTCGGCGCGCCCGTCCTCGGCTTCGGCTCACCGCCACCGCCCGCTCCGGAGGCGACCGAGGAGGGCGACCGGCTCACCATGGACCTCGGCATCACCACCGCCCCCGGGCCCCTCGTCGAGGATCCCGTGCCGCCGCCCTCCGAGCCGTTCCGCTTCCGCGCCTCCGTGGCCCGCCCCGGCGACACGCTGCTCCTCGCCTCCCCGGGCCTCGCCGAACCGATGCGCGGCGAACCCGCCCTCGCGCACGCGCTCGCGGACCGCTGGGCGGCCGGGGAACCGCCCGGCCTCGCCGCCTTCCTCGCCGACACCCAGCTGAGGGTCACCGGCTACGCCGACGACCGCACGGGGGTGGCCGTCTGGGAGGCGTAACGCGCCGGGCCGTGTGTTGATGGAGCCATGGCCAAACAGAACGTGGCGGAACAGTTCGTCGACATCCTCGTGCGCGCGGGGGTCCGCCGTCTGTACGGAGTGGTCGGCGACAGCCTGAACCCGGTCGTCGACGCCATCCGCCGCACCCCCGAGCTCGACTGGGTCCAGGTGCGGCACGAGGAGGTGGCGGCCTTCGCCGCCGGCGCCGAGGCCCAGATCACCGGCGGACTCGCCGCCTGCGCCGGCTCCTGCGGGCCGGGCAACCTGCACCTCATCAACGGCCTGTACGACGCCCACCGTTCCATGGCCCCGGTCCTCGCCCTCGCCTCGCACATCCCGTCCGGCGAGATCGGCCTCGGCTACTTCCAGGAGACCCACCCCGACCAGCTGTTCCGCGAGTGCAGCCACTACAGCGAACTCATCTCCAACCCGCAGCAGATGCCCCGGCTGCTCCACACGGCGATCCAGCACGCCGTCGGCCGGGGCGGCGTCAGCGTCGTCTCGCTCCCCGGCGACATCGCCTCCCAGCCGGCCCCGGAGAAGGTGTCGGGCTCCGCGCTCGTCACCACCCGGCCCACCGTCCGCCCCGGCGACGACGAGATCGACGCCCTGGTACGGATGATCGACGCGTCCGACCGCGTGACGCTCTTCTGCGGCAGCGGCACGGCGGGGGCGCACGCCGAGGTGATGCAGTTCGCCGAGCGGATCAAGTCGCCCGTCGGCCACGCCCTGCGCGGCAAGGAGTGGATCCAGTACGACAATCCGTACGACGTCGGCATGAGCGGACTGCTCGGGTACGGGGCCGCCTACGAGGCCACCCACGAGTGCGACCTGCTGATCCTGCTCGGCACCGACTTCCCGTACAACGCCTTCCTGCCCGACGACGTCAAGATCGTCCAGGTGGACGTCCGGCCCGAGCGCCTCGGCCGCCGCTCCCGGCTCGACCTCGCCGTCTGGGGAGACGTGCGCGAGACCCTGCGCTGTGTCATCCCGCGCGTCCGCGCCAAGACCGACCGGCGCTTCCTCGACAAGATGCTCAAGAAGCACGCCGACGCGCTGGAGGGCGTCGTCAGGGCGTACACCCGCAAGGTCGAGAAGCACGTCCCCGTCCACCCCGAGTACGTCGCCTCCGTCATCGACGAACTCGCCGACGGCGACGCCGTGTTCACCGTCGACACCGGCATGTGCAACGTCTGGGCGGCCCGCTACCTCTCGCCCAACGGGCGGCGCAGGATCATCGGTTCGTTCACCCACGGCTCCATGGCGAACGCGCTTCCGCAGGCCATCGGCGCCCAGTTCACCGACCGGAACCGCCAGGTCGTCTCGCTCTCCGGCGACGGTGGATTCTCCATGCTCATGGGCGACTTCCTCACCCTGGTCCAGTACGACCTGCCGGTGAAGGTGGTCGTGTTCAACAACTCCTCGCTCGGCATGGTGGAGCTGGAGATGCTGGTCTCCGGACTCCCCTCGTACGGCACGACGAACAAGAACCCCGACTTCGCCGCCATCGCCCGCGCCGCGGGCGCGTACGGCGTCCGGGTCGAGAAGCCCAAGCAGCTCGCGAGCGCCCTCAAGGACGCCTTCAGGCACAAGGGCCCGGCCCTGGTCGACGTCGTCACCGACCCGAACGCGCTCTCCATCCCGCCGAAGATCAGCGCCGAGATGGTGACCGGCTTCGCCCTCTCCGCCGGGAAGATCGTCCTCGACGGCGGCGTGGGCCGGATGCTCCAGATGGCCCGCTCCAACCTGCGGAACGTGCCCCGCCCCTGAGGGAATGCGGGCGCCCCGGTGGGGCATGCATCCCCGTGAGCCTGTTCGACGACGCTTGGTGGGGGATATGGCCGGGGAGGCGCGACAGCCGACTCAACTGCTCAGGAAGGTGGGAGGCGCGGATCTCACCGCGGTGCCGGAGGTGCGGCATGCCTTGCGTGAACTGCTGCGGAAATGGGGCGGACCGGGCGCCTCCGACGTGGCCGAGCTGCTCACCAGCGAACTGGTGACCAACGCGCTGGTCCACACCGACCACGGGGCCGTCGTCACGGCGACGGTGGTCCCCGAGCAGCTCAGGGTGGAGGTCCGGGACTTCGTGCCCGGTCTGGAGACGCCGCACGCACCGCCCGCCGAGGACGGCACGCACGGCAGGGGACTCGTCCTCGTCCAGGCCCTGGCCGACTCCTGGGGGGTCGAGGACAACGGCGTGGGGAAGGTCGTGTGGTTCGAACTGAACGGTGGGGCCGCCTGAGAGGCGGCCCCACCGTTCACGCGGTTTCCACGGAACCCGCGCTCAGCCGAACTGCTGCTCCAGATCCTTGAGCTTGCGCTCCAGGGAGTCGAGCCGGGGCAGCGTCTGGGTGTCGTCCTCGGCGGTGAGGTCCACCGTCCGGGAGTCCACCGAGCGGGAATCGGCCGTACGGGACTCAGCGCCCCTCACGGCTTGCAGGGAGGGCCGGGGTCGAAGCGGCAGCTGTCCGGGGTCCGCTATGGCGGGCTCCGCGACGGCGGCCTGCACGGCGGCCGTCGCGGAGCCCGAACCGGAGCCCGTACCCGGGCCCGGACCGGCGGCGGCGTTGAGCGCCGCCACCTCGACCTGGCGGCCGCCGCCCCGCCCGAAGGCACGGTGCTGACGGTTGATCGCCTTGAGCCGCGCCCGGTCGAGCTTGACCTGGTCGCGCCGGCGGAGCCGGTTCTGCTCCTTCTCCCGCCGGTCCTCCCGGACCTCGTCGACCGCCTCGTCGAGCGTCCGCACGCCCTCCAGGAGCATCAGCGACCAGGCGGCGAAGGTCTCCCGCGGAGCCCGCAGCCACCGGACGATCCGGATCTGCGGCAGCGGGCGGGGCACCAGGCCCTGCTCGCGCAGCGCCGCCCGGCGCGTCTGCTTCAGCGCCCGGTCGAAGAGGACCGCCGCCGAGAGGGACATGCCCGCGAAGAACTGCGGGGCGCCGTCGTGGCCCAGACCGCGTGGCGCGTGGACCCAGTTGAACCAGGCCGCCGCTCCGGCGAACAGCCATACCAGGAGGCGCGAACCGAGGGCCGCGTCACCGTGGCTGGCCTCGCGGACCGCGAGGACGGAGCAGAACATGGCCGCGCCGTCGAGCCCGAAGGGGACGAGGTACTCCCAGCCCCCGACGAGGTTGAGGTTCTGTCGGCCGAAGCCGACCAGCCCGTGGAAGGAGAGCGCCGCGGCGACCGCGGCACAGCAGAAGAGGAGGCCGTAGGACGCGGTGCCGTAGACCGCCTCCTTGCGTCTGCGGCGCTCCTCGCTGCGTTCCCAGGAGTCCTCGGCCGCGGCCTGGTCACCGGCGCGCTTCCCGCGCGCGAGCACCGCCACCGCCGTCAGGACTCCGGCCACCATCACGCCGCCCGGAAGCAGCCAGTCCAGCGATATGTCGGTCAGTCTCATGCGGTGTCCCTTGCATCGCAGTAGGGCGTTTGGCGGCCCATACTGGCCGACCCCGTGCGGCGCTCAAGTGGTTTCCGGGCAAGAGCACGCCATCGGGGCCCCAGGGCATACGAATAGGTGCGATCTGCTCGAACGCACGTACAGGCAAGGGGAATCGAGTTCGATTTACGCCACCCGTGCGGGTGGCGTAACCACTTGGGCGCCTCAGGCGGTCGCGGTCAGCCGGCGGACCCGCTCGGCGTCGCAGGTGCGCGGGCAGGTGAGGCAGGTGTCCTCGGGGCGCAGTGTGTAGAAGAAGCAGCAGGCGGCCCGGTCGCGGGTGGCGCGGGGGGCGCCGTCGGCGTCCTCGGTGCCGGGCAGCTCGCGGAAGCCCGCGGCGCCGGCGTACGGCTTGGCGGTGCCCGGCATGAGGAGGTCGAGCTCGGCCATCGCCCGCCGCTCCTCGCCGAGCAGGGCGCCGATGTACCAGAGGCCCTCGACGATCTCGTCCGTGGCCATGCCCCACAGGGCGCGGCGGCCGCGCCTCATCCGGGGGCCGAAGCCGCCGAGGACCGCCTCGAAGTGCTCGGCGAGGGAGGCGCGGACCTCGGCCCGCAGCGCCTCCTCGTCGGCGACGACCCGGGCGCCGGGCAGGGTGGCCGCCGGATCCCCGGGCAGGCAGGCGAACTCGTCCACCCGGACCGACATCCGGCCGAGCGCGCGCTGGAAGGAGACGTTGCGGACGGGCAGCCGGGGGACCCGGCGGTGCAGGAACCAGGGCACGGTGACGAGGAGGCAGGCCGGCCAGGCGTAGCGGTGCAGTCCGAAGCTCGCGACGACGTCGGGGCGGGCCTGGGCGCCGTAGTCGCGGAGCACCTGCGCGTTGTCCCAGGCGAGGAAGGCGTCGAGGGCCGGGCCTCCGGCCGCGAGCTCGTCCGCGCCGACCCAGCCCGCACCTCGCGGCAGCCGCTCGCCCCGGGCCGGTTCCTCTATCCGCAGGCCGGAGAACGCCTCGGTGAGTCGCGCGTAGGAGGCCGCGACGGGCGAGGCGGGGGGAGCGGGCAACAAGGCGGGGACGGTCATGCGGACCACCGAATCGCGATCGTAGGCAGGTTAGCCTTACCTTACCCGATTCGGGATCACCTCTCACCACCGGCGGGCCACCCCACCCGCGGAGCGGCCCGGGCACCCGTGAGGCCGGTCCGTTCGCCTATGGTGCACAGAGGACCCGGGCCACGCGAGCCGGGCCCGGCACGAGGCCCCAGGAGGACCCGGGTGGAGCAGGGCGCAGCGCGCGAGCGGGCGACGGACCGACCGTCCCCGCCCTTCGGCGACTCCGCACGGGTACCGGAACAGGGCCGCGGAACCGCCCCCGACCGGGAGTTCGGCACGGATCGGCCGGCCCGCGGCGCGGACCTCGGCGAGTACGCCCGTGCGGCGGAGTACGTCCGCGACGAGCGCTACACCCGCGGGGCGGCGTACGCCCGGGGAGTCACGCGGACGGGCGACGTCCCGGGCGCCCGGGGCGAGCACACCCACGGCGAGGACCCGCACCACGAGCCCGCGGCCCCCGCGCCCCGGGTCGTACGGCGGCACTCCGTGCGCGGCCAGATCCTCGACGCGCTGCGCACCGCCCTCGTCGGGGGCGAGCTCGTGCCCGGCGAGGTGTACTCCGCTCCCGCGCTCGCCGAACGCTTCGGCGTCTCGGCGACGCCCGTCCGCGAGGCCATGCAGCGGCTCGCCGTCGAGGGCGCCGTCGAGGTCGTGCCGAACCGCGGCTTCCGCGTCACCGAGCGCACCCCCCGCGAACTCGCCGAGCTCGCCGAGGTCCGCGCGCTCATCGAGGTCCCCGTGATGCTGCGGCTCGCCCGCACCGTGCCGGCCGTCCGCTGGGCCGAGCTGCGGCCGCTGGCCGAGGCGACCTCGGCCGCCGCCGCCCGCGGCGACCGCGCCCACTACGCCGAGACCGACCGGGCCTTCCACCGGGCCGTCCTCTCCCTCGCCGGGAACGAGCAGCTGCTCGCCGTCGCCGACGACCTCCACCGCCGCTCCCAGTGGCCCCTCATCAGCGCGCCCGTCCTGCGCCACGGCGACCTCGTCGCCGACGCCGCCGAACACACCGCCCTCCTCGACGCCCTCATCGCCCAGGACCTCACCGTCGTCCAGGCGCTCGTACGGGAGCACTTCGCGGGATCGGATGGCTAGACCGCCGGCCGTCAACCTGACACCAGCGTCGCCTACAGCCCCTGCCTCCTCCACCACCGGCCCGACCTTTCACCACGATCCCGAAGCCTTCGACCCCGATCGCCGGGCCTCCCCGCACCCCCAGCCGCCCCGGCACGCCTTCCTCCCCTTCGCCGCGGGCGCCCGCACATGCATCGGCGACTCCTTCAGCATGGTCGAGGCCACCCTCGCCCTCGCGACCATCGCCGCCCGCTGGCGCCTGGAGCACGTGCCGGGCCACCGGGGGCGCCTCGTCGCGGCCGTGACGCTCGAGCTGCGCGACCTGCGCATGCGGGTGCGCCCGCGCACCGCGTCGACCGCGTCGGCCGTGCGCTCCGCCGAGGGGCCGTCCTGACCGACACCTCCTCGGACGGAGGTGCTTTCGGGACAGGACCGCGGGGGTCTCGTCGGCGGCCCCGGGCATCTTCGTGATCGGGCCTGATCGACAAGGCACCGCGGGCCGCCGGGGCGACTAAAGTCGGGGGCGTCAGCCCGCCCGTACCGTGTCGCCCGTGAGGTGCCCCATGCCGTCCGCGACCCCGTCCCCGGCGTGGGACGGACGCCGGCCCGCCGCCGGTACGGAAGCCGAGGCCGCGGCGCTGCTCGGCTGGCTGACCGACCCCGAGGCGCCCCGGCTCTGCGTCGTGACCGGTCCGCCGGGCAGCGGCAAGACGGCGCTCCTCGGCTGGTTCGCCGCGTACGGCCCGAGGGCCGGGCGGCCGCGCCGCCGCACCGCGCGGGTACTGGTGCCCCTGGCGGGACAGAGCGTGCTCGGTGCCGCCTGGACGATCGCCGACCGCCTCGGCGTGGTGGCGCGGTCGCCCGGCGACCTCGTCGACGCGCTCGCGATCAGCGAGGCACGGCCCGCGGGCCGCGCCGTGCTGCTCCTGACGGACCTCCACGCGGCGGCCGAACCGGCCGGGATCACCCGGCTCATCGGTGAGCTCGCGGGCGTGGGCAGGGTCCGCCTGGTGGTCGAGGCCCGGAGCGGCACCCCGGCCCCGGGCGTGCTGCGCGCCGAACGCCGGGTCGCGCTGGTGGAGCTGGAGGGCGACCCCGTACCCGGCGACGGCGTGCCCGCGGAGCCGCCGGCCCGGCCGGCGCCGGACCTCTCCGATCCGGTGGCGGTCTGCGTGGCCGACCCGGTCCTCGTCACCGCGGCCTACGTCACCGGCGCCGCTCCCGCCGGTGTGCCCGGCACCCTCGACGGACCCGAGGCCCCCGCCCTCCCCGGCGAGGGCGGCGCCGACGACCACGGCGGGCTGCGCGCCGCCTGGATGCGGGCCGGACAGTCGCTGTGCCGCGGGCAACGCCCGGCGGAACGGGCGCTGGTGCTGCTCGCCGCCCTCGGCGACGGGGCCGACCCCCGCCTGCGCCCGGCCCTGGCCGAGCTCGCGGAGGGCACGCCCTGGCGGCTCCGATGGGCCCGCCACCGCGGCGACCTCACCCCGCCCTGGCCGGGTCCGGTCACCGTCCTCGGCTCGGCCGGCGGGCCGCTGGAGGGGACGCTGCTCGTCGGCGACCGCACCGGCACCGTACGGCTGCTCCACGAGGCCGACGCGAGCCCGGGCGGACGCCTGGCGCACACGGTGCCCGGCCGGGTCACCGCGCTCGCGCCCGCGCCCGACGGCACGGTGCTGCTCCTCGACGACCGGGGCAGGCTGCACACCGTACGGGGGACGACGCCCCGCGCCCCGTACCTGGAGCGGCTCACCGAGGCCGTCTCGGCGACGCTGGCCCGGCACCCGGGGACGGCCCTCGCGGCGATCGCGGGCTCCGTGGTGGTGGGGGACCGGCTCGGCTCCGTGCACGCCTTCGGTCTGACCGGCCTGTACCAGTCGGCCTCGCACAGCGGACGGGTCACGGCGGTCTCAGCGGTCGACTCCGAGACGCCGTTCGTCTGCTCCGGCGGCGCTGACGGCACGGTGCGGCTCTGGACCCCGGGCCGCGACGCACGCCCCGAACCGCTCGCCGAGCGCCCGTCCCCGGTCGTCTCCCTGCACGCGACGGAGACCCCGTACGGGCCCCTCGTCGCGGCGGCCTGGGCCGACGGCCTGGTCGAACTGCACCGGCCGGAGGGCGGCCCGACGCTCTCCTTCCGCCCGGGCCCCCCGATCCGCGCCGTCGCGGTCACGGGGGCGGGATCCCTGGTCGTCGGAACCGACGAGAGCCTGATCTGTCTCGCCCCCAAGTCGTAGGAAAAGCAAGGGAGTTACGGGGCGGCCCCGTACCGCGGTCGGATCCGGCGCCCGACCGCGGCACGGGGCCGCCCGGTTCACCTCGCGGCCGATGGATCGTCACCAGGGCTGCGGGGCAGGGGATTTCAGGTCGCCGGCCTCGGCATCAGCTGGGCCGACAGCCAGGTCGGGACCCCGCCGAGGAGGTGGAAGAGGCGACGGGCCTCCGCGCGCAGCCGGCCGGCCTCCGGTTCGGTCTCGGCATCGGCCAGGGCGGTGAGCGCCGGGGCCGTACCGACCAGGTAGCCCAGCTCCTCCCGGATCCGCAGCGACTCGGTGAAGCCGTGCCGCGCCTCCGCCAACTCGCCCTCGCGTAAGGCGAGTCCGGCGAGATGGCGCCAGGTGAAGGACAGCAGGAGCGAGTCGCCCAGCGCGGTCGCCCCGGCGTGCGCCCTGCTGTACGCGGCACGGGCCGCCTGCGGGGAGTCGCCGAGGTTCTGCGCGATGAGCCCGCGCCGGAAGTCGAGCAGCGGCCGGCCCTCGGCGTCCGGGCCGATCAGCGCCGCCGCCCGGCCGAGCGCCATCCGCGCCTCGTCGGCCCGGTCGCGCACCCCCAACAGGGTGGAGGCGTAGGCGAGATAGCCGCGCTCGCAGGCGGCGGCCCCGCGTTCCTCGTCGGTCCTGGCGACCGCCTCGGCGGCCCTGAGCGCGTCCTCGGCGTCGGCCCAGCCCTCTTCGGTGTAGAGGCAGCGCTCGATGAGCAGCGCGGCCCGTTCGAGTGCGGCGGCGGGTTCGGCCGCGTGCGGTACGAGCAGCGCGGCCGCGTCCGTCCAGCAGCCGCGGGAGCGGAGACGCCATATGGCGGTCTCCACAGGTGTCTCCTTGCCATAGGCGAGGGACGGATGTTCGCCACCCCTTGATTCGGAACCAGACATGGCGGTATCCGCCACATTGCCCTCCCCGAGCGCGCCATTGAGCTGTTGAGTAGACCCGCATCTCAGCACATGGGCAGCACCTGGCATAGGGGTCAGGTGAAAGAATTCACAAGAGTCCCGGTGGTGTGACCACCGCCGTCCGGACCCTCGGCGACAGGCCGTCAGATCGCCGCCGGGCCCGGGATCGGGCCCCTGCGCGGCCCGTCGGCGGTCCCGGCCGACGGGCCCCCACCAGCCCGGACGTCACTCCTTCGGACTCCATCGAAAGGGTGAATCCGAGTCGTGCGGAATCAGCTCATCCGCAGGGCCAGGAAGAAGTCGAGCTTGTCCTCCAGACGGGAGAGATCACGACCGGTGAGCTGCTCGATGCGGCCCACCCGGTAGCGCAGCGTGTTCACGTGGAGGTGCAGCCGCGTCGCACAGCGCGTCCAGGAACCGTCGCAGTCGAGGAACGCCTCCAGGGTCGGGATGAGCTCCGCCCGGTGACGCCGGTCGTAGTCGCGCAGCGGGTCGAGCAGCCGGGCCGTGAACGCCCGGCGGACGTCGTCCGGGACGAAGGGCAGCAGCAGCACGTGCGAGGCCAGCTCGTGGTGGCCGGCGGCGCACACCCGGCCCGGACGGGCGGCGGCGACCCGGCGGGCGTGCCGGGCCTCCTCCAGGGCCCCGCGGAGCCCCTCCGCCGAGTGCACGGCCGCGCTGACACCGAGCGTGAGGCGCCCGTCGTCCGCGAGACCCGCCGAGAGCGGGGCCCGTACGGCGGCGAGCAGGGCGTCCGCGTGCAGGCCGAGCGCGGTCGCCGGGCCCTCGTCCTCGCTGTCCGGGAGCGGGCCCGCGGCCAGCGGGACCAGCGCGATCGCCTCGTCGCCGCTGTGCGCGACGGCGATCCGGTCGGCGGACTCGGCGCCCACGGTCGCCGGGTCGACGAGGATCTCCTCCAGGAGCGCCTGGGCGACCGGCCCGCCGTCCACCGCGGAGCCCTGACCGCCCTCCTGCTCCCACTCCACGCGGGCGACGACCACCTGCCAGTGCGGGGTCGTGCCGAGCCCGGGCAGCAGCACCGGGGCGGCGACCCGCAGGCGGGCCGCGATCTCGGCGGGCGCGGCGCCCGTCTGCACCAGCTCCAGGATCTCCTGCGCCAGCCTGCGGCGTACCGTACGGGCCGCGTCGCGGCGGTCCCGCTCGACGGCGATCAGCTGCGTGACGCCCTGGAGCAGGTCGAGCCGCGCGGCCGGCCAGTCCCCGGCGTCCGCCTCGACGGCGAGCAGCCAGTCCGACAGGACCGTCTCGCGCACGTCCCGGGAGGCGGGGGCGGCGCCCCGGCCGGTGTTGCGGATCGGGAAGAGCGAGTACGTCGCTCCGGCGGCGTTCAGCCGGTGCGGGCCGCGCCGGCCGGTCCGGGTCGCCGCCAGGTGCTCACCGGCCAGGGTGGCGGCCAGGCCGCCTTCGAGGGGCTCGCCGGCGCCCGCGATCTGGCGGCCGGTGGGGGAGAGGACCCAGGCCCGCAGGTCCAGGTCGGAGCCGAGCAGGTCGAGGACGACCTCGGGGCCGCCGCCCGCCGGTCCCGAGGTCATGAGGCGCCGGTGCCGGTCCACGACGGCGGCCAGGTCGCCCGCCCGCTCGCCGGAGACCTGTCGAACGACATGCTCGGTGATCGTCGCGAACGCAACGGACTCGTTGACCGCGAAGAGCGGCAGCCGATGGCGTGAACACGCCGCTACGAGGGCGTCGGGGATGTCGCCCAGCTCCGCCTCGCCCGCGGCCAGGGCGGCGACCCCGGCCGAGGCCAGGATCCGGGCGAAGGGCTCGGCGTCGGCGGGCTCCCGCAGCCAGGCGAGGCCGGTGAGGACCAGCTCGCCGCCGGAAAGGTACCGGCTGGGATCCTTGAGGTCCGTCGTCATCACGCCGCGGACGGTGCGGTCCAGCTCGTCCTCGCCGCCGAGCAGGCGCAGCCCGAGCGCGTCGTTCTCCAGCAGTGCGCGCAGCCGCATCGTGTCGCCGCCGTTCCTTCGTGGGTGGGTGGTGGGTGTCCCGTTGTCGACGGTGGGGTGGTGCCACCGTTTCCAGGGGGAAACGGCGAGGTTTCTGTTCCCCGCCTTTCGTTCGAATCTACAAGACGACGAAGGGCACCAGCCAACTCCTTCATGTTTTCGGTGACTGCACCCGGGCGATCGTGGCTTGTGTACTAGGCCACACACCGCGTGAACAGCACATGAACACGATGACGAGGGCCGGCCGTCTTCCCGGACCCGCTAGCTCGCCCCCCGAACCGGAATCACTAGAAGAGAGCCACCATGGACTTCCTTCGCCCCGCCAGCTGGGAGGAGGCGCTCGCCGCCAAGGCCGAGCACCCCACGGCCGTGCCCATTGCGGGTGGCACCGACATCATGGTCGAGATCAATTTCGACCACCGGCGGCCCGAGTACCTCCTGGACCTGAACCGTATCGAGCTGCTGAGCGAGTGGGAGGTCGGCGAGGAGAACGTCCGGCTCGGCGCCTCCGTTCCGTACACCCGGATCATGGAGAACCTGCGGGCCGAGCTGCCGGGTCTGGCGCTCGCCTCGCACACGGTCGCCTCCCCGCAGATCCGCAACCGCGGCGGCGTCGGGGGCAACCTCGGCACCGCCTCGCCCGCCGGCGACGCCCACCCCGCCCTGCTCGCCGCGGGCGCCGAGGTCGAGGTCGAGTCCGTGCGCGGCAGCCGGTTCATCCCGATCGACGCGTTCTACACGGGCGTGAAGCGCAACGCGCTGCAGCCCGACGAACTCATCAAGACCGTCCACGTCAAGAAGGCGGACGGCCCCCAGCAGTACTCCAAGGTCGGCACCCGCAACGCGATGGTCATCGCGGTCTGCGCCTTCGGCCTGGCCCTGCACCCGGAGACCCGCACGGTCCGCACCGGCATCGGCTCCGCCGCACCGACCCCGATCCGCGCCAAGGCGGCCGAGGACTTCCTCAACGCGGCCCTGGAAGAGGGCGGTTTCTGGGACAACGGCAAGATCATCACCCCGTCGATCGCGAAGCAGTTCGCCGACCTGTGCTCGGGCGCCGCCAACCCGATCGACGACGTCCGCGGCACCGCCAAGTACCGCCGCCACGCCGTCGGAATCATGGCCCGCCGCCAGCTGGGCTGGACCTGGGAGCAGTACCGCGGCACCGGCCGCTCGCTTGAGGGAGCTGCATAACATGCGCGTCAATTTCACGGTCAACGGTCGTCCGCAGGAAGCCGACGACGTCTGGGAGGGCGAGTCCCTCCTCTACGTCCTGCGTGAGCGCCTGGGCCTGCCCGGCTCCAAGAACGCCTGCGAGCAGGGCGAGTGCGGTTCCTGCACGGTCCGCCTCGACGGTGTGCCGGTCTGTTCCTGTCTCGTCGCCGCCGGCCAGGTCGAGGGCCGCGAGGTCGTCACGGTCGAGGGCCTCGCCGACTTCGCCAAGGAGCGTGCGGAGCACGCCAGTTGCTCCACCGGCGCGTGCGGCACCTCGATCGACGCCGCCAAGAAGTGGGAGGCCAAGCCCGGTCAGGACTCCCAGACCGGAGAGGGCATCGAACTCTCCCCCATCCAGCAGGCGTTCATCGACGCCGGCGCCGTGCAGTGCGGCTTCTGCACCCCCGGTCTGCTCGTCGCGGCCGACGAGATGCTGGAGCGCAACCCGTCCCCGACGGACGCGGACATCCGCGAGGCGCTCTCCGGCAACCTCTGCCGCTGCACCGGTTACGAGAAGATCCTCGACGCGGTCCGCCTCGCGGCCGCCCGTCAGGGAGAGGCGGTCTGATCATGGCTGGCACCACCACGGGCATCCCCCGCGACGTCACCCAGAACCACGTCAAGGGCGGCATCGGCGAGTCCACGCTCCGCCCCGACGGCACCCTCAAGGTCACCGGCGAGTTCGCCTACTCCTCGGACATGTGGCACGAGGACATGCTGTGGGGCCAGGTCCTGCGGTCCACCCTCGCGCACGCCGAGATCGTGTCCATCGACATCTCCGAGGCCCTCGCGATGGACGGCGTCTACTCCGTCATGACGCACGAGGACCTGCCGGCCGCGAAGAACTACGGCATGGAGTTCCAGGACACCCCGGTCCTCGCCTACGGCAAGGTCCGTCACCACGGTGAGCCGGTCGCCCTCGTGGCCGCCGACCACCCGGAGACCGCCCGCCGCGCCGCCGCCAAGATCAAGATCGAGTACCGGGAGCTCCCGGTCGTCACGGACGAGGCATCGGCCACCGCCCCGGACGCGATCCTGGTCCACGAGGGCCGCGACGACCACCACTCGGGTCACGTCCCGCACCCCAACATCGTGCACCGCCAGCCGATCATCCGCGGCAACGCCGACGAGGCCGCCAAGCGGGCCGACGTCATCGTCAAGGGCGAGTACACCTTCGGCATGCAGGACCAGGCATTCCTCGGCCCCGAGTCCGGCCTCGCCGTACCGGCCGAGGACGGCGGCGTCGACCTGTACGTCGCCACCCAGTGGCTGCACTCGGACCTCAAGCAGATCGCCCCCTGCCTCGGCCTGCCCGAGGAGAAGATCCGTATGACCATGGCGGGCGTCGGCGGAGCGTTCGGCGGCCGCGAGGACATCTCGATGCAGATCCTCGCCTCGCTGCTCGCCCTGCGCACCGGCAAGCCCGTCAAGATGGTCTACAACCGGTACGAGTCCTTCTTCGGGCACGTCCACCGGCACCCGGCGAAGCTCTACTACGAGCACGGTGCCACCAAGGACGGCAAGATCACGCACATGAAGTGCAAGATCGTGCTCGACGGCGGCGCCTACGCCTCGTCCACGGCGTCGGTCGTCGGCAACGCCTCCTCCCTCTCGGTCGGCCCGTACGTCATCGACGACGTCGAGATCGAGGCGATCGGCCTCTACACCAACAACCCGCCCTGCGGCGCCATGCGCGGCTTCGGCGCGGTCCAGGCGTGCTTCGCCTACGAGGCCCAGATGGACAAGCTCGCGGCGAAGCTGGGCATGGACCCGGTGGAGCTGCGCCAGCTCAACGCCATGGAGCAGGGCACGATCATGCCGACCGGCCAGGTCGTGGACTCGCCGGCCCCGGTCGCCGAGCTGCTCCGCATGGTCAAGGCCCGCCCGATGCCGCCGGAGCGCCAGTGGGAGACCGCCGGCGAGGGCGCGGACGTCCGCGCGCTGCCGGGCGGCCTGTCCAACACCTCGCACGGCGAGGGCGTCGTGCGAGGCGTCGGCTACGCGGTCGGCATCAAGAACGTCGGCTTCTCCGAGGGCTTCGACGACTACTCGACCGCCAAGATCCGTCTCGAGGTCATCAACGGCGAGCCCGTCGCGCTGGTCCACACCGCCATGGCGGAGGTCGGCCAGGGCGGTGTCACCATCCACGCGCAGATCGCCCGCACCGAGCTCGGCGTCCAGCAGGTCACCATCCACCCCGCCGACACCCAGGTGGGCTCGGCCGGTTCGACCTCCGCGGGCCGCCAGACGTACATGACCGGCGGCGCCATCAAGAACTCCTGCGAGATCGTCCGCGAGAAGGTCCTGGAGATCGGCCGGCGCAAGTTCGGCACGTACCACCCGGCGTGGGCCAACGCCGAACTCCTCCTGGAAGGCGGCAAGGTCGTCACCGACGGCGGCGAGGCCCTCGCCACCATCGCGGACGTCCTGGAGGACCAGGCCGTGGAGGTCGAGGAGGAGTGGCGGCACCGCCCCACCCAGGCATTCGACCTCGTCACCGGCCAGGGCGACGGCCACGTCCAGTACGCCTTCGCCGCCCACCGCGCGGTGGTGGAGGTCGACACCGAGCTGGGCCTGGTCAAGGTCATCGAACTGGCCTGTGCCCAGGACGTCGGCAAGGCGGTCAACCCGCTCTCCGTGGTCGGCCAGATCCAGGGTGGCACCACCCAGGGCCTGGGCGTCGCGGTGATGGAGGAGATCATCGTCGACCCGAAGACCGCGAAGGTGCGCAACCCCTCCTTCACGGACTACCTGATCCCGACGATCCTCGACACGCCGACCATCCCGGTCGACTACCTCGAACTGGCCGACCCCAACGCGCCGTACGGCGTGCGGGGCATCGGCGAGGCCCCGACCCTGTCGTCCACCCCGGCCGTCCTCGCGGCGATCCGGGCGGCGACGGGCCTGGAGCTCAACAAGACGCCGGTCCGCCCCGAGGCGCTCACCGGCACGCTGTAGGACTCTCCGGGCGGTGCGTGCCTCCCAGGAACGTCACACTTCCCCGCTCGCACCGCCCGGAGCAACCCCCGCGAGGCCGGTACCACCGGCACCACCGGGGGAGCCGCACCACCGGCAGTACCCCGAAGTACCCCCGCAGTACCCGTAGTAACGAAGTAACCGCAGTGCCGATTCACTCCGTTCGCCTCGGGCCGTCCCCCGGGTCGTGCAGCCCACGCAGCATCCCAAATCCCGCAGCTTCACCAGATCAGAAGCCCTTCGAAATCTGACGCGGGTGTCCCTTTGAACCTTGGGAGTAGGCCCCATGACCCAGTCGTCTGTGGAGCCCAAGACCGCATCGGAGGATGCGGGCTCCGGCTCCAACGTCCCCGCCGGCCGTTCTTGGCTCGACCGGTACTTTCACATCTCGGAGAGAGGATCCACCGTCGCGACGGAGATCCGCGGCGGCGTCACCACCTTCATGGCGATGGCGTACATTCTCCTGCTCAACCCGATCCTCCTCGGAGGCCCGGACGTCGAGAAGCACGTCCTCGCGTCCTCGGCCGTCATCACCGCGACCGCCTTCGCGGCGGCGGTGACCACCCTGCTGATGGGCTTTGTCGGCAAGGTGCCGCTCGTCCTCGCTGCGGGACTCAGCGTCTCCGGTGTGCTCGCCACCCAGGTCGTGCCCCAGATGACATGGCCGCAGGCCATGTCCATGTGTGTCGTCTACGGTGTGGTGATCTGCCTTCTGGTGGTCACCGGTCTCCGCGAGATGATCATGAACGCCATTCCGCTGCCGCTCAAGCACGGCATCACCATCGGCATCGGCCTCTTCATCGCCCTGATCGGCTTCAACAAGGCCGGCTTCGTCGGCGCCGGCCCGCAGTTCGGTCCGCCCGTCACCCTCGGCGCCGGCGGTGAGCTGGTCGGCTGGCCCGTACTGATCTTCGCCGTCACCCTGCTCGCGATCTTCGCGCTCCAGGCCCGCAAGGTGCCGGGCGCGATCCTCATCGGCATCGTCGCCGGCACCGTCATCTCGCTGATCGTCAACGCGGTCGCCGACGTCCCGGCCAAGGGCCCCGGCTCCTGGGCCAACGGCGCCCCGGAGCTCAAGGGCAGCGCGGTCTCCAGCCCCGACTTCTCGCTCATGGGCGACGTCGACTTCGGCGGCTGGGGCGACGTCGGCTACATCACGGTCGGCGTGATCGTCTTCACGCTGGTGCTCGCCGGCTTCTTCGACGCCATGGCCACCATCATCGGTGTCGGCACCGAGGCCAACCTCGCCGACGACAAGGGCCGGATGCCCGGCCTGTCCAAGGCGCTGTTCATCGACGGCGCGGGCGGTGCGATCGGCGGCGTCTCCGGCGCCTCCGGCCAGACCGTCTTCGTGGAGTCCGCCACCGGTGTCGGCGAAGGCGCCCGGACCGGCTTCTCCTCGGTGATCACCGGCCTGTTCTTCGCGGCCTGCCTCTTCTTCACGCCGATCACCCAGATCGTGCCCCGCGAGGTCGGCTCCGCCGCCCTGGTCGTCATCGGCGCGATGATGATGATGAACGCCAAGCACGTGAACTGGGGTGACAGCTCCGTCGCCATCCCGGTCTTCCTGACCGTCGTGCTGATGCCGTTCACCTACAGCATCACCCCGGGCGTCGCGGCCGGCGTCATCGCCTACACCGTCATCAAGGTGGCGCAGGGCAAGGCGCGCGAGGTCGGCCCGTTCATGTGGTGCCTGACCGCGATATTCATCGTGTTCTTCGCCCTTCACCCGATCGAGGGCTGGCTGGGCGTCAGCTGACGCCTGGCCCCGTCCTCCACACACAGCCAAGGAGACCGAAATGCTGGACATCGCCGAAGAGCTGCACCGGTGGGTCGAGCAGGGACGCGCCTTCGCCGTCGCCACCGTGGTGGCCGTAGGCGGCAGCGCGCCCCGGCAGCCGGGTGCCGCCCTCGCCGTCGACAGCGAGGGCACGGCGATCGGCTCGGTCTCCGGCGGGTGTGTGGAGGGCGCGGTCTACGACCTCTGCGTCCAGGCCCTCGAAGACGGCAGGACCGTCGTCGAGCGGTTCGGATACAGCGACGAGGACGCCTTCGCGGTCGGCCTGACCTGCGGCGGCGTCATCGACATCCTCGTCACCCCGGTCCGCGGCGGGGTCTTCCCCGCCGCGGTCGCGGCCGCCGCCACGGGGGAGGCGGCGGCCCTGGCCCGTATCGTCGACGGGCCCGAGGAACTGAGGGGCGCGGCGCTCCTGGTCCGTCCCGACGGCTCGTACGAGGGGAAGCTCGGCGGCCACCCCGAGCTGGACCGCACCGCGGCGGGCGAGGCCCGCGCGATGCTCGACGCGGGCCGCACCGGCACCGTGGAGATCGGCGAGGACGGCAGCCGCTGCGGGCAGCCGCTGACCCTTCTGGTCGAGTCCTCGGTCCCCGCCCCGCGCATGATCGTCTTCGGCGCCATCGACTTCGCCGCCGCCCTCGTCCGGGTCGGCAAGTTCCTCGGCTACCACGTCACCGTCTGCGACGCGCGGCCCGTCTTCGCGACGCCGGCCCGCTTCCCCGAGGCCGACGAGATCGTCGTCGAGTGGCCCCACCGCTACCTGGCGTCCACGGCGGTGGACGGCCGCACGGTCCTGTGCGTCCTCACCCACGACGCCAAGTTCGACGTGCCCCTCCTGCACGCCGCCCTCAAGCTTCCCGTCGCGTACATCGGCGCGATGGGCTCACGCCGCACCCACGAGGACCGCAACAAGCGGCTCCGCGAGGTCGGTGTCACCGAACTCGAACTCGCCCGGCTGCGCTCCCCGATCGGCCTCGACCTCGGTGCCCGTACGCCGGAGGAGACCGCCCTCTCGATCGGCGCCGAGATCGTCGCCAACCGCCGCGGCGGCAGCGGCCTCTCCCTCACCGGTGCCCACACCCCGATCCACCACGACGGCCCCCGCGAGCCCGACGGCCGCATAGGTTCCGTCGCCTGACCCCCTCCCTTCCCGTCCCGCCCCTTCCCGGGTGACGCCGTCGCGCGTCACGGGGGAGGGGCGGAGTCGTACCCGGGGTCGGCGGAGCCGTAGCCGGGGGAAGTGTCGTCCGGGGGCGCCCGTTGTTTCTCGCTACTTAATGCAGGCCAAAAGAAAAGTCTTGTCGAATGCCTTGACCCTCACCCGCCACAACCGCAACCATCTGCTGCGGAGAGCGCGCTCCTCCTCCAACTCCCCCTCATCCCCGAGGAGATCGACCCATGCCCGCAGCCGGCACCCGCGTCGCGCCACCCCCACCCCCGACCGGCCCAGCGCCGCACCCCGTCCCCCGCCCCGGAACCCGCCGGGCCACCGCGGCCGCCCTGGTCACGGCCCTCCTCGCGGGCCTGCTCGCCCTCGTCGCGGCGCCCCCCGCCGCGGCCGCCCCCGTACTCCTCTCGCAGGGCAGGCCCGCCACCGCCTCCAGCCAGGAGAGCGGCGGCACCCCGGCCACCGCCGCCGTCGACGGCGACCCCGGAACCCGCTGGTCCAGCGCGTTCGCCGACCCTCAGTGGATCCAGGTCGACCTGGGCGCCCCCGCCGCGCTCAGCAGGGTCGACCTGCGCTGGGAGACCGCGTACGGCAAGGCGTACCGCATCGAGCTCTCCACCGACGGCAGCACCTGGACGAGCGCGTACAGCACGGCGAACAGCCCCGGCGGCAACGAGTCCCTGCCCGTCACCGGCACCGCCCGCTACGTCCGGGTGTACGGCACCGCCCGGGCCACCGGATACGGCTACTCGCTCTGGGAGTTCCAGGTGTACGGCTCCGGCGACAGCGGCCCGGTCCTTCCCGGCGGCGGCGACCTCGGCCCGAACGTGCACGTCTTCGACCCGTCCACGCCCGGCATCCAGGCCAAGCTGGACGAGGTCTTCACCCAGCAGGAGTCGGCCCAGTTCGGCACCGGCCGGCACGCCTTCCTCTTCAAGCCCGGCACCTACAACGGCCTCAACGCCCAGATCGGCTTCTACACCCAGATCGCCGGACTCGGCCTGCGCCCCGACGACACCACCATCAACGGCGACGTGACCGTCGACGCGGGCTGGTTCAACGGCAACGCCACCCAGAACTTCTGGCGCGCCGCCGAGAACCTCGCCCTCAACCCGGTCAGCGGCACCGACCGGTGGGCCGTCTCACAGGCGTCCTCGTTCCGCCGCATGCACGTCAAGGGCGGCCTGAACCTCGCCCCCGACGGTTACGGCTGGGCCAGCGGCGGCTACATCGCCGACTCGAAGATCGACGGCCAGGTCGGCAACTACTCGCAGCAGCAGTGGTACACCCGCGACAGCGCCATCGGCGGCTGGTCCAACAGCGTGTGGAACCAGGTCTTCTCCGGCGTCGAGGGCGCTCCGGCGCAGGGCTTCCCCGAGCCCCGCTACACCACCCTCGACAACACGCCCGTCTCCCGCGAGAAGCCCTTCCTGTACTGGGAGGGCGGCGAGTTCAAGGTGTTCGCCCCCGCCAAGCGCGTCAACGCCCGCGGCACCAGCTGGGGTTCGGGCACCACGCAGGGACAGTCGATCCCGCTGAGCCGGTTCTACGTGGTCAAGCCCGGCACCACCGCCGCCACCATGAACGCGGCCCTGCGCCAGGGACTCCACCTGCTGTTCACCCCCGGCGTCTACCACGTCGACCAGCCGATCCAGGTCGACCGCGCCGACACGATCGTCCTCGGCCTCGGCCTCGCCACGATCATCCCCGACAACGGGGTGGCCGCGATGAAGGTCGCCGACGTCGACGGCGTCCGGCTCGCGGGCTTCCTGATCGACGCCGGACCGGTCAACTCCCCGGTCCTGCTGGAGGTCGGCACGCAGAACGCCGCCGCCGACCACGCCGCCAACCCCACGACCGTCCAGGACGTGTACCTCCGCGTCGGCGGCGCCGGTCCCGGCAAGGCCACCGTCGCCATGGCGGTCCACAGCGACGACACGATCGTCGACCACACCTGGGTCTGGCGTGCCGACCACGGCGAGGGCGTCGGCTGGGAGACCAACCGCGCCGACTACGGCGTCCGGGTGTACGGCGACGACGTCCTGGCCACCGGCCTGTTCGTCGAGCACTTCAACAAGTACGACGTCGAGTGGTTCGGCGACCGCGGCCGCACGATCTTCTTCCAGAACGAGAAGGCGTACGACGCGCCGAACCAGGCGGCCGTCCAGGACGGGCCCCACAAGGGCTACGCCGCCTACCGCGTCGACGACTCCGTCACCACCCACGAGGGCTGGGGACTCGGCAGCTACTGCTACTACAACGTGGACCCGACGATCCGTCAGGACCACGGCTTCCGGGCCCCGGTGAAGCCCGGCGTCAGGTTCCACGACCTGCTCGTGGTCTCCCTCGGCGGCAACGGGCAGTACGAGCACGTCATCAACGACGTCGGGGCGCCGACCTCGGGCACCTCCACCGTGCCGTCCACCGTGGTCTCGTACCCCTGATCCGCACCACGGACCGCCCCGCGGTCCTCCCCGTATGACGGACCGGGCGGCGCACCTCTCAGTGCGCCGTCCGGTCCCGTACGGTCGACGCCCAGGCCGGCTGCTCGCCGGGGGCCTCCGCCTCGGACTCCGCGCGCCGTCCGCCCCGGGAGAAGAAGTCGTCCAGCGGCAGGATCGCCGCACCGACCGTGACCGCGTCCGGCCCCAGCTTCCCCATGCCGATGGCGACCCGCGCCGCCGGGTACGCCAGGGCGTACTCCATCGCGTGGCCCTTGACCGTCTCCAGGAAGCGGGCGCCGAGCTGGAGGCCGGCCCAGCCGCCGACGAGGATGCGCTCGGGCTGGAAGAGGTTGATCAGGTCGGCGAAGCCGGCGCCGAGGTACTCGGCGGTCTCCTCCAGGACGCCCAGAGCCGCGGCGTCGGGCTCCTTGTCCGGATCGGCGGGGTAGGCCGCGGCGAGCATCGAGGTCAGGGCCGTCTCCTCGTCCGCGCCGGCCGGGGGCCGCCCGCCGGCCTCGCGCCAGCGTTCGAGCAGCGCCTCGGCGCCCGCGTACGCCTCCAGGCAGCCCAGGGCGCCGCAGCGGCACCGCCGGCCGCGGACCCGTACCGTCAGGTGGCCCCATTCGAGAGCCCGGCCGGGCCCCATCGGATCCGTCACGACACAGGCGCCGACGCCCGAACCGAAGAGCACGACCACGGCGCTGCGGGCGCCCCGCCCGGCGCCGAACCACATCTCCGCCTGGCCCAGGGTCTTGGCGCCGTTGTCGATCCAGTACGGCACCGAAGCGGGCAGGGCCCCGGTCGCGCGCAGCAGCCGCTCCAGCGGGACGGCGTCCCAGCCGGTCGTCTGCCCGTGCACCACGGCGCCGTCCTCGGGGGTCGGCGCCACGATCCCCGGCACGCCGACCCCGACGCCGAGGAGACGCTCGGGGGGTATGTCCGCGGTCCGCAGCACCTCGGCGATGCCCTCGCGGATGTGCTCCACGACGACCCCGACCTCGTACCGGTCGTGCGGGTGGGGGCTGTCGGCCGCCAGCGGGCGTTCGGTGCGCGCGAGTTCGGTGAGGGTGAGATCGAACAGCTCGACCCGGACCCGGGTCTCGCCGACGTCCACGCCGATCATGCAGCCGCTGCCCGGGGTGACCCTGAGCAGGATGCGGGGGCGCCCGCCGGCCGAGTCGACGCTGCCCGCCTCCTCCACCAGACCCTCGGAGACGAGCTCCGCCACCACGTTGCTGACCGAACCCGAACTCAGTCCGGTCGCGGGGCCCAGCTCGAAACGGCTCATCGGCCCGTCGAAGTACAGGCGCTGGAGGACTGCGGTGCGGTTCTCGCGTCGCAGGTCACGCACGGTGCGGCCGTTCCGCATGGTCACTGGGCCCCCTGGTGGAGTAGTCCTCAGCTCAACATACCGCTGACGGATTCGCCGTCCCCTCTTGTCTTTGGCATTAACTCGCCCTCTGAAGTAAGCGGGCGGGACGCCTTCCCGAGGTGCGCCCGGGCACCGGGGGGACCGCCGGTGCCGCGGGGAGGTCAGGCCCTGCGGAGGCCGCTCAGGAGCAGCTCGGCCAGCTGCTCGTACGCCTCGGCGTCGGCGAGGCCGGTGGCCGCGGCCACCTGGCGCCGCTGGATGCGGACCATCACCGAGGAGATGACGTCGGCCGCGAAGGTCACGTGCACCTCGCGGAAGACGCCCGCGCGCACGCCCTCCTCGATCAGCTGCTGGACCCGGCCGGCCGCCGCGCGCGTGTTGCGCTCGTACACCTCCGCCGCCGGCTCGAACGCCGCCACGTCGTCGAAGAACTGCGGAGAGACCGGCGCCAGCTCGGCCGAGACCGCCCGCAGATAGGCGGCGAGGCGCTCGGCCGGATCGGTCGCGGCGGCGAGGACCGCCTCGACCCGGGCCGTGGCCCGCCGGAAGAAGTGCACGACGGCAGCCCGGACCAGCTGTTCCTTGCTGCTGGCCAGGCCGTACAGCGTCCGCTTCGAGCAGCGGAGCCGCGCGGCGAGATCGTCGAGCGTCAGCCGGGCGAAACCCTCGCCGACGAGGAGGGCGACGAGCTCCTCGAAGAGGGCGGAGCGGCGGGCCGCGCCGCGGCCCGTCAGCTTCGGGGCGTCGGCGGCTGAGGTCTCGATCACCAGGTCAGTATTCCAGGCCGGCGTTCCCGGGGGGTTACGGCGGTTCCCTTCTGCGCTACTCTCATCGGTACTGCAGTACCTTCCCCAGTACCACTTTGCGCGCCGCTGGAGTCGCACATGGATGTCGACCGCCTGCTTCCCACCCCCGAGGCAGCGGACCTCATCGCCCTCACCCGGGAGATCGCCGACAAGGAGCTCTCTCCGCGGGTGGACGAGCACGAGGCTGCCGAGACCTATCCCGAAGGGCTCTTCGCGACCCTGGGCGAGACCGGGCTCCTCGGCCTGCCGTACCCGGAGGAGTACGGCGGCGGAGGCCAGCCCTACGAGGTCTACCTCCAGGTCCTGGAGGAGCTCGCCGCACGCTGGGCGGCCGTCGCCGTCGCCACCAGCGTCCACACCCTCGCCTGCCACCCCCTGCACACCTTCGGCACCCCCGAGCAGAAGGAACGCTGGCTGCCCGCGATGCTGGAGGGCCGCACCATCGGCGGCTACAGCCTCTCCGAGCCGCAGGCCGGCTCCGACGCCGCCGCCCTC
This sequence comes from Streptomyces sp. NPDC059534, assembly GCF_042743475.1. Lineage (NCBI taxonomy): Bacteria > Bacillati > Actinomycetota > Actinomycetes > Kitasatosporales > Streptomycetaceae > Streptomyces > Streptomyces sp. NPDC059534. The sequence continues at coordinate 86,154 of NZ_JBHWAQ010000018.1, forward strand.
GCCTGCAAGGCCGAGCGGCAGGACGACGGCAGCGGCTACCGCGTCACCGGCACCAAGGCGTGGATCACCCACGGCGGCAAGGCCGGCTTCTACGCGCTCTTCGCCCGCACCGCGCCCGGCAGCCACGGCATCTCCTGCTTCCTCGCCCCCGGCGCCACCGAGGGCCTGAGCTTCGGGGTTCCCGAGCGCAAGATGGGCCTCCAGGCGGTACCCACCACCTCCGCGTACTGGGACGGCGCCCTCCTGGAGGCGGACCGGCTCGTCGGGGACGAGGGCCAGGGCCTCCAGATCGCCTTCAGCGCCCTCGACAGCGGCCGCCTCGGCATCGCCGCCTGCGCCACCGGCCTCGCCCAGGCCGCCCTCGACACCGCCGTCGACTACGCCAACCAGCGCACCACCTTCGGCCGCCGGATCATCGACCACCAGGGCCTCGGCTTCCTCCTCGCCGACATGGCCGCAGCCGTCGACGCGGCCCGCGCCACCTACCTGGACGCGGCCCGCCGCCGCGACCTCGGCCGACCCTTCAGCCGCCAGGCCAGCGCGGCCAAGCTCATCGCCACCGACACCGCCATGAAGGTCACCACCGACGCCGTCCAGGTCCTCGGCGGCTACGGCTACACCCGCGACTTCCCCGTCGAGCGGTACATGCGCGAGGCGAAGATCATGCAGATCTTCGAGGGCACCAACCAGATCCAGCGCCTGGTCATCAGCCGGGGGCTGGCGCAGGCGTAGGAGCCACGACGCCGCAGCACCCGAGAGCCCCCTTCTCACCCGAGAAGGGGGCTCTCGCCACCCCCGGGGAGTGACGGAACGCGCCGTCCTGGGGCGCGCCAGGGACCGAGGGTGCCGCCGGTGTCAGGGGGTTACTTGCCGAGGGTGGCGACGCCGGCCTGGGCGAACTTCTCGTCGAGGTCGCCGGAGGGGGCGCCGGCGACGCCGATGCCGGCGATGGGGGCGCCCTTGGCGGTGACGGGGGCGCCGCCGGCGAGGAAGAGGGTGCCGGGGATGTCCTTCAGCGTGGGGGCGTTGGTGAGGCGCTTGGCGAGTTCGGAGGTGGGGGCGTTCCAGGAGACGGCGGTGTACGCCTTCTTCACGGCGGACTCGTAGGACTGCGGGCCGGCGCCGTCGCCGCGGAGGGTGACGATGGTGTTGCCGTTGCGGTCGACGACGGCGACGGAGACGCGCTGGTTCTCCTTCTCCGCGGCGTCCAGGGTCGCCTGCGCGGCCTTCGTCGCGGCCTCGATCGTCAGGTGCGTCGACCGCGTCGTGTTCTTGTTCTTCGCGTCCGCCTTGGCGACGGCCGCGGCGGGGGCGGCCGTCGTGTTCTCGCCGGTGGCGCTCGCCGAGTAGGCGCCGAAACCACCGAGGGCGAGCGCGGCGACGATCGCGCCACCGGTCACGACACGGGTGCGCGAGGTCTTCTTCACGTGCTTCATGGGGTCTGCTCCAGTGGACTCGGTGGACTTCGCGGGCCGTCGGAAGTGCGTGGCCCGCTTCCCTTCCATCCTTGGGGCGCCCCCACGCCCGGCCCGTCGTCGTCCCGGCTGCACCCGGCGCCCGCAACGGCGGACCCCGAGGTCATCCGATCGGTTGACCCCCTTCGCCCTCGCCCCAGCCCGTGGCCAGTTCCGTGAACGCCCGCGTGGCCGCGCTCCGGTAGTCGGCCGCGCGGCGCAGGAGGGTGACGCCGCGGGTCGCCAGGGCGGGGGAGAGCGGTACGGGGCTCAGATGCGGGTGGTCCCGGGTGACGGCGTCGGGCAGGACGGTGGCCAGGGTGGTGCGCCGGACGATCTCGGTGAGGGCGCCGACCGCGTTGGCCTCCACCGCGATCCGGGGCCGGAGGCCGTGCTCGGAGACGTACGCGTCGATGTGCCGCCGGGTGGCGAAGTCCCGGCTGAGCAGGGCGAGGTGATGGTGGTTCAGCTCCTCGGCCGGCACGGGCTCCGTCCGGCCGGCGAAGGGGTGGCCGGGGCCCACGACCAGGCCGAGGGTCTCGGTGAACAGCTCGGTGGCCTCGATGCCCGGCGGGTGGCCGCTCGCGAAGGCGATGCCGAGGTCGAGGCGGTCGGCGAGGAGTTCGGCCTCGATGCGGTCCTGGGTCAACTCCCGTACCTCCACGGTGATGCCCGGGTGGCGGGTGTGGAAGGCGGCGACGAGAGGGCCGGTGAGGTAGGCGGTGTAGGTGGGGGTGGCGGCGAGTCGTAGATGGCCCCTGGACAGGTCGTGCACGTCGTGGACCGCCCGTTCGCCGGCCGCCAGGTCCTGGAGTGCGCGCCGGGCGTACCCGGCGTACGCCTCCCCGGCGTCGGTGAGGCGCACGGTACGGCCGGTGCGGTCCAGGAGCAGCACCCCGAGGGCCTTCTCCAGCTGCTTGATCTGCTGGGACAGCGTCGGCTGGGCGATCCGGAGCTCTTCGGCGGCGCGCGTGAAGTTGGCGTGCTCGGCGACGGCGAGCAGATAGCGGAGATGGCGGAGTTCCGGCTGCATGGAACGAGTGTAGAGCGGACCATAGATAGCATCTATAGCAGACATCGACAGTGCGTCTTGGACGCTATACCTGCTGGTCGTGCAGGCTGAGGACATGCCTCATCTCGCCGAGGGAATCGCCCGCTTCCAGCGGGAGGTCTTCCCTGCCAAGGCCGGTCTCTTCGCCCGCCTGGCCACCGACCACCGCCCCGGGACGCTGTTCATCGGCTGCTCGGACGCCCGCGTCGTACCCGAACTGATCACCCAGACCGACCCCGGGGAACTCTTCGTCGTCCGCACCGCGGGCAACCTCGTCCCCGCCCACACCCCGGGCGGCGACGGGGTGGCCGCGGCCGTCGAGTACGCCGTCACCGTCCTCGGCGTCCAGGACGTCATCGTCTGCGGGCACTCCGCCTGCGGCGCGATGACCGCGCTCGCCGAGGGCCGCGACCTGAGCGGCGCGCCCACCGTCGCCACCTGGCTCCGCCACGCCGACGCCTCCCTGGCCCGCACGGCCGCGGCGGGCCGGCCGGGGGACGTGGCCGCCCTGGTACGGGAGAACGTCGCCGCCCAGCTCGCGAACCTCGCCACCCACCCCTCGGTGGCCCGCGCCCTCGCCGAGGGAGCCGTACGGCTGCACGGCTGGGTCTTCGACATCGCCGACGGCACCGTCGAGGAGCTCACCGCCCCGCAGCGCCCCCCCGCTCGCGGCCTGACCCTCGCCTCGCCCCTCCTCCGCAGCACACCACCCACAGGAAAGGACGTCCCTCTCATGGTGCACGCCCAGTTCGACCCCACCGCCCGCCGTGAACTCGCCGTCGCCGCCGTCGAGGCCAAGATCGTCAAGGACCTGACCTGGCAGCGGATCGCGGACGCCGCCGGCCTCTCCGTCGCCTACACCACCGCCGCCGTACTCGGCCAGCACGCCCTTCCGGAGGCGTCCGCGAAGGCGGTCGCCGACCTCCTCGGCCTCGACGAGGACGCCGTCCGGCTCCTCCAGGCCATCCCCACCCGAGGCTCCCTCGACGGCTCCGTCCCCACCGACCCGACGATCTACCGCTTCTACGAGATGCTCCAGGTCTACGGCACCACGCTCAAGGCCCTCGTCCACGAGGAGTTCGGCGACGGCATCATCTCCGCGATCAACTTCAGGCTCGACGTGAAGAAGGTCGCCGACCCCGAGGGCGGCGAGCGCGCGGTCATCACCCTCGACGGCAAGTACCTGCCGACCAGGCCCTTCTGACGAGGGTCACCCGGCGGCCGGAGCCGCCTCGGCGCCCAGCAGGGCCAGCGAGTCCGCCCACAGGACGCCGAGGCGCCCCGGATCGTCGTACAGCTTCGCGAAGAGGACCTGTCCTTCGAGCTGGGCGACCAGGGCCCGGGCGGCCGCGCGGGTGTCGGCGACCCTGACCTCGCCGCGCCCGCGCGCGTCCGCGACGGCCCCCTCCAGCAGCAGGACCTGCTCGTCGAAGATCTCCCGCAGCCGCGTCCGGACGCTCTCCGTCCGGGTGCTCATCTCCAGCGCCAGATTGCCGAGCAGACAGCCCGTGACCGCCCCGCAGGTCTCCCGGTCGGCGCGCAGGCCGTCCTCGGCGTACGCGTACAGCCGTCGCAGCCGCGCGAGCGGAGGGACGTCCGCGGCCAGCGCGCGCTCCCACCCGGCACGCCGGCCGGCCCAGTGCTCGTCGACGACGGCGAGGGCGAGTTCCTCCTTCGAGGCGAAGAAGTAGTAGAAGCTCCCCTTCGGGACGCCGGCCGCCGCGCAGATCTCGGCCACGCCCAGGGCGGAGTAGCCGCGCGACAGCAGCAGTGCCTCCGCGGCGGTCAGGATGCGCTCCCGCGCGTCGCTCGTTCGCCCCATGGCGAGAGTCTACGACCGGTCGACTACCTCCTCGCGAACGCGTGACCTCCCCCTCGCGCGCGTGCCCCCTCCTCCCTCCCCTCGCGCGCGCGTGCCCCCGCCCGCCGCGGTGCCTTCCCCTCCTCGCGAGCGCGCGGCCTGCGCTTCCTGCGGTGCGGCAGGCGGTTCTATGGTGGGCGGCGCAGATCGCGCGGACCGCGCGGTCCTCCGCGGGCACGCGCCCGATCCGGCGGCCATCCCGGCGGCAGGGTCGCACCCGCACGACACGAACGAGGAGTTCCATGGACATCGCCGGCTCCGCCGCTCTCGTCACCGGTGCCGCTTCCGGTCTCGGTGCCGCCACCGCCGCCGCGCTCGCCGCCCGCGGCGCCACCGTCTACGGCCTGGACCTCGACAAGGCGGTGGCCGCCGCGGGGCCGCTCCCGGAGGGCGTCCGGCTGCTCGCCGCCGACGTCACCGACGAGGGGCAGGTCCGCGAGGCCCTCGCCGCGCTCGACGCCGACGGCGCCGAGCTCCGGCTCGCCGTGAACTGCGCCGGCATCGCCCCGTCCGCCCGCATCCTGGGCCGCAAGGGACCGCACGACCTCGACCTGTTCCGTACGGTGCTCAACGTCAACCTGCTCGGCACGTTCAACGTGATGCGGCTCGCCGCCGAGGCCATCGCCCGGCACGAGCCCGACGAGCACGGTCAGCGCGGCCTCGTCGTGAACACGGCCTCCATCGCCGCCTTCGAGGGCCAGGTCGGCCAGATCGCGTACGCCGCCTCCAAGGCGGGCGTCGCCGGCATGACCGTCACCGCCGCCCGTGACCTGGCGCAGTTCGGCATCCGGGTCGTCACCATCGCCCCCGGCATCGTCGACACCCCGATGATGGCCGGCTTCGGCGAGGAGGTCAGGGCCGGTCTCGCCGCGAGCGTCACCTTCCCGCAGCGCCTGGCCCGCCCGGAGGAGTACGCCCGGCTCGTCACGATGATCGCCGAGCACGACTACCTGAACGGCGAGACGATCCGGATGGACGGCGCCCTGCGCATGGCGCCCCGCTGAGCCTCCGTACCCCCTGGAGAGCACTCGGTGCCGGATTGATCCGGCACCAAGTGCCACAGGGGATCGGTCCGGGTGTTAGGTTCGGGCCATGGGAACAGCGTCGACGAACTCCACGAAGCCCGCGATGCGGGACTCCCTCATCGCCGCGGCCTTCCAGCTCTTCCTCGAGCGGGGCTACGAGCAGACCACGGTCGACGACATCGTCACGCTCGCCGGCGTCGGCCGGCGGTCCTTCTTCCGGTACTTCCCGTCGAAGGAGGACGTGGTCTTCCCCGACCACGAACAGTGCCTCGCCGACATGACCCGGTTCCTGGCGGCGAGCGCCGACTCCGACGACCCGGTCGTCCGGGTCTGCGACGCCGCCCGGCTCGTCATGCGGATGTACTCCGAGAACCCCACCTTCTCCGTGCAGCGCTACCGGCTCACCCGGGAGGTGGCCGGACTGCGCACCTACGAGCTCTCGGTCGTCTGGCGGTACGAGAAGACCCTCGGCGACTACCTGCGCACCCGGTGGGCCGACCGCAGGGACGGCACCCTGCGCGCCAACGTGGCCGCGGCGGCCGTGGTCGCCGCCCACAACCACGCCCTGCGGCACTGGCTGCGCTCGGGCGGGGAGGGCGACCCCCAGGCGGAGGTCGACCACGCCCTGGAGTTCGTACGCGCCACCTGGAGCCCGGACGCGGCGACGGAGACGCCGGCCGAGGAGTCCGAGGACATCGTCGTGGTGATCACCAAGCGGTCCACCCCCATGTGGCGCGTGGTGCGCGAGGTCGAGTCGAGCCTCGGCGAGAGCTGACCCGAGGGGCGCTCGCGGTCACGGGGTTCTCAGTATCTCGAATTGAGGGAACTCAGGTCTTTATTTCATGGCACTCAGTGCCATATCTTTGCTCCCATGCACGGTCGAGCCGCCGAGTGCAAGGAGAAGGCATCGTGTTCACCACGGGACTGAGGAGCGGGACCACGGTCCAGGCCGACGAAACGGCCCCCGACTCCGAGCTCTACTTCCAGCGCTGCCGCTGGTGCCACACCACGGCGTTCCAGCGCCTGCTCTGTCCGACCTGCGGGTCGACCGAGCTCGAGCCCGAACTCAGCGAGGGCGAAGGCGTGATCTCCGTACGGCGCGGGGTCGCCGCCGCCGACGCGGACCTCTGGCCCGTCCACATGACGGAGGGCTTCGTGGTCCGCTGCCGTGTCGACGGACCCCTGCACGCGGTACGCCCCGGGGTCCGGGTCAAGCTCGCCGGCAGCACCGTCGCCGGGCGCCGGCCGGTCGTCCGGCTCTGCGAGGAGGTCCCGCTCGACAACTGGTACTGAGCGCGGACACGAAGAAGGGGGCGGGTGGCACAGAGTGCCACCCGCCCCCTTCTCGCTGGGATCAGCGCGAGCCGATCTCGTCCGTCAGCTGCGGCAGCACCTCGAAGAGGTCGCCGACCACGCCGTAGTCGACCAGGTCGAAGATCGGGGCCTCGGGGTCCTTGTTGACCGCGACGATCGTCTTCGACGTCTGCATGCCGGCCCGGTGCTGGATCGCGCCGGAGATGCCCGCCGCGACGTACAGCTGCGGCGAGACCTGCTTGCCGGTCTGGCCGACCTGGTTGGAGTGCGGGTACCAGCCGGCGTCCACGGCGGCGCGGGAGGCGCCGACGGCCGCGCCGAGCGAGTCGGCCAGCTTCTCGACGACCGCGAAGCCCTCGGCCGCGCCGACGCCGCGGCCGCCGGAGACCACGATCGCGGACTCGGTCAGCTCGGGGCGGCCGGTGGAGACGCGCGGGGTGCGCGAGACGACCTTGGCGGCGTTGCCGGTGAAGGCGACGGTGACGTTCTCGACCGTACCGGCGGCCGCGGCGGCCTCCGGGGCGGCGGAGTTCGGCTTCACGGTGATGACCGGAACGCCGCGCGAGACCGTCGACTTCACCTGGTACGACGCGGCGAAGACCGACTGCGTGGCGACCGGGCCGCTGTCACCGGCCTCCAGCTCCACGGCGTCGGTGATCAGGCCGGAGCCGAGGCGCAGCGCGACCCGGGCGGCGATCTCCTTGCCCTCGCCGGAGGAGGTCACCAGGACGGCGGCCGCCCCCTTCTCCTGGGCGAGCTGGGTGAGCGCGTCGACCTTCGGCACGACCAGCTGCTCGGTGAACTCCGCGCCATCCGCGACGTACACGGTGGCCGCGCCGTACTCGCCGGCCTTGGCGGCGATGGCGGCGGCGGCCTCGCCGGCGCCGAGGACGACCGCCGACGGCTCGCCGATGCGGCGGGCCAGGGTCAGCAGTTCGAGGGCCGGCTTGCGGACCGCACCGTCGGCGTGGTCCACGAGAACCAGGATCTCAGCCATGATTCGTAGCTCCTGTGTGGGTGGGTGACCGGCGGCGGGTCAGATGAACTTCTGGGTGGCGAGGAAGGCGGCGAGCTGCTTGCCGCCGTCGCCCTCGTCCGTGACGATCGTGCCCTGGGTACGGGCCGGACGGGCGGTGGCGGAGTCGACCAGGGTCCACGCCCCGGCCAGGCCCACCTCGTCGGCGTCGATGTCCAGGTCGTCGAGGTCCAGCTCCTCGACCGGCTTCTTCTTGGCGGCCATGATCCCCTTGAAGGAGGGGTAGCGGGCCTCGCCGGACTGGTCGGTGACCGAGACGACGGCCGGCAGCGGGGCCTCCAGGAGCTCGGTGGCGGCGTCGCCGTCACGGCGGCCCTTCACCAGGCCGTCCTCCACGGAGAGCTCCGAGAGCAGGGTGACCTGCGGCAGGCTCAGCCGCTCGGCGAGCAGCGCCGGCAGCACGCCCATCGTGCCGTCGGTCGAGGCCATGCCGCAGACGACCAGGTCGAAGCCGGTCTTCTCCAGCGCCTTGGCCAGGATCGCGGAGGTGGCGATGACGTCGGAGCCGTGGATGTCGTCGTCGTTGACGTGGACGGCCTTGTCGGCGCCCATGGAGAGCGCCTTGCGCAGCGCGTCCTTGGCGTCGTCCGGGCCCACGGTCACGACGGTGACCTCGGCGTCGTCGGCCTCCTCCGAGATGCGCAGCGCCTGCTCGACGGCGTACTCGTCCAGCTCCGACAGCAGACCGTCGACGGCCTCGCGGTCGGTCGTCAGGTCATCGGCGAAACCGCGGTCGCCGGTCGCGTCGGGGACGTACTTCACACAGACTGCGATCTTCAGGGTCACGGCCTGTCTCCTTTCAACGGGCTGGTGGTTACGGGAGGTTGCGGGCCATGACGATGCGCTGGACCTGGTTGGTGCCTTCGTAGATCTGGGTGATCTTGGCGTCGCGCATCATGCGCTCGACGGGGTAGTCGCGGGTGTAGCCGTAGCCGCCGAGGAGCTGGACGGCGTCGATGGTGACCTCCATGGCGACGTCGGAGGCGAAGCACTTGGCGGCGGCGCCGAAGAAGGTGAGGTCCTCCTTGTCGCCGCCGGCGGAGACGCGCTCGGACTTGGCGGCGGCGGCGTAGGTGAGCTGGCGGGCGGCCTCGAGCTTCATGGCCATGTCGGCGAGCATGAACTGCACGCCCTGGAAGTCGGCGATGGGCTTGCCGAACTGCTTGCGTTCCTTGACGTAGCCCTTGGCGTAGTCGAGGGCGCCCTGGGCGATGCCGATGGCCTGGGCGGCGATGGTGACGCGGGTGTGGTCGAGGGTCTTCATGGCGGTGGCGAAGCCGGTGCCCTCGGCGCCGATCATGCGGCTGGCGGGGATGCGGACGTTGTCGAGGTAGACCTCGCGGGTGGGGGAGCCCTTGATGCCGAGCTTCTTCTCCGGGGCGCCGAAGGAGACGCCCTCGTCGGACTTCTCCACGACGAAGGCGCTGATGCCCTTGGAGCGCTTGTCGGGGTCGGTGACGGCCATCACCGTGTAGTACTCCGAGACGCCGGCGTTGGTGATCCACCGCTTGACGCCGTTGAGGACCCAGAAGTCCCCGTCGCGCACCGCGCGGGTCTTCATCCCGGCCGCGTCGGAGCCCGCGTCGGGCTCGGACAGGGCGTAGGAGAACATCGCGTCGCCCTTGGCCAGCGGGCCGAGGTAGCGGTGCTTGAGCTCCTCGGAGCCCGACAGGATCACCGGGAGCGAGCCGAGCTTGTTGACGGCCGGGATCAGCGAGGAGGAGCCGCACGCGCGGGCGACCTCCTCGATCACGATGACCGTGGCCAGCGCGTCCGCGCCGGCGCCGCCGTAGGTCTCCGGGACGTGCACGGCGTGCAGGTCGTTGGCGACCAGCGCGTCCAGCGCCTCCTGGGGGAAGCGGCCCTCCTCGTCCACCGCCGCGGCGAACGGAACGATCTTCGCCTCCGCGAGAGCACGGACCGACTCCCGGAGCATCTCGTGCTCCTCGGAGGGCCGGTAGAGGTCGAAATCGGCAGAACCTGACACGCTCACTCACTCCCACGCTTGCTAACTACCGTTAAGTAACCCAAATGGTAGGGCGTGCCGGGGCCCCGGACCAGGGCACGACTATGCTCGGGCAGGCATTCCGCCCGACGTTCACTGGAGACCCGCATGGCCCTGAAGATCACCGTGATCGGCACCGGCTACCTCGGCGCCACCCACGCCGCGGCCATGGCGGAACTGGGCTTCGACGTGCTCGGCCTCGACGTCGTCCCCGAGAAGATCGAGATGCTGGCCGCCGGGCGCGTCCCGATGTACGAGCCGGGCCTCGAGGAACTCCTCGCGAAGCACGTGGCCGGCATCGAGGGATCGAGCGGGCGGCTGCGCTTCACCACCTCCTGGGAGGAGGTGGGCGCCTTCGGCGACGTGCACTTCGTCTGTGTGAACACCCCGCAGAAGCACGGCGAGTACGCCTGCGACATGAGCTATGTGGACGCCGCCTTCGCCTCCCTCTCCGAGGTCGTCCGCGAAGGGGCCCTGGTCGTCGGGAAGTCGACCGTGCCCGTCGGTTCGGCCGAACGGCTCGCGGCGGTACTGCCGGAGGGCGTGAAGCTGGCCTGGAACCCGGAGTTCCTGCGGGAGGGCTTCGCCGTCCAGGACACCCTGCACCCGGACCGGATCGTCGTCGGCGTCCACGACGAGGCGGCGGAGAAGGTGCTGCGCGAGGTGTACGCCGTCCCGGTCTCCGAGGGCTCGCCGTTCGTGGTGACCGACTTCCCGACGGCCGAGCTGGTGAAGACGTCGGCGAACTCCTTCCTCGCCACGAAGATCTCCTTCATCAACGCGATGGCCGAGCTGTGCGAGGCCGCGGGCGCCGACGTCGCCAAGCTGGCCGAGGCCATCGGGCACGACGACCGGATCGGCGCGAAGTTCCTGCGCGCCGGCATCGGCTTCGGCGGCGGCTGCCTGCCCAAGGACATCCGGGCCTTCATGGCCCGCGCCGGCGAGCTGGGCGCCGACCAGGCGCTGACCTTCCTCCGCGAGATCGACTCGATCAACATGCGGCGGCGCGGCCAGATGGTGGAGATGGCGCGGGAGGCCCTCGGCGGGTCCACCTTCCTGGGCCGCCGGGTGGCCGTGCTCGGCGCCACCTTCAAGCCCGACTCGGACGACGTCCGCGACTCCCCCGCGCTCAACGTCGCCGGCCAGATACACCTCCAGGGCGGCCAGGTCACCGTCTACGACCCCAAGGGCATGGACAACGCGCGCCGCGTCTTCCCCACCCTGGGATACGCCGACTCGGCCCTGGAGGCCGTGCGCGGGGCGGACGTGGTGCTGCACCTGACGGAGTGGCGGGAGTTCCGCGAGCTCGACCCGGCGGAGCTCGGCGCGGTGGCGACCTCGCGGGTGATCCTGGACGGCCGCAACGCGCTGGACGCGGAGCGCTGGCGGGCGGCCGGCTGGACGTACCGGGCGATGGGCCGCCCCCGCGCCTGAGACCCGCGGACGGCCGGGCACACGGACGGCCGGGCCCACGGGCATACGGGCATACGGGCATACGGAAGGAGGGGGCGCACGTGGTGCGCCCCCTCCTTCCGCGTACGTGCGGTCAGGCCGCGGCCGGGCGGATGCGGTTCGTCCGGGCCAGGAACTCCGTCTCCCGCAGCGCGCGGGTGACGTTGGCGTGCGCGAGCCCGACCAGCTCCTGGGCGGTCCACTCCCGGCGGAGCAGCTCCGCGAAGAGCGGCACGTAGCCGACGGCCGGGTCGGTGGTGTGCGAGACGCCCGCGCAGCGCGCGCCCGCCTCCGTCCGCACCCGGTCGAGGACGTCGGCGACGGCGGCCGGGTCGTCGGTCACCGTGACCATGCAGACGGCGCCGTTCCCGCCGAGGAGGCGCAGCACGTCGTCCGGCAGGCCCTCCGGGGCCGCCCGGGTCAGCAGGGCCGGGGCGCGGGTCACCGCCAGGGTGCGGCGGACCGCGTCCTGGTCGGCTCCGGAGAGGTCCACGGCCAGGCCGATGCGGTTCATCTCCCGTACGGCCTCACGGGCGAAGCGGTCGAACCGGGTGAGGTTCACGGCCCGTACGCCCAGCGCGTGGTACGCCCGCAGGGTGGCCGCCGAGCCGCCGAGCGCGGTCCAGCCGACCGGCCCGAGCAGCGCGGCGACCCGGCCGCAGTTGCGGGCGTGGGCCATCTCGGAGGTGGTGTACGCGAGGCGCAGCTCCTCCGGGCAGGCGGCGACGACGGCCCGGACGGCGTCGATCCGGCGCAGGGTCCCTATGACGCCCTCGTCGGCCTCCACGTGCAGCGACCATAGCTGGGCCCCGGCCTCCGCGGCGCGGACGGGCGGCAGGTCCTCGGGGTCGAGGGAGCCGGGGAGTTCGGCGTATCCCTCGGTGACGGGCTGGGCGGCCAGGATGGCCCGGGCGCGTGCCGTCTCGTCGGGTGGCCCGGGTGGGTCGGGCTCGCAGGCGGCCGCGGGGACGGTGGAGAGAGTGGGATGGTCGTCTAGCAGTTCCGCCATGGTCTTACTCCGAACTCGGCGATGCAGTACCGCCCCGCCGAGTGCGGCGGGGCAGTACCGTCCACCGTGCCACCGGCCCCCTCGGGGGGCTCGGCGGGCTACGCCGTCCGGGTGAGGGCGGCTACGGCGTGTCGAGCGCGTCGAGGGTGGCGTTCGACGGGGCCGTGCGGCCCTTCAGGTCGCGGGAGACGGCTTCCGCGTCGCGGAGGGCGCGGACCGCGTTGGACCAGGTCAGCTTGGCGAGGTCCGGCCGGGACCAGCCGCGGTGCAGGAGCTCCGCGATCAGGTTCGGGTAGCCCGCGACGTCGTCGAGACCGGCCGGGGTGAAGGCCGTTCCGTCGTAGTCGCCGCCGATGCCGATGTGGTCGATGCCGGCGGCCTCGCGCATGTGGTCGAGGTGGTCGGCGACCGTCGCGGCGGTGGCGATCGGACGGGGGTTCGCCTCCTCGAAGGCGCGGTGCAGCTTCATGGCCTCGGCCGTGGTGTCGAGGTGGTCGAAGCCGTGCGCCCGGAGGTTGTCGTCCGCCCGCGCGGTCCACTCGACGGCCGCGGGGAGGATGAACTTGGGCACGAACGTGGCCATCGCCACGCCGCCGTTGGCGGCCAGCCGCTCCAGGACGTCGTCCGGGATGTTGCGCGGGTGGTCGCAGACCGCCCGGGCCGAGGAGTGCGAGAAGATCACCGGCGCGGTCGAGGTGTCGAGCGCGTCGCGCATGGTGGTGGCGGCGACGTGCGAGAGGTCGACGAGCATGCCGGAGCGGTTCATCTCGCGGACGACCTGCCGGCCGAAGGCGGAGAGACCGCCGACGCCGGGCTCGTCGGTCGCCGAGTCCGCCCAGTCGTTGTTGTCGTTGTGCGTGAGCGTCATGTACCGCACGCCCAGGGTGTGCAGGGCGCGCAGGGTGGCGAGGGAGTTGTTGATCGAGTGGCCGCCCTCGGCGCCCTTGAGGGAGGCGATACGGCCCTGCGCGCGGGCCGCCTCCATGTCGTCCGCCGTCAGCGCGGGGGCCAGGTCGGCGGCGTACCGCTCCAGGAGCTGGTCGACGATGTCGATCTGCTCCAGGGTGGCGCTGACCGCGTCGTCGCCGGCCAGCCGGCACGGCACGTACACGGACCAGAACTGGGCGCCGACGCCGCCGGCCCGCATCCGGAGGAGGTCGGTGTGGAGCGCGCCGGTCTGGTCCGCGCCGATGTCCAGGCGGTCCAGGTCGTAGCGCACGTGCTCGCGCAGCGCCCACGGCAGGTCGTTGTGACCGTCCACGACGGGCGCGGAGGCCAGGAGTTCCCGGGCCTCCGCGAGGCGCTCGGCGGCGCTCACTTGGCGAAGCCGAACGACTCCGCGCCCTCGACCTTGGCCCGCAGGCGCTTGCCCTTCTCGGTCGCCTGGTCCTTCAGCTCCTGCTGGAACTCGACCATCCGGGCCAGCAGTTCGGGGTCGTGCGTGGCGAGGATGCGGGCCGCGAGCAGGCCCGCGTTGCGGGCGCCGCCGACGGAGACCGTGGCGACCGGGACACCGGCCGGCATCTGCACGATGGAGAGCAGCGAGTCCATGCCGTCGAGGTACTTCAGCGGCACCGGGACGCCGATGACGGGCAGCGGGGTGACGGAGGCGAGCATGCCGGGCAGGTGGGCGGCGCCACCGGCGCCCGCGATGATCGCCTTGAGGCCGCGGCCGGCGGCCTCCTCGCCGTACGCGATCATCTCGTGCGGCATCCGGTGCGCGGAGAGGACGTTGACCTCGTAGGGGATCTCGAACTCGTCGAGGGCCTGCGCGGCGGCCTCCATGACGGACCAGTCGGAGTCGGATCCCATGGCGATGCCCACGGCGGGGGAGGTGCTGATGCTGCTCACTCGGTGATCGTTCCTCGCAGGTAGCCGGCGGCGTGGCGGGCGCGCTCCAGCACGTCGTCCAGGTCGTCGCCGTAGGTGTTGACGTGCCCCACCTTGCGGCCGGGCTTCACGTCCTTGCCATACATGTGGATCTTGAGCTGCGGGTCCCTGGCCATGCAGTGCAGGTACGCGGAGTACATGTCCGGGTAGTCGCCGCCCAGGACATTGGACATCACGGTCCACCGCGCGCGGGGGCGCGGATCGCCGAGGGGCAGGTCGAGAACCGCCCGGACGTGGTTGGCGAACTGCGAGGTGATCGCCCCGTCCTGCGTCCAGTGGCCGGAGTTGTGCGGGCGCATCGCCAGCTCGTTGACGAGGATGCGGCCGTCCGTGGTCTGGAACAGCTCCACGGCGAGGTGGCCGACGACGCCGAGCTCCTTGGCGATGCGGAGCGCCAGTTCCTGCGCCTCGCCCGCGAGCGTGTCGTCGAGGTCCGGAGCGGGCGCGATCACCGTGTCGCAGACGCCGTCGACCTGACGGGACTCGACGACCGGGTAGGCGACGGCCTGGCCGTGGGGGGAGCGGACGATGTTCGCCGCGAGCTCGCGGACGAAGTCGACCTTCTCCTCGGCGAGGACCGGGACCCCCGCGAGGAACGGGTCGCGGGCGTCCGCCTCCGTGCGCACGAACCAGACGCCCTTGCCGTCGTAGCCGCCGCGCACGGTCTTGAGGATGATCGGGAAACCGCCGACCTCGGCCGCGAAGGCCACCGCGTCCGCCGCGTCCGCGACGATGCGGTGGCGGGGGCTGGGCGCGCCGATCTCGTCGAGCTTCGCGCGCATCACCCCCTTGTCCTGGGCGTGCACCAGCGCGTCGGGCCCGGGGCGGACGGGGATGCCGTCCGCTTCGAGGGCCCGCAGGTGCTCGGTGGGCACGTGTTCGTGATCGAAGGTGATCACGTCACAGCCGCGAGCGAAGTCACGCAGCGTGTCCAGGTCGCGGTAGTCGCCGATGACGACGTCGCCGACGACCTGGGCCGCGGAGTCCTGCGGGGTGTCGCTGAGGAGCTTGAACTGGATGCCGAGGGGGATGCCCGCCTCGTGGGTCATACGCGCGAGCTGACCGCCGCCGACCATGCCTACTACGGGGAACGTCACCCTCTTAGGGTATCCGCACCATCGGTGAACACTCGTCCGGCTGTGGTTTGGCACAAGCGGAGCGCAGGTCCCGAGCCGGTTTCCCCATGGTTTACGAGGTACTCGGGCGGGTGAGAGGGGTGCTGGTTAGCATGGTTGGGTTGACGTCGCCCGGACGTCACCCGGACGGACGGACAGAGCCATCACCATGAGTGAATCCGGCGCGCTGCGCACGCGACTCAACGGGCTCTTCCGCGAGGTCGCCAAGTTCGGGGTGGTGGGCGGTCTCGGCGTCCTCGTCAACCTCGGCGTCTTCAACGTGGTGCGCGGCGCCACGGAGCTCCCGGTGGTGCGGGCCAGCCTGATCGCCACCGTGGTCGCGATCGCCTTCAACTACGTGGGCTTCCGTTACTTCACGTACCGCGACCGGGACAAGTCGGGGCGCACCAAGGAACTGTCCCTGTTCCTGCTGTTCAGCGTGGTCGGCATGGTCATCGAGAACGGCGTGCTCTACGCGGCGACGTACGGCTTCGGCTGGGACGGTCCGCTGGCGAGCAACTTCTTCAAGTTCTTCGGGATCGGGATCGGGACCCTGTTCCGCTTCTGGTCGTACCGCACCTGGGTGTTCCGCGCGCTGCCGGCGAAGGAGGCGGTGCAGACCGCCGAGTCGTTCCTGGAGCAGGCGCCGCGGCAGTCGGCGCGCCGCCAGCCCGACCGCGTCTGACCACCCCCAGGACTCCCGTCACCGCACGGGGCGGTCCTGCGGTTCCTCCGAGACGCTTCTGACCTCGCGGCTCAGGAAGAGCGCGAAGACCGGCGGCTGCTGCTGGAGCAGCTCCAGACGCCCGCCGTCCGCCTCCGCGAGGTCCCGGGCCACGGCCAGGCCGATACCGGTGGAGCTGCGGCCGCTGACCGCCCGCTCGAAGATCCGCGCACCGAGGTCGGCCGGGACGCCCGGACCCTCGTCGGTGACCTCGATCACCGACTGGTTGCCGGTGACCCGGGTCCGCAGCGCGACCGTGCCGCCGCCGTGCATGAGCGAGTTCTCGATCAGGGCGGCGAGGACCTGGGCGACCGCGCCCGGGGTGCCGACGGCCCGCATCCCCTGCTTGCCGGAGTGCACGATGGCCCGCCCGGCGCTGCGGTAGGCGGGCCGCCACTCCTCGATCTGCTGCTTGACGACCTCGTCGAGGTCGAAGGCGACGGCGGAGCCGGTCCGGGGGTCGCGGGCGTTGGTGAGCAGCCGTTCGACGACGTCGGTGAGCCGCTCGACCTGGGTGAGCGCGATCGTCGCCTCCTCCTTGACCGTCTCCAGGTCGTCGGCGAGCGCGACCTCCTCCAGGCGCATGGAGAGGGCCGTGAGGGGCGTGCGGAGCTGGTGGGAGGCGTCGGCGGCGAGCCGGCGCTCGGCGGTGAGCATCCGGGCGATGCGTTCGGCGGAGGCGTCGAGGACGTCCGCGACGCGGTCCAGCTCGGGGACCCCGTACCGCTTGTGGCGGGGCCGCGGGTCGCCGGAGCCGAGGCGTTCGGCGGTCTCCGCGAGGTCGGTCAGCGGGGACGCCAGCTTGTTCGCCTGGCGTACGGCGAGGAGGACGGCGGCGACGACGGCGAGCAGGGCGACGGCGCCGATGATCAGGAGGGTGCGGCCGACCTCGGCGGTGACCGTGGCGCGGGACTCCTCGACGATCACGGTCTCGCCGCGCTCCCCCTCGGCGAGGCCGCGGATGACGTCCCCGTCGGGGCGGTCGCCGATCTCGATCGTGGCGCGCCCGGGGATGCGGATCTGCGCGTACCGCTTGGCGCCGCTCTGCTCGGCGAGGATGTCCGGGTTGACCGGCTCGCCGCCGATGAGCCGGCTGTCGACGATGGAGACGATCCGCAGCGCCTCCGAGTCGACGCTCTCCTGAGCGCTGTCGGAGATGGTGCGGGTCTCGACGAGGACCAGGGAGACGCCGAACACGGCGATGACGACGAGCACCACGGCGAGCGTGGAGTTGATCAGACGGCGGCGCATGGTTCGGGGGTGGCTCAGCTCTTCTCGAAGCGGAAACCGACTCCGCGCACGGTGGCGATGTAGCGGGGGTTGGCCGCGTCGTCCCCGAGCTTCTTGCGGAGCCAGGAGATGTGCATGTCGAGGGTCTTGGTGGAGGACCACCAGGTGGTGTCCCAGACCTCGCGCATCAGCTGGTCGCGGGTGACGACCCGGCCGGCGTCCCGGACGAGGACGCGGAGCAGGTCGAACTCCTTGGCCGTGAGCTGGAGCTCCTCGTCGCCCATCCAGGCGCGGTGCGACTCGACGTCGATCCGCACGCCGTGGGTGGCGGGGGCGACGGCGGGCTCGGTGGAGCCGCGCCGGAGGAGGGCCCGGACCCGGGCGAGGAGCTCGGCGAGCCGGAAGGGCTTGGTGACGTAGTCGTCGGCGCCCGCGTCGAGCCCGACCACGGTGTCGACCTCGTCGGCCCGCGCGGTGAGGACCAGGATCGGGACCGTGTGCCCCTCGGCGCGCAGCCGGCGGGCGACCTCGAGACCGTCCATGCCGGGCAGTCCCAGGTCGAGCACGACCAGGTCGACGCCGCCCTGGAGTCCGGCGTCGAGGGCGGTCGGGCCGTCCTCGCGGACCTCGACCTCGTACCCCTCTCTCCGCAGGGCGCGGGCCAGCGGTTCCGAGATGGATGCGTCGTCCTCGGCGAGCAGTACACGGGTCATGGGGTGATGGTAGTCCGCACGGGTACCGGGCCGGGGCGTGATCCACCCGGCCCGGGGAAACCCTGGGGATCTTGTGGGTATCTTGCTCATGACCTTCGAATGAGGTCTCGTGGTTGCATTCGCGCCTGTGATCCATCTCTCAAGTCCTTCCATATCCGGCACTGTCGTGTCGTATGGTGGCGAGACGTCAGTAGCGGTATTCGGGGACCTTTGGCCAGCTTCGCGCGCCAAGGTCCTCTTTCTGCGTCAGGTGGTCACGGCCACCCTCGATGACGGCGAATGACCTGTGGGCCGGGTCCCGGGACGTGAAGACGCGTCTCCCGGGGCGTGGATCCCGGTGGAGTCCCACGACTCGCCCGGTGCCGGCCTCCCCCACCGGGCGCATCACGCTCACAAGGCGTGCGTCCCGACAGAGCAAGGATCGACATGGCGTCCAGCCTGACGAAGGACTCGGCCGAACCCCTCGGCTACGAGAAGACCTTCCTCGGCCACCCCCGTGGTCTGGCCACTCTCTTCATGACCGAGATGTGGGAGCGTTTCTCCTACTACGGCATGAGGGCCCTTCTCGTCCTGTACCTGGTCTCCGGCGGCACGGACGCCGCGGTGGGCAGCCAGGGCGGCGGCCTCGCGATGACCGCGGCGACGGCGACGGCGATCTACTCCGTCTACGTCTCGATGGTCTACCTCATGGCCATGCCCGGCGGCTGGTTCGGCGACCGCGTCTGGGGTGCCCGCAAGACGGTCGCGATCGCGGCCTCCGTGATCATGCTCGGTCACGTCTCGCTGGCCCTTCCCGGCCAGGCGATGTTCTTCGTCGGCCTCGCGCTCGTCGCGGTCGGCTCCGGCCTGCTGAAGGCCAACATCTCGACGATGGTCGGCCACCTCTACAAGGGCGCGGACGACCCGCGCCGTGACGGTGGCTTCACGCTCTTCTACATCGGCATCAACCTGGGCGCGTTCTTCGCCCCGCTGGTGATCGGCACCGTCGGCGAGAAGGTCAACTGGCACCTGGGCTTCGCCCTCGCCGCCGTCGGCATGGCCCTGGGCCTCGTCGTCTTCCTGACCTTCGGCAAGACGCTGAACCCGAAGAGCAGCGAGGTCCCGAACCCGCTGTCCGCCGCGGAGCGCAAGGCCGTCATCACCAAGGCCGCCGTCATCGCCGTCGTCGTCGCCGTCTTCTACGGCGCGATCGTCGCCCTCGGCATGTACACCCTGAACTGGGCGATGGTCCCGATCACCCTCGCCGGTCTGATCATCCCGGTCGCCGTCCTGGCCCGCATCAAGCGCGACAAGGACCTGACCTCGGGCGAGAAGTCCCGGGTGACCGGCTACATCTGGTTCTTCGTCGCCGCCGCCATCTTCTGGATGATCTACGACCAGGGCGGCTCGACGCTCTCCCTGTTCGCCGACGACAAGACCGCCGACACCATCTTCGGCCTCGGCTTCCCCGCCACCTGGTACCAGTCGCTGAACCCGCTGTTCGTCATGGCGCTGGCCCCGGTCTTCGCCTGGCTGTGGCTGTGGCTGGCCCGCAAGAACCAGGAGCCGAACACCATCGTGAAGTTCGCGATGGGTCTCGTCCTGGTCGGCGCCTCGTTCTTCGTCTTCATCGTCCCGATGAACATGGCGGGCGACGGCACCAAGGTCTCCCCGATGTGGCTGGTCACGATCTACATGATCCAGACCATCGGCGAGCTGTGCCTCTCCCCGGTCGGCCTCTCCGTCACCACGAAGATGGCGCCGCAGAAGTACGCCTCCCAGATGATGGGTGTCTGGTTCCTCGCCGTCACCGCCGGTGACTGCACCACGGGTCTGCTCTCCATCGCGGGCGTCGACCTCAACGGGACGGGGATCATCGCCCTGCAGGCGACGCTGGCCGTCGCGGCCGGTTTCGCGATCTACATGTACCGCAAGAAGGTCCAGGGCCTCATGGGCGACGTCCACTGACGTCACCCGCCCGCACGGAGGGCCCGTCGCACCGCACCGGTGCGACGGGCCCTCCGTCGTTCGTCACCGCCTCAGCCGGGCCCAGGGGGTGAAGGTGAACACCGCGCCGCCGAGCAGGATGACCGTGCCGGCGACCAGGGCGAGAGCCCGCAGGGCGCCGTCGTGCTCGGCGCCCGTCTGGGCGAGGTTCCCGCCGTCGGAACCGCCGGAGCCGTCGGATCCGGAGGCCGTGGTGGTGCCGGTGTCGCCGTCGCCGCCCGAGGCGCCGCCGGCCTGCTTGCTGGTGTCCAGTTCGAGGGAGGTCTTCACGGTGCCCTGGACCTGGCAGGCGATCTCCAGCTTCGCGGTGCCGAGGCTGACCGCGATGGTGAGCGCGCCGGGACTCAGCGTGGACTTCCCGGTCGCGCCGGGACGGTAGGTGCCCTTCATGTCCTCCAGGCTGACCGGGGCGTCCTTCGCGAGGTCGGTCGGGTTGGCCGCGCCGGTGACCTTCACCGTGCCGCTGTCGGCGCCGCCGATCCTGACCGCCATGGACGGCTTGAGGGCGCCCTTGGGGAGCGCTGCCGGGCTGTTCATGACGCCCTTGGCGGTCTTGACCGTGAGGTCGTAGACGGCGCCGTTCCTCTTGGCGCTGATCGTCACCTTGGACTTGATGGAGGGCGGGCCGGGGGCCTGGCAGGCGAAGGCGACGGTCACCTCCTTGCCGGGGAAGTCGGTCTGCCCGCCGCCCCCGCCGGAGCTTCCGCCGGAGGTGGACGTGGTGCCGCCCGTGCCCCCGCCGGCGGTGACGGCGGAGCCGCCGGTGTTGTTCGACTCCCCGCCGGTGGTGCTCGTACCGCCGGAGGTGGTGGAGCCGCCCGTGGCGGTGGTGCCGCCGGAGGTGGACGTGGAGCCGCCCGACGTGGTGGTCGTACCGCCGGACGTCGTCCCGCCCGAGGTCGTCGTACCGCCGGACGTCGTCCCGCCCGAGGTCGTGGTGCCGCCCGAGGTCGTCGTCGAGCCGCCGCCGTCCGTGACCTTGATCGTCGCGCCGACCGGTACGGCCTGCTTCGGCGCGCACTTCGTGTCCGTCGAGATCGGCTTGGAGACGTTGATCGTGTACTTGCCGGGCGTCAGGGTGATGTCGCCCGCCTTGTCCAGCTTCAGTCTGCCCTTCATCTCGGGCAGCACCATCGGGCTGTTCTTGGGGATCGGCGGGTTCTGCCGCGGCCCCTCCATCGCGACGGTGCCGGACGCCGCGCCGCCGACGGTGAGGACGCCGGTCGGCTTGACCGTGTCCTTGCCGAGGTCGAGCACGTCGGGGTTCTTCGACGCGGCCTGGACCGTCTTCCAGACGATCTCGACCTCGTCGCCGACCTTGGCCTCCGCCGGTGCGGTGATCAGCACCTTCGTGGTGCCCTGCACGGGCGGAAGCCCGGAGATGGACGGCGGGATGCACTCCGTCGTGTACGAGACCTCGGCGGCCTGTGCGGGGCCGGCGGAAACCAGGATCCCCGCGCCGCCGAGCATCAGCGCGACCCCGGCCGCGCTCATCCTCCGTTGCGTACTCACGCATGTCCCTTCGTCGTCGGGCTGCTCTCTGGCGCTGACGGTGCGGAGTCAGGGCTGAACCACGGGAGGACCGTGGTCGGTTCCCCGTCTCCCGGGCCGCCCGGTGCGGGGGCGGCGGGGACGGAAGTACGGGCTCGGACGCGGCGGCTCCCCGCGGCGGCACGGGCGGACCGGGACGTCCGGCCGGGCCGGGACGTCCGGGCGGCGCCGGCCGACGGACGGACCCGGTCCACCACGGCCATCCCGATCCGGAACAGGGCCGCCGGCACGACGACGGCGAGCAGGACCCAGAAGAGCGTCACGCCCCAGGGCCGGCCGACCCCCCACGGCTGCTCGACCAGGATCTTGCCCGCGTACCGCACGGAGACCTGGTAATCGCCGTGGGCGCCGGCCGTGAGTTCGGCCGGGAGGCGGACGACGGCCTTCCCGCCGGGCGCGATCGTGCCGCGCCACTGGCGTTCCTCGTACTGCGGGGCGAAGACGCCGTGGCTCGTGCCGACCTCGAAGACCGGATCACGGACGGGGGCGGAGCCGAGGTTGCCGACGGTGAGGACGACCTCGCGCCGCGGCGGCGCCCCGAACCAGACGAGGAGGCCGCTCGACCCGTCGAGCCGTACGGCGGCGAGGACGGCGAGCCGGCCGTCGCCGGACGCCTCCGGGAGCGGCGCGGTCGGATGCCCGGCGACCGTGAACTCGCGGTCGACGGCGTCCTGTTGTCCGGTCACCCCGGCGACGTGCACCACGCAGGGGCAGGGCTTGGGCGGTTCGGCGACCGGGAGTTTCGCGCTGAACGCGCCCCTGGCGTCGACGGTGGCGGCCCGGCCCTCCGTGTTGGCGCAGGAGTTGGTGCCGCCGATGACGCCCCTGCCGGGGGCGGCCTGGCCGCAGACCAGCAGCATGAGCAGCGCGCCCGGTTTCCAGCCGCTGCCGCTGACGGTGATCTCGCCGCCCTTGCCGCCCTCTGCCCGCGAGAGTTCGACCGCGGGCCCGGGGGCCGCCGCCGCGGGGGCCGCGGGCAGCAGCGCGAGGGCGAGGGCCGCCAGGAGGGCGGCAGCCGTACGGATCGTCCTCATGGTGTCGCTCCCGCCGGGGCTCGCTGGGTACGGGGCCGGCCGCGCCGCCGTAGTGCCCACGCGCCGCCGCCGGCCGCCGCGAGCAGCGACCCGGCCGCCGCGGTGAGCGCGGGGCCCGAGGCGAAGGCCGCCTCGGCGCGGGCCGTGGCGGGGGCGGCGCCGGGGGCGGTGGCGGTCAGCCGGACGGTGACGGAGTCGAGGGCGGGCGCGTCGGGCCAGGGTTCGGTGCGCACGGCCCGCTCGCCGGGCCTGAGGGTGAGCGGCAGGGGGTGGCCGGGCCGGTCGAGGACCGTGCCGAGGAGACCTTCGGCGCGGACCGCGAGGGCCGGGGAGAGGACCGTGCTGCCGCGGTTGACCAGGGTGTAGTGGAGGTCGCCGGTGGTGGTGTCGACGCGGACGTCCTCGACGGTGAGGGCGGCGAGCCGGGGGCCGTTCACCCGGAGCCGCAGGTCCACGCGGACCTCCCGTCCGGCGGCCGTGGCGCGTACGGTCCCGCGGTGTTCGCCGGGCGGGGTGTCGGCCGTGACGGTCACCGCGAAGGGCACGTCCGCCCGGGTCCTGGCCGGCACGGTCACGGTCCGCGCGGCGAAGGCCACGGGCGCGCCCTGCCCGGTGAGGCGCACGGTGAGCGGTCCCGCGCCGGGGTTGGTCACCGACAGGGTGTCCTGCAGGACGCTGCCCGGGGGGCCCTCCAGATAGGCGTACGGCCGTCCGGCGGCGGGCGCCGCCGTCCAGCCGGGCGCTCCGGCGGGAGCCGCCGCGACCACGCCGACGAGGGCGGTCGCGGCGGCCAGGAGACCGGAGCGCGGGGCCGCCCGCATCAGCGCGCCGTGCGCCGCGTGAGCCAGAGGACTCCGGCGGCGCCGGTCAGCAGGACGGTGCCGCCGAGGGTGCCGAGGGCCATGGCGGAGTCGAGCGGGCCGGTCTTGGGCAGTTCGTCCCCGGAGCCGCCGGAGCCGCTGTCGTCGGCGGGCGGCGGGGTGTCGTCGCCGCCGGACACCCCGGTCACCTCGAGTTCGAGTGACGGCTTGGGGTTGTTCTTCGGGGTGCAGGTGGCGGCGTCCATGCCGAGCGCGTGCACGATCAGCGTGCCTGCGGTGAAGGTGACCTTGCCGTTCTTCTTCGGGGTGAAGGTGCCGGTGAGCGTGCCGATGCTGATCGGGGTGTCGGGCGGGATGGCGGCCTTGTTCGGCGTGCCGGTGACCTTGACCGTGCCGGTGGCGGCGCCGCCGAGGACGAGTTCGGCCCGGGGCGTCATGACGCCCTTGGGGAGTTCGACCGGGCTGTCGGAGACGCCCTTCTCGAACGACATGGTGATCGTGTATCCGCTGCCGCTCTTGACGGCCTTGATGTCGACGGGCGAGACGGCGCCCTTCGGGCCGATCTTCGTCTCGCACGCGTAGTTGACGTCGACGACGGCCGCCTGGGCGGCCGGGGCGGAGGCCAGTACGGCCGCGCCCGTCATGGCGGCCGCCGCCGTGAGCGCGGCGGCCGTTCTCCTCCGGTTCGGCACCTTGGACACCCCGAGCACCCCTCACCGCAAAGTAACTGACGGTCTTTCAGATTGGGCGTCAAGGTACGCCTGAGGTCTCACAGAGGGAAGAAGAAGGAAGGAAGAGAGACGGTGAAAGTCCTGGAGCCGGCCGGAGCGGGCCCCCGGGGGCGTCCCGGCCGCCCGGAAGGGCGACCTCTAGGCGGGTGCGGCGAGTTCGGCCCAGACCGTCTTGCCGGGGGAGCCGGGGGTGCGGTCGATGCCCCAGTCGAGGCAGAGCCGCTGCACGATGAACATGCCGTGCCCGCCGGGCCGGCCGGAGCGGTGCGGGGTGCGCGGCGCGGGCTGCCCGGCGCCGCGGTCGGTGACTTCGAGGCGCAGGACGGCGGACCGGCGCAGGACGCGCAGCCGCTCGGGGCCCTCGGCGTGCAGGCAGGCGTTGGTGACGAGTTCGGAGACGACCAGCAGGACGTCCTCGGCGGCGGCCCTGCGGTCGGCGGTGGCGGCGGGCAGCCAGCCCCACTCCCGGAGCGCCGTCCGCGTGAAGTCGCGGGCGAGCGGCACGGTGCCGCTGGTCTCGCCGAGGGCGAGCGTACGGACGTCGGAATCGTGGTCCATCAGCGCTTCACCTCACCGATTGACGAGACAGATTGATCAGACGGGTTGACCGGATGGCGGGTCGTACGGGCGGTGCCGGGGTGACGCGGTGCGCGGGTCTCAGCCGGGGAGCGCCGTGGCGATCGTCTCGTGGACGGTGAAGACGGCCTCCGCGCCCGTGATGTGGAACACCCGGGCCACCGGGGGCCGCATCGCCACCAGATGGACGCCGCCGCCGGCGGCGTCCGCCCTCAGTCGGGCGCCGAGGAGCACGTTGAGCCCCGTCGAGTCGCAGAACTCCAGGCCGGAGCAGTCGACGACGAGTCGCGACCGGCCCGCGTCGAGCGCGTCGTCCAGGGGGGCGCGCAGGAGTTCGGCGGTGTGGTGATCGAGCTCACCCGCCGGCGTGAGGAGTTCGGTGGCGCCGTCCACGGTCCGGACCTCGACCCGCAGCCGTGCGGGCTGCGCGCTGCCGATGTGCTGGCGGTCCATGGCCGTGCCTCTTCTCGCTCTCGCGGATGCCGACTGACGTGCGTCGAACCCTACAAGCGGGGCGGCCCTCAGCGCACACACGGGCCCCCACATAAGCGGATGAACCGGATTATTGGTACTTGCAACGATCGCCGTCGAGCAGGTAGGGCTAGAAGAGAACACCCGACACGACCGGCTTCGGAGGCGCCGCAAACCGCAGCAGAAGAACCACGAAGGAGACCCATGTCACCCCGGCTCGACGCCCCGCGTACCCCCGACGCGCCGTCGGCGGCGCACCCCCTCCGCCACCCGACCGCCCGCTCCCTCGACCTGCCCGCCGACCGGCCCCTCGACCAGGTCGGACCGGTCGACGCGCGCGCCCTGTCGAAGCAGCTCTTCGCCCGGCTCGCCGAGCTCGAAGAGGGCACCCACGCGTACGCGTACGTCCGCAACACACTCGTCGAACTCAACCTGGCCCTGGTCAGGTTCGCCGCCGCCCGCTACGGCAGCCGCAGCGAGCCGATGGAGGACATCGTCCAGGTCGGCACGATCGGCCTCATCAAGGCGATCGACCGCTTCGAGCTGAACCGGGGCGTCGAGTTCCCGACCTTCGCGATGCCGACGATCATCGGCGAGATCAAGCGCTTCTTCCGCGACACCTCGTGGTCCGTGCACGTGCCCCGCCGGCTCCAGGAGCTCCGGCTCGACCTCGCCCGGGTCGGCGACGACCTCGCCCAGCGCCTCGACCGCGCCCCGACCGTCGCCGAACTGGCCGACGCGCTCCGCATCTCCCCCGAGGAGGTCGTCGAGGGCATGGCCGCGAGCAACGCCTACACGGCGTCCTCGCTCGACGCCCAGCCCGACGAGGAGGACAGCGGCGGCGAGACCGCGCTCGCCGACCGGCTCGGCTACGAGGACCACGGCCTCACCGGGATCGAGTACATCGCCTCCCTCAAGCCGATGATCGCCTCGCTGCCCGACCGCGAGCGGCAGATCCTCTCCCTCCGCTTCGTCTCCGGCCTGACCCAGTCGGAGATCGGCGCGGAGCTCGGCATCTCGCAGATGCACGTGTCCCGGCTGCTCTCCCGCACCCTCGCCCGGCTGCGCCGGGGCCTCACTCTGGACGAATGACCTCCGGCGGCTCCCCCGAGCCGCCAAAATGGCCCCGGAAAGGGCCCGTTCACGGTCTGCCGACCCTGGGCGGGCCCTTCCGCGCGACCGGGCGCTCACCGGAGGACCCCGGAGGGGCACCGCCGACCGCGGTACGACGGGGTCTTGTTGACGCGCCGTCCGCATTGGGCGACATTGAGCCCGGGGTTTCAGGGGGGAATCACATGGTTTCTGCGTACGCGGAACTGGAAGAACGCATGCGCGGCCGGCTCGGGGGCCGGGAGTGCCTCTACGTCCCGTCGTGCCGCTTCGGTCTCTATCTCGCGCTGCGCCGCTGGTGCGCGCCCGGTGGCCGGATACTGATGTCGCCGGTCAACGACGACGTCATCTTCTTCGTCGCCCTCGCCGCCGGACTGCGCCCGGTGCAGGCGCCGCTCGACCCCCGGGACGGGTCGATCGACACGGCGGCGGTGCCCGAATCCGTCTGGCAGGGGCTCTCCGCCGTCCTCACCACCAATCTGTACGGAAACCCCGACCCGGCGCCCGAGCTGCGCGCCCGGTGCGACCGGCTCGGCATCCCGCTGATCGAGGACGCGGCCCACGCGATCGGCTCCACCGTCGGCGGGCGCCCGGTCGGCACGTACGGCGAGGCGTCGGTCTTCAGCCTCTCGAAGCACACCGCCGCCAAGACCGGCGGCTTCCTCACCCTCGCCGACCCGGCGCTGCGCGAGGAGTTCGCCGCCGCCCGCGACGCCCTGCTGCACCCGACCCGCCCCACCGCCGAACTCGCCTACTGGGCACGGCCGTACGCCGAGGCCGGCGTGCGCGGGCTGCGCCTGGTCACGGCCGCGCGTGCGACCATGCGGGTGCTCGGTCTGGAGGAGCGGGAGGAGATCCGGATGCCGCTGCGCCCCGACGAGCTGGCGCGGGCCCTCCCGGCCGCTCCCGCGCTCGAACCCTTCCACTCCTGGATCCGGGTCGACATGCACGACTACCGGCTCCGGCCGGGGGCCGGCCGGCTCCGCCGCACCGCCCGCAGACTCGCGCGGCTCGACACCGCCCTCGCCGCCCACCGGGACGGCACCGGCAGGCTCCTGGCCGGCGAGTTCGGCACCCCCGGGGCCCTGGACGAGCCGGTGCAGCCGCTGTTCCGGGTGCCGCTGCTCGTCGACGACCGGGAGGCGGCGACGGCCGCCCTCGCCCGGCGCCGGATCACCACCGGCTACCTCTACGACCCGCCGCTCGACAGCTACGCGGGCGAGGCGTTCACCGACCCCTCCCCCGCACCGGAAGCGGCCGCCTGGTTCGCCCGGCACGCCCTGCCCGTCGACCCGTGCCGCGCCGACGAGATCCTCGCCGCCCTGCGCACCGCGGGGATCCGCCCCGCCCGCCACCCGTCGCCGGCCACCAGGGGCGCCCGGTGACGGAGACGGTACGACTGCGGGACCCGGACCGGCCGGCGCCCCAGGAGCCCGCGGACCCCGCGCCCGGAATCCCGGCCGACGGGAACGGCCCCGGCGAGGACAAGGGCGCGGACGACGGCTCGATGTTCCGCAACGCCTACGCCCTGATGCTCTCCACCGGCGTCTCCGCCGCACTCGGCCTCGGCTTCTGGCTGGCCGCGGCCCGCTACTACTCGGAGGAGGCCGTCGGCCAGGGCTCCGCGGCCATCGCCGCGCAGCGGATGCTCGCCTCCCTCACCGCCACCACGATGATCGGCGCGGTCGTCCGGTACGTGCCCCGCGCCGGCCGCGCCACCGGGCCCCTCGTCCTGAGGATGTACCTGGTCAGCACCGTGGTCGTCGCCCTGGCCTGCGGCGTCTTCCTGCTCACCCTGGACCGGTGGGGGCCCTCGTACGCGCCGCTCGGCACCCTGTCCGCCGGGCTGTTCTTCACCGCCTCCTGCGTCGGCTGGGCGCTGCTCACCCTCCAGGACGGCGTCCTCACCGGCCTCAGACGGGCGATCTGGGTGCCCGTCGGCAACGCGGTCTTCTCGCTGGGCAAGCTCGTGCTGCTCGGCGTCCTGGCCGCCGGCCTGCCCGTCCTCGGCGTCTTCGTCTCCTGGTCGGCGGCGATCGCCCTGTCCGTGGTGCCGCTCGCCTGGCTCGTCTTCCGGCGGCTCATCCCCCGTCAGGCGCGCGCCGACCGCGACCGCGAGCCGCCCGGCCTGCGCGAGATCGGCCGCTTCATGGCCGGGGACTCCGTCGGCGCGCTGTTCAGCCTCGCCATGATCAACCTGCTGCCGGTGATGGTCGCCGTCCGCTTCGACGCCGCCCACAACGCCTTCTTCTACACGGCGTACACCGTCGGCGGCACGATGGAGTTCATGGCCATCAACATGGCCTCCTCGCTGACCGCGCACGCCTCGCACAGCCCCGAGTCGCTCGCCGAGGGGGTCAGGGGCGCGCTGCGCCGCATGGTGCTCCTGCTGGTCCCGGTGGTGCTCTTCCTCGTCGTCCTCGCCCCGGTGCTCCTCACGCCCTTCGGCGAGGAGTACGCCGAGAACGGCATGACCGTCCTGCGGCTCCTCGCCGCCGCCGCGCTGCCCCGGGTGGCGGTCGAGCTGTACATCGGGGTGCTGCGCGTCCAGGGCCGTACGGGCATGCTCGCCGTCCTCCAGGGCGCGATGTGCGCGCTGGTCCTGGGGAGCGCGGTGGTCCTCCTCGGGCCCCTCGGCATCTCCGGCGCGGGGTACGCGGTGCTCGGCTCGATGACCCTGATGGCGGCGGCCTGCGTGCCCGGGCTGCGGGCCACGCTCAAGGGCCGGGCACCGGCCGAGCGGCCCAGGGCGGCGGCGCGGGCGCAGGAGCGCGCGACGGACGGGTACGGCACGAACTGGGCGCGCGAGAGCGCCTATCTGCGCGGCACCCACGACTCGGTGACACCGGCGTTCGGCATCCCCGTCTACGTGCCCCGGCATCGCGAGGACGAGCCGGAGGGGACGAGCCCCGTGAGGGCGCCCGCGTCCCCGCCGGCCGCCCCGGGCGCGGTCACGGCCGAGGGGCCGGACGGTCCGGGCCGGTGGGCGACCGGGCTGTGGCCGGTGCTGGGGCTGGCGGCCGGCCTCTTCTGGTTCCCGCTCGCCCGCTCCGGCGATCCGGCGGTGGAACGGCTCTCCGGGACCGGTCTGCTGAACGCGCTGCCGCCCGCCACGCTCGTCGCCGGGCTGCTGCTCGTCGCCCTCCAGGGCGCCGCCGTCGGTCTCCGGGCCTTCCGGCGCCCGTTCGCCGCGACGGTCCTGCTCGCGACGTTCCTCGCCCTGCACACCGCCCCTCCCCTGCTGGGCCTGCGGCCCGCCGCGGCGGGCGGCCCCGGCGCGGAGCTGCTCGGCGAGGGCCTGGCGGCGGCGGTGGCGCCGGTCGCGCTCCAGGCGGTGTGCCTGCTGCTCGCGGCCGTGCTCCTGCGGGTCCTCGGCGTGGCCGACCGCGTCACGGCCGGGGTGGTGTGGGTCCTGGTCTGGGCGGGCTGGGCGGGGCAGCAGGGCTTCGCCGCCGCCCCGCTCCCCCTCTTCCTCGGCCTGGCCGGGGCCACCATGGCGGTGTGCGCCTTCCGCGGCCTGGCGGCCGGGCGCCGCTGAGCCCGCCCCCGGCGGATCGGCGGCCCGTCACCTGCCGCCGGAAGCGCGGCTCCCGGCCCGTGACCGCGCGGTCCTGGGGTGTCGGTCGGTCAGGTGCTCGCGCCGGAGCGTCGTCCGCGGAAGCCGGAGGTGCGGGCGCCGTCGCGTTCGACGGCGCCGCGGGTGGCGGCCGGCAGGGGCACGCCGGGCAGCGTGGCGGCGACGCTCACGAAGAGGGCGAGGACGGCGAGGAAGACGGTCAGCGAGAAGGTCTTCGTCAGGAACAGGGTGGTCGCGGTGAGCGTGGCCACCGACAGGCTCACCGGGGCGGCGAGCGCCAGGGCCTCCAGGCGGGCACCGGGCCGCAGGCCGAGCGGCTGCGGGAGCAGCAGGGCGAGGCCGGGGGCGACGCAGACGAAGGCGAGCACGGGGATCCAGCGCAGCGGCGAGCCGCCGGGGAGCGCGGTCGCGGCGAGGGCGACCCATCCGGAGGCCGCGAGCGCGGCTCTGCGCTGGACGCGCGGGGTCAGGCGTGGCGGGGCCATGACGTACCTACTCCTCGGAGGTTCGGCGGGGGCGGGCCGGCGGGTTCGGGGGTCAGGGGGTGGGGGTGGGCGGGTCGTAGCGGAGGACGATCCCGTACGCGTTCTCCTTGAGGACCTCGAAGAGCGGGGACTTCCTGAGGGCCTCGCGGATGGTGTCGAAGCCGCCCACCGGCAGGTAGCCCTCGCCGATGACGGCCTCGGACTGGGTGCGGGTCAGGATGACGAAGGCGGGCCGCCCGGCGGGGATGCCGCCGGCCAGATAGCCGGCGGGGTCCTTCAGCATCCGCAGGTTCTCGTCGACCTCCTGCTCGGTGAAGAACCAGCGCTCGTACCGGTCGTAGCGGTAGTACGAGTCGGGGAACGCGCCGGTCGCCGCGATGATCAGCGCGCCCTCGGGGGCCCGGTCGAAGGCGTGCCGGGTGAGCGCGGTCTCGCCGGGCGGCGCGTAGTGCATGCCCTCCTTGCCGTAGTACGAGGGCAGGAAGCCGGCGAGCATGGCGACGAGGGTGACGGGCAGGGCGACGGCGGCCACCCGGCGGGCGATCACCGCGGCGCGGCTCGCGGCCCCGGCCGCCGGGACGAGCGCGGCGGCGGCGAAGAAGGCCGAGCCGGGCAGCCCGAAGAGGTAGACCCGGAAGATCATCTCGCCGCCGTAGTCGTTGACGGCGAACATCGGCAGGGGCGCGGCGGCGGCGAGCACGAGCGGCAGGGCGCTGCGGGCCAGCCGGCGGCGGAGCAGGACGGCCGCGGCGGCCAGGCCGCCGAGCGCGAGGACCATCAGGATGTTGGCGCTGCCGACGAGTTCGGGGCCGGGGCCGGTGGGGTCGCCCGCGAATCCGGGCCGCGAGTTGCCGAGCAGGTCGCCGGCCTTCTCGCGCAGGGTGCCGAGGGTGTCGAGGAAGAGCTCGCGGCCCATCGTCAGGTTCCAGGCGAGCATGACCGCGCCGGTCACGGCGAGCAGCCCGAGGTTGCGGTAGCGGCGGGTGAGGCAGAGGACGAACAGGGTCGCGCACAGCATCACGGGGGTGAGCTGGTGCGAGGCGTTGACGGTCGCGATGATCGGCAGGAGGAACAGGACGGCGACCGCCCGCTGCCGGGTGGTGGTGGGCGGCGGCACGGCCGCGGCGGCCGGATCGAGCGCGGACCGGTCCCGGAGCGCGCCGGCCGAGCCGGGCAGCACGAAGTGCCGGACGACGACGGCGAACACGGTGAGGTAGAGCAGGTACGAGAAGCCCTGCGGCGACAGGTAGTCCTGGCCCACCCAGTTCGCCAGCTGGAAGATCCACACGCCGGTCCACACGAGGCGCCAGTCGTCGCTGAACGTGCGGTAGACGAGGATGAGGACGGGCACGGTCAGCATGCCGAGCGCGACCGGGGCCCAGTTGATGAACGAGGCGGCGGCGTCGACGCCGAAGGCGCGGACGAGGGCCGCGTCGAGGGAGAAGAAGCCGGGCCACTGGTCGTACGCGGACATGCCGCCGGACAGCTCGCGGCCGGGGTGGACGGTGCCCTCGGTCAGCAGCCGGGTGATGATCGCGTCGTGCTTGGACGCCCAGGCATAGCGGACCGTGTCGTAGAGGATCGCGGGCGGCGCCTTCAGGGCGACGAGCATCGCCGCGCAGTACGTCGCGGGCCAGATCGGCGCGGTGCCCGCCCGGCGCAGGGTGAGGACGAAGCCGAAGGTCAGGACGGCGAGGGCGGCGTAGAAGGCGATCGGGAAGCGGTCCAGCAGGCCGAACTCGTCGATGTTGCGGAAGTCGATGCGGGGCAGCGCCCAGAGCCAGAGCCCGGCGGCCACGACCAGCGCGGCGAGGTTGTGCGCGGCGGGCGAGCGGAGGAGGCCGGCGACGCCGGGGCGGTCGCCCTCGGCGCGCTCCCGGCCCTGCGCCACCCGGTCCGCCGAGGCCGGGTTCGCCGCGTCCCGGTCCGCCGCGGCGGGCTGCGGCGGAACGCCGCTCCCGGTCACCGGTGTTGGCACATGGTGCTGCACGACGCCACTCCCCCCACGAACTGTCCCTTCGGCGAAGTACAGGAACGTACTTCGGTTGTGTTCAGGCGTTCAACTCCCGGACTCCCTCCGGAGGTTGTCGATCTTCGGCGGGTGGTTCCGCCGCCGGCGCCGCGGTCAGCCCGCGAACTCGGGCCCCTTGAGCAGGGCGCGGGCCCTGCGGTACATCCGCCAGCCGACCGTGGGCAGCGAGTCCGGGTACGGCGCGGTCCTCGCGCCGCGCCCCTCCATCCACTGCTCGACGTCGGCGACGGTGTGGCCGCGGCGCAGGATGAGCCGGGCGATGCGGTAGACCTCGTCGGTCCCGGAGCTGAGCGCGTGCCGGACGGCGACCGCCGAGGTGTACCCGGCGGCCGCGGCGGCCCGCCGCACGGCCGGGCTGTTGTAGCCGTGCGGGTAGGCGAGGTGCCGCACCTCGTGCCCGAGGACGTCCTCCAGGACCGCCTTGGACTCGCGCAGTTCGCGGCGCAGCGCGTTCGGCGCGAGGGTGTCGAGCTGCGGGTGGGTGACGGTGTGGGCGCCGACCTCCATCCCGTACCGCTCCAGGCGCGGCGCCTGCGCCAGCGTCATCATCGGCGCGGGCGGCAGCAGACAGGGCCGGCCCGGGGTGAGGGCGCCGGTCGTCAGGTACGCGGTCGCCGGCAGCTCCCGTGCGGCGAGCGCCTCGGCCGTCGGCCCGGCCAGGTCGGCGAAGCCGTCGTCGAAGGTGAGGACGACCGGGCGGGGCGGCAGCGGGGTCCCGGCGGTGAGGTGCGCGGCGAGCTCGCCGACGGTGATCGCGGTCCGCCCACTGGCGACGACCGCGTCCAACTGGGACGCGAACTCCCGTGGTGAGACGGTGAATTCGGCGATCCAGTCCGGCGGGTCCTCCATCACCGCGTGATAGAGGAGGACGGGTATCCGGGTGGGGGCGGCGGCGGTCATCGGGCGGTCCTCCCCCGTCGCGCCCGCGCACGGGCTTTCGCGTATCCGATCGGGCCGAACAGCATGCCGCGTCGCTCCAGTCGGGAGAGGCTGCGAGGCCAGGGATGGTGGTGGGTGCCGTGCTCGCCCGGGACCCCGCCCTCGGAGGTCTCCCCGCGCCGGGCCGTGATCGTCCGGGCGTGGGCGAGTCCGCGCGGCACCCGGGCGAGCAGCGCGGGCAGCAGGCGGGGACGGCGTACCAGCGTCGCCGTGAGGTACGCGGTGAGGCCCGCGCCGTAGCCGTACGCCTGGTTCCGCAGGTCCTGCCAGGTGTCGCGGTGGTGGTGCCAGACGAGTGCCTCGGCGGTGTAGCGGAGCCGGAAGCCGGCGGAGAGGACCGCGACGAACGCGTACAGGTCGTCCCCTCCCCTGGCCGCGGTCCCGGTCCCGGTCGCCGGGTCGAACCCGCCGGCCTCGCGCAGCGCGGCGGTCCGGAAGGCCATGTTCGCGCCCGATCCGAAGCTCCCCGCCGTGAACGGGAACAGCGGCTCGTCGGCGGGCGGCTCCGCCGGGTCGTACACCCGCGGCGCGAACCCCTTGGCGAAGCCGCCGTGCGACTCCAGGAGGATCTGGGCCGGGGTGCGCAGCCGCGCGGGCAGGATCAGGCCCGTCACACAGCCGAGGCCGGGATCGGCGGCGAACGGCTCGGTCAGGGCGGTCAGCCAGTGCGGGTCGGCGATCACGTCGTCGTCGGTGAAGGCGACGACGGTGCCGTCGGCGGCGGCCAGACCCGTGTTGTGGGCGACGGCAAGACCCGGGGTGTCCTCGCGCACGTACCGGACGCGGTCCGCGTACTTCCCGGTGACCAGGTCGTGGGTGTCGGTGGTGCGGGGCGCGTTGTCCACGACGATCAGCTCGTGGTCGGGATGGTCCTGCGCGAGCAGCGAATCGAGCGCGCGGGCCAGCTGCCCGGGGCGCTCGCGGGTGGCGACGACGACGGAGGCGCGGGGCGGGGCGAGTCCGCGGCGGGCCCGGGCGAGCAGGTCGGGGCGGGCCAGTGGGCGCGCCGCCGCGAGCCGTTCGGCGTCCGTCCGGGGACCCGCCTGCGCGAGCCGCCGCCCCGCCAGGGCCGCGAGCACCTCCGCCGGGTCCTCGCCCTCCGCCACCGTCCCGACCACCGTGGCCGCGGGCCGGCCCCTGAGCCGTACCAGCGTGTAGACCTCACCCGGCTCCACGGGCGGCCCGCCGGGCGCCGGGCGGAACGCCAGGACGGGCCCTTCGGGCGCGTCGAGGTCGAGCTCGGCGACGGATATCGGTCGGGGTGCTCGGCTGCTCATCGGGAATCCCCCACGGAGGTACGGCGGACGGGGTCGGGGCGGGGGGCGTACGCGGGGCTAACGGTGGCCCCGCAGGCGCGCGAGGCCGTTGAGGGCGGCTCGGCCGCGGGCGGCGAGGGCCGGACGTTCGCGGACGAAGGCGACGGCCCGGCGGGGCGGCTCGCGGCGCACCCAGTGGAAGGCGGCGCGGACACCCGGCCGGACGACCGTGCCCTCGTGCACCGTCAGCTCCCCGGTCTTCAGCGCGTCCTTGTACTCGGCGGCGCCGCGCCCCAGGTCGAGCAGCGTGATCCCGGCGGCCGCCGCGCCCTCGGCCATCCGCAGGTGGAGCACCAGGCCGGGCGAGTACTTCGCGAACTCCGTGTCGTAGGACGGGAACCAGCACGCGAGGACGGAGCGCGACCGCAGCCCGAAGTGCGCGGCGATCGGACGGTCCCCGAGGTACAGCACGGACAGCACCCCTGAGCAGCCGGGCGTGCGCTGCTCGTGGAGGCGGCGGACGAGGGCGCTGATCCACTCCTTGGCGAAGCGGTCGCCGCGGCCGGTCCTGCGGTACTGGGCGGACTTCCACTCCATGAGGGTGCGCAGGGCCGCCGGGTCGCGCTCGTCGAAGACGAACCGGAGCCCGCCGTCCGCCTGGCGGCCGAGCCTGCGCTCCTTGGCGAGGGTGGTCCTGAGGAACTTCGGCGACTGCACGCGCAGCAGCGCCTCGTAGGCCGCGTACCCCTCGCCGACGTCGATCACCGGCGAGGCGAAGGACTCGGCGGCCGCGCCCGCGAAGACCGGCTGGCCGTCCTCCAGGTTGTCGAAGCCCCAGACGGCGAGGCCGCAGGCGCGCAGCACCGCGCGGGCGGCCGGCCGGAGCCCGGGCCGCAGGACGGCCCCCTGGCTGTCGGAGACGCCGAACCCGATCGCCCGGCCGATCCCGAACGGCCCCTTCTCGTACGGGAAGAACCCGACCGGCTGGTCGCCCTCGCACCACACCGCGACCCGCGAGCCGGGCCGCACCTCGGCCACCGCGCGCGTGAACTCCGGTTCCATGAACGGGTTCGCGGGCGCACCGGACTTGATCCGCAGCTCCCGCCACGCCTCGATCTCGCGGTCGGTCAGCTCCCCGGGCCTCACGATCCGCATGCGAAAAGCGCTCACCACACCGACCCCCCGGTCTTCCCCCCTGAGTGCTGCCAGGACAGGACGGTACCCGTCCGCAACCGGCCAGGGCAGGGATACCCGGTCTTCCGTGCCCGACCCGTGAGGGAACGGACACGGCGGCGGACGACGACCGAGCGGGACGGGACCGGGGAGTCGCCGGCCCTCAGTCGCCGAAGGCCAGGCGGATGCCGAAGGCGGCGATGACCGTGCCGGTGACGCGGTCGAGGGTGCGGCGGGCCGCGGGGCGGCGGAGCCAGCCGGAGAGGAGTCGGGCACAGGCGATGAGGACGGTGGACCAGAGCAGGCCGAGGAGGATGTGCTCGGTGGTGAGAAGGAGGCCCATCACCAGGTGGTCGGCGTCCGGGGGGAGGAACTGCGGCAGCACGGCCACGTAGAAGGCGCCCACCTTCGGGTTGAGGAGGTTGGTGAAGGCGCCCTGGCGCCAGCCGGCGGCGAAGGAGTCCGCGGCGGCGGGGGCCGGGTCGTCCGATTCCGTCGCGGGCAGACCCCGGAAGGTCCTGCGGAGCATCTGGACGCCCATCCAGACCAGGTAGGCGGCGCCCGCCCAGCGCAGGACCTCGTAGGCCAGGTGCGACGCCGTGAGGAGCGCGGTCACGCCCAGTGAGGTCAGCGCGCCCCAGGCGAGGACGCCCGTCTGGATGCCGAGGACGACGCCCCAGGCCCGCGCGCGATGACCGAGGGCCGAGGTGCGCAGGACCAGGGCGGTGTCGAGGCCCGGGGTGAGGGTGAGGAGTCCCACGACCAGCGCGAAGGACCAGAGGGCGGTGGTGACGGTCATGGCCCTGAGGGTAGGGGCTCGGATGCGGGGCCGCTCCGGCTTCCGGCCTTCATGCCGGGTCTCAGCCGTGGTGTTTCACGGCGGCACGGCGGCACTCAGGCGCGGCGCTTCACGTCCGTGCAGCGGACCTCCGGTGAGGCGCCGTAGGGGTCGAAGGCGGTGTCGGTGCCGTCGAAGCGCCCGGTGAGGCAGAGTTCGCCGCCCAT
Organism: Streptomyces sp. NPDC059534; assembly: GCF_042743475.1. NCBI lineage: Bacteria > Bacillati > Actinomycetota > Actinomycetes > Kitasatosporales > Streptomycetaceae > Streptomyces > Streptomyces sp. NPDC059534. The sequence continues at coordinate 122,780 of NZ_JBHWAQ010000018.1, forward strand.
GAAGCGGAGGTCGAGGGTGAACTCGACCGTGCCGTTCGTCTTCCGCGGGCCGTGGAGGCGGTAGTCGACGTCGTACCCGAGGCCGCGGAGTGCCTTGTCGACGTCGGCCGGGTTCGCCGGGGTCCCGCCGTCCAGGGCCTTCGCGATGCGGTCGCCGTGGCGGGGCGCGACGCACTTGTCGACGTCGCTCAACTCGACTTCCTGGCGGGCCCGTTCGAAGCTCCAGGGCGTCTCGGTGGGCGGCTCCGGGTCCTCGACGGGGACGGGGATGTCGGACGGACCGGAGACGGGCGGCGGGAGCGGGGCGCCCGGACGCGCCGACGGCGCGTCCGGCTCCGCCGTGGGCACGGGGGGCGGGCCGCCCGCGCACGGCCCGGCGACGTCGAGGGCGAGTTCCATGAGCCTGAGCTCGGCCGCCTGTTGCGCGGGGGTGAGGCGGGGGTCGTCGGCGGGGTCGGGGAGCGGTGCGGTGGGGGTCGGGGTGGGGGCGGCGGGCGGGGTGGGGTCCGCCACCCGCGTCGCCCCGGCCCCGGCACCCGCCGGGGTCCGGCTCCCCGTGCCCTCCGTACCGCAGGCGGTGAGGGCGAGGGTGCACAGGGCCGCGAGTGCCAGGCCGCGACCGGCTCGGGTGTTCCGCAGGGACGTCGAGTTCATGGTCGAAGTCTGCGCGGGGACGGGCCGCCCCACCTGAGTACGTCTACTCAGCCCCGTTACTCAATCCCGGGGTCAGGCCACCCGCACGCCCGCGCGCCAGACCTCGGTCACCAGGGGGACGCCCGGCCGGTAGGCCAGGTGGACGTGGGACGGGGCGTCGAGGAAGGTCAGGTCGGCACGGGCGCCGGGGGTGAGGCGGCCGACGTCGGTGCGGCGGAGGGCGGCCGCGCCGCCGGCGGTGGCGGACCAGACGGCCTCGTCGGGCGTCATGCCCATGTCCCGTACCGCGAGGGCGATGCAGAAGGGGACGGAGGAGGTGAAGGAGGAGCCGGGGTTGCAGTCCGTGGACAGGGCGACGGTGACGCCCGCGTCCAGGAGACGGCGGGCGTTCGGCCACTCGGCGCGGGTGGAGAACTCCGCCCCCGGGAGGAGGGTGGCGACCGTGTCGCCGGAGGCGAGCGCGTCCACGTCCGCGTCCGTCAGGTGGGTGCAGTGGTCCGCGCTCGCCGCGTCGAGTTCCACCGCCAGCTGCACGCCGGGACCGTACGTGAGTTGGTTGGCGTGCACCCGGGGGTGGAGGCCCTTCGCCTTGCCGGCGGTGAGGATCGCGCGGGCCTGGTCGCCGTCGAAGGCGCCCTTCTCGCAGAAGACGTCCACCCAGCGGGCGTACGGGGCGCAGGCGTCGAGCATCTCGCCCGTCACCAGCTCCACGTACGCCGCCGGGTCGTCGGCGTAGTCCGGCGAGACGATGTGCGCGCCGAGGTAGGTGACCTCGTCGGTGTGCTCGGCCGCGATGCGCAGGGCGCGGGCCTCGTCCTCGACCGTCAGGCCGTAGCCGGACTTGGTCTCGAAGGTGGTGGTGCCCTGGCGGAGGGCTTCGCTCATGAAGCGGGCCACGTTCGCCGAGAGGGCCTCGTCGCTCGCCGCCCTGGTCGCCGCGACGGTCGTGCGGATGCCGCCCGCCTTGTACGGCTGGCCCGACATGCGGGCGTTGAACTCGGCGGTCCGGTCGCCCGCGAAGACGAGGTGCGAGTGGGAGTCGACGAAGCCGGGGATCACGGCCCGGCCGCCGGCGTCGATCCTGTTGTCAGTGGCGGGTGCTTTGCTGGATTCACCGACCCAGACGACACGGTCGCCGTCGATGACGACGGCCGCGTCCTGGATCAGGCCCAGGGAACTGCCATCACCGAGGGAGGGATCGTTGGTGACGAGGCTGGCGATGTTGACGATGGCGGTGGCGGTCGTCGCCACGGCGCTGTTCGCGCTCGTGGGGGCGGAGGTCGCGGCCGGGTTGTTCGTCGCCGCGGGGCCGGTGTTCATGAGAGGTGTCTCCTTCAGCCGCGCAGCGCGGCGATCGAGTCCGCGAGGGCCTGGCCCACGTCCGGCACGGAGGCGTGGACGCCGTCCCGGACCACGTGACGGCCGCCCACGACCGTGTGCCGCACGTCCGCGGCCGACGCTGCGAATACCGCCGTCTCGGCTCCCAGACGCGGTACCGGTCCCGCTGTCCTGACGGTGTCCAGGGCGATCGTCGTGAAGTCGGCGAGGGCGCCCGCCTCCAGGGTGCCCGCGTCGGCCCAGCCGAGGGCCGCGTGGCCGTCGGCGGTGGCGGCGCGGAGCAGGGCGGCGGCGGTCCAGTGGCCGCGGGTGCGGGTGCGCAGGCGCTCGTTGAGCTCCATGGCCCGCGCCTCTTCCAGCAGGTCGACGACCGCGTGGCTGTCGCTGCCGAGGGAGAGCGGGGAGCCGGCGCGCTGGAGGGCCACGGCGGGACCGATGCCGTCCGCGAGGTCGCGTTCGGTCGTCGGGCACATGCAGGTGCCGGTGGTGGACGAGCCGAGGAGGGCGATGTCCCCGGGGGTCAGGTGGGTGTTGTGGACGCCCGTGGTCCGGGGGCCGAGGACGCCGTGCTCGGCGAGGAGCTGGGTGGGGGTGAGGCCGTGCGCGGCGAGGCAGGCGTCGTTCTCGGCGGTCTGCTCCGAGAGGTGGACATGGAGGGGGGCGCTCCGCTCCGCGGCCCACTGGGCGACGGTCGACAGCTGGTCGGCCGGGACCGCGCGCACGGAGTGGACGGCCGCTCCGATGCGTACGCCGTCCCGCTCCTTCAGGGCCGACACCCGTTCGGCCCAGCGGTCCGCCGTGCCGTCGGTGAAGCGGAGCTGGTGCTGCTCGGGGGCGGCGCCGAAGCCGGCGGAGAGGTAGGCGGTGTCGAGGAGGGTGATGCGGATGCCGGCCTCGGTGGCGGCGGCGATGAGCGCCTCGCCCATGGCGTTGGGGTCGGCGTAGGGGGTGCCGCCGGGCGCGTGGTGGAGGTAGTGGAACTCGCCGACGGAGGTGATGCCCGCGAGCGCCATCTCCGCGTACACCGCGCGGGCGAGGGCGAAGTAGCTGTCGGGGGTGAGCCGCTGGGCGACGGTGTACATGACCTCGCGCCAGGTCCAGAAGGTGCCGGAGCCGACCTGGACGGTGCCGCGCAGGGCGCGGTGGAAGGCGTGCGAGTGGGCGTTGGAGAGGCCGGGGATCGTGAGGCCGCGAAGGACGACGGCGCCGGGCGGCGGGGTGTCGACCCCGGCGTGGACGGTGCCGATGCGGCCGTCGCCGGTCCCCGCGGCGGAGTCGCCGGTGGACACGGTCAGGGTCACGCCCGGCTCGACGTTCGTGTCGAGCCAGGCGTGCTCCAGCCAGTACGTCGTCAGCGGCACGCCAGCTCCTCCAGTACGTCGGCGAGTGCGAGGACCCCGGCCACGCAGTCGTCCTCGGCCGCGGATTCGGCCGGGGAGTGCGAGACGCCGGTGGGGTTCCGTACGAACAGCATGGCGGTCGGGATCGATTCGGACAAAATACCCGCGTCGTGGCCCGCGCCGGTGCCGAGGACGGGGACCTTGCCCGACGCCCCGAGGATCCGGGACAGCTCGTCGCGCAGGGCGTGCGAGAAGTCCACGATCGGGGTGAAGGACTCCTGGACGACCGTGAGGTCGATGCCGTGGCGGGCGGCGAAGGCGCGGGCCTCCGCCTCGATGCCGGTGACGACCTTGTCCAGGGCGCCCTGGTCGGCGGCGCGGGCGTCGAGCCAGCCGCGGACCATCGACGGGATGGCGTTGACGCCGTTCGGCTCGACCGCGATCTTGCCGAAGGTGGCGACGGCGCCCGCGAGTTCGGCCTCGCGGCGGGCGGCGAGGACCGTCTCCGCGTAGGTCAGCATCGGGTCGCGGCGGTCGACGAGCCGGGTGGTGCCGGCGTGGTTGGCCTCGCCCGCGAAGTCGTACCGCCAGCGGCCGTGCGGCCAGATGGCGGAGGCGATGCCGACGGCGTCGCCGGACAGGTCCAGGGCTCGGCCCTGCTCGACGTGCAGCTCGACGAAGGCGCCGATACGGGCCAGGCGTTCCGGGTCGGCGCCGATGGCGGCCGGGTCGTGTCCGGCCGCCTCCATGGCCTGCGGGAGGGAGACGCCGTCGGCGTCGCGGAGCTCGTACGCCTGCTCCTTCGTCAGCCGGCCGGCGGTGAGGCGGGAGCCGACGCAGGCGAGGCCGAAGCGGGCACCCTCCTCGTCGCCGAAGTTGACGATGGCGAGGGGGCGCTTGAACGAGACGCCGCGGGAGCGGAGTTCGTCGAGCGCGGCGAAGGCGGACACGACGCCGAGGGGGCCGTCGAAGGCGCCGCCGTCGGGGACGGAGTCCAGGTGCGAGCCGGTGACCACCGCGTCGCCGGCCGTCGGGTCGCCGAGCCAGGCCCACTGGTTGCCGTTGCGGTCGGTCTCGACGTCCAGGCGGCGGGCCTCGGCCTGCATCCGGAACCAGAGCCGGCAGTCGGCGTCGGCCGGGGTCCAGGCGTAGCGGCGGTAGCCGCCGGAGGCCGCGTTGCGGCCGATGGGGGCGAGGCTGCGCCACATCGCGTGGAACGAGGGGGAGTCCGGTCGCCCGGCCCCCGCCGAGGCGGCCCGGGTGGAGCCGCGGGGCGCCTCGGCGGCGTCGTGGGACGAGGTCACGCGGAGTCACCCTCGCGCATCGGGACGCGGACGCCCTTCTCGTCGGCGACGCGCTCCGCGATGTCGTAGCCCGCGTCGACGTGGCGGATGACGCCCATGCCGGGGTCGTTCGTCAGGACGCGGCGGATCTTCTCGCCGGCGAGCGCGGTGCCGTCGGCCACCGAGACCTGGCCGGCGTGGATGGAGCGGCCCATGCCGACGCCGCCGCCGTGGTGGATGGAGACCCAGGACGCGCCGGAGGCGACGTTCACCATGGCGTTCAGGAGGGGCCAGTCCGCGATCGCGTCGGAGCCGTCGAGCATGGCCTCGGTCTCGCGGTACGGGGAGGCGACGGAGCCGCAGTCGAGGTGGTCGCGGCCGATCGCGAGGGGGGCGGCGAGGGTGCCGTTGCCGACCATGTCGTTGAACATGTCGCCGGCCTTGTCGCGCTCGCCCTGGCCGAGCCAGCAGATGCGGGCGGGCAGGCCCTGGAAGTGGACGCGCTCGCCGGCCATCTTGATCCAGCGGTGCAGGGACTCGTTCTCCGGGAAGAGCTCCAGGATCGCCTTGTCCGTCTTGTGGATGTCCGATGCCTCGCCGGAGAGGGCGGCCCAGCGGAACGGGCCCTTGCCCTCGCAGAACAGCGGGCGGATGTAGGCGGGGACGAAGCCGGGGAAGGCGAAGGCGCGGTCGTAGCCGGCGAGCTGGGCCTCGCCGCGGATCGAGTTGCCGTAGTCGAAGACCTCGGCGCCGGCGTCCATGAAGCCGACCATGGCCTCGACGTGCTTGGCCATCGACTCGCGGGAGCGCTGGGTGAAGCCGGCCGGGTCCTTCGCCGCCGCGTCGGCCATGTCGTCGAAGGCGACGCCGATCGGAAGGTAGGCGAGCGGGTCGTGGGCGGAGGTCTGGTCCGTCACGATGTCGATCGGGGCGCCCTCGGCGAGCATCTGCGGGAGCAGCTCGGCGGCGTTGCCGAGGAGGCCGATGGAGAGCGGGCGGCGGGCGTCGCGGGCCTCGGTCGCCAGCTGGAGGGCGTGGGCCAGGTTGTCGGCCCTGACGTCCAGGTAGCGGTGCTCGATGCGGCGCTCGATGGCGCGCGGGTCGACGTCGATGCAGAGGGCGACGCCGTCGTTCATGGTGACGGCGAGGGGCTGGGCGCCGCCCATGCCGCCGAGGCCGGCGGTGAGGGTGATGGTGCCGGCCAGGGTGCCGTTGAACTTCTTGGCGGCGACGGCGGCGAAGGTCTCGTAGGTGCCCTGGAGGATGCCCTGGGTGCCGATGTAGATCCAGGAGCCGGCGGTCATCTGGCCGTACATGGTGAGGCCGAGGTGCTCCAGGCGCCGGAACTCCTCCCAGTTCGCCCAGTCGCCGACGAGGTTGGAGTTGGCGAGGAGGACGCGCGGGGCCCACTCGTGGGTCTGCATGACGCCGACGGGGCGGCCGGACTGGACGAGCATCGTCTCGTCCTGCTTGAGCGTCCGCAGGGTGCGGACCATCGCGTCGAAGGAGCGCCAGTCGCGGGCGGCCTTGCCGGTGCCGCCGTAGACGACGAGCTTGTCGGGGTGCTCGGCGACCTCGGGGTCGAGGTTGTTCTGGAGCATCCGGAGGGCGGCTTCCTGCTGCCATCCCAGGGCGCTCAGTTCCGTACCGCGGGCTGCTCGTACGGGGCGGGGTCCTGACATGGCGGTGCCTCCTCGAATGTCGTACAGATATTCACATCCTGACGTGATGAATAGTTGTAGTCAACAGGGCCGCCCTCACCCGTCCTGGTGAAGACATGCACGAGGATGGGCCGCATGGCCTCCTACCGCCGTGATCTCGCCGTCCGAGCCTCCGTCGACCAAGGACTCCTCTCCCCCGCCGAACCGGTCGTCGCCCTCCTCGACACCGCCGGCATCCGCGCCTCCGCCGCCGCCCTGACCAGCGCTTTCGCGGCCGTCACCGACGCCCCCGTGCTGCACGCCTTCGCCGTGAAGGCCGCCCCGCTCGTGCCCGTCCTGCGCCTGCTCCACGAGGCGGGCCTCGGCGTCGAGGTCGCCAGCCCCGGCGAGCTGGCCCTGGCCCGCGCCGCCGGGATCCCGCCCACCCACACCGTGCTCGACTCCCCCGCGAAGACGCCGGCCGAGCTCCGCCAGGCCCTCGCGCTCGGGATCGCCGTCAACGCCGACAACCTCCAGGAGCTGGCCAGGCTCGACGCCCTCGTCGCCTCCGCGCCCACCGCCTCACGCCTCGGCCTCCGGGTGAACCCGCAGGTCGGAGCGGGTTCCATCGGCGCTCTCTCGACCGCGACCGCCACCTCGAAGTTCGGTGTGGCGCTGCGCGACGAGGGCGCCCGCAAGACCGTCGTGGCAGCCTTCCTGGAGCGGCCCTGGCTGACCCGGCTGCACACCCACACCGGCTCCCAGGGCATCCCGCTCGCCCTGATGACGGAGGGGGTCGGCGAGGCGTACGCGCTCGCCGAGGAGATCAACCGGACGGCCGGACGGCAGCAGATCGACACCCTCGACATCGGCGGCGGCCTGCCGGTCAACTTCGCCTCCGACGAGGAGACGCCGACGTACGCGGAGTACGCCCGGCTGCTCGCCGACACCGCCCCCGGGCTCTTCGACGGCCGCTACCGGCTGGTCACCGAGTTCGGCCGCTCCCTCCTCGCCAAGCACGGCACGGTCCTCGCCCGGGTGGAGTACACGAAGACCTCGGGCGGCCGCCCCATCGCCGTCACCCACGCGGGCGTACAGCTCGCCACCCGCACGGTCTACGCCCCCGCCTCCTGGCCGCTGCGCGTCCTGCCGTACGACGCCGAGGGCCGCCCGCGCGCCGGCGAGGTCACCGTCCAGGACGTCGCGGGGCCCGCCTGCTTCGCCGGGGACCTGCTCGCCGCGGAGCGCGCGCTGCCGCTGCTGCGCCCCGGGGACATCGTGGCCGTCCCGGACACCGGCGCGTACTACTTCGCCCACCACTACGCGTACAACAGCCTGCCCCGCCCCGGCATCCACGGCTTCACGGTGGCCGACGACGGGGCGGTGACGTTCACGGCCGTGCGCACGCCCCAGACGCTCGCCGAGATCGTCGCGGAGGCGGGCGGGGCACACGCGGACGCGCTCGTCCGGTAGCGGGGCCCGGCGGCCCGTCCGGTAGCGGGGGCCCGGCGGCCCGGCTTCCATGGAGCCATGACCGCTTCGGGCAAGGACACCACCTCCGTCGTCGTCGAGCGCCGGGTCGCCGCCTCCCCCGGCCGGGTCTGGGAGGCGATCACCGACCTGCGGGACATGCCCCGCGTGCTGTCCGGCGTCGAGAAGGTGGAGGTGCTCACCGAGGGCGTCTTCGGCGTGGGCACACGCTGGCGCGAGACACGGCGGATGCTGGGCAAGGAGGCCACGGAGGAGATGACGGTGACCGAGTGCGAGGCCCCCGAGCGGTACGTCACGGTGGCCGAATCGCACGGCATGCACTACGTCTCCGGGCTCACCCTGACGCCCGACGGCAGCGGGGGCACCACCCTGCGGATGGCCTTCTCCTCCCGGCCCGCCGCCGGCCGCACCCCGGGACTCGTCGCCCGGCTGCTCGCCCGCTTCGGCTCGAAGGCCGTCGCCAAGGCGCTGGCGAAGGACCTGTCCGACATCGCGAACGCCGTCGAGTCCCGGATCTGATCAACGCGCGGGATCAATTTCCGTCAGACAGAGGCATGTTCCGATGGAAAATGCCAGAACGCCTCCCCAGGGCCGGAACGTTGAGTAGCGTCACCGTCACTGCCGCACGTTCGCACGCCGCATTGGGAGGGGAATCCGCGTGCCCGGAATCGACGAGTGCCTTCTGGAGGCCATGGCCCTGCCAGGCGCTCGCGGAGCCTCCCTGGTCGACTGGACCAGCGGGCTCGCCCTCGGGACGACGGGTGAGTCACCGACCGGCGACCACGAGACCACGGCCGCCGAGACGGCCGAAATAGCCAGGGCGGCCGCCGAGTTCGACTCCTTCACCGCGAGCGGAGCACCGGACGCACCACCCGGCCCGCCGGTCGAGGACCTGATCGTCACCACCCGCGCCGGCTACCACGTCCTGCGTTTCGTCGAGACCTCCTTCGACAGCAGCGTATTCCTCCATCTCTGGCTCGACCGCGACACCGGCAATCTCGCCCTCGCCCGCATACGGCTGCGCGACCTCGCCGAGCGGCTGGTCCTCGGATGAGCCCCGCCGCCACCGCCACCGCCGCCCCGGTCTCCCCGATGCTGGTCCGGCTGGCCGCCGAGAAGGCCACCGGCGCCCTGCTCCGCGACCACGGCACGCTCTACCTCGTCGACGGCCGGGTCGTGCACGCCGAGAGCCCCGCCGCCCCCGGCGTCGACGTCCTGCTGACCACCGGCGGCCGGCTCCCCCGGGAAGGCTGGGACGAGGCCGTCGACCGGGCCGGCGCCCACCGCGCCGTCGGCCGCTTCCTCGTCGACAGCGGCCGGCTCCACGACGGCGAGCTGGAGATCTGCCACCTCGGCGCCGTCTTCGACGCGGCCTTCTTCGCCCTCTCCCCCACCAGCGGGCCGACCCGCTTCCGGTACGGGGTGGGGCACTGGTTCGGCACGGTACGGCCGGTCTCCGCCGAGGCCGTCGAGCGCGAGACCGTCCGCCGCCGCGAACTCCTCGACGCCGTCTGGCCGTACGCCTCCGTCGACACCGCACCGGTCGTGCCGCGCGCCGCCGGACCCGGTCAGAGCGTCGGCGCGCGCCAGCGTGCGCTGCTCGCCGCCGCCGACGGGGAGCGGACCCCGGCGGAGCTGGCGCGGCTGCTCGGCCGCCCCGCCTTCCACACCCTTCTCGACGTACGGCGGCTCGCCGCCGCCGGGCTCGTCGAGACCCCGCTCGTACCCGACTCCGTACCGCCACCGCCGGTGCTCTCACCGGCCCCGCCGGTCGCGGATCCCGACATCGCCCTGCTGCGCCGGCTCCGTGACGCCCTGGAGGCACACCTGTGATGAGGCGTGCCCTGCGCCTGCGCGCCGAGAGGAGACAGCTCATGACGGCAGAAGCCGAGGTCCTCGGCGAGCTCAGACGGCTGCGGGCCCGGCTCCCCCAGCTGACGGGGGCGCTCGCGGCCAGCGCGGACGGACTCGTGCTCGCCCACGACACGGTGGACGGCGAGGCCGAGAGCGTGGCCGCGCTGACGGCGGCGGCGCTCGGCGTCGGACAGCGGCTGACCGACTCCACCGGGCAGGGCCGCTTCCGCGAACTGCTCGTCCGCGGCGAGAGCGGCTATGTGGCGACGTACGCGGCGGGCGGCGCCGCCGTCCTGACCCTCCTCGCCGAGCCCCGCATCAACGTGGGCCGGCTCCATCTGGAGGCCCGACGGTCCAGCGCCCGGATAGGCGAACTCGTCGACGGCGCGCTGGAGCGCAAAGACCTGAACTGACGCGACCGAACGACGCGAGACCGAACAGAACCGTCCGATCAGCACACCCGAAAAGGAAGTACGACCATGGCGAACACCGAGACCTCCCTCAAGGAAGCGGCCTCCATCGAAGGCGCCATCGGCGCCGCCCTCGTCGACTACACCAGCGGCATGGCGCTCGGCACGATCGGCGGCGGCAAGGAGCTCGACCTGAACGTGGCGGCGGCCGGCAACACCGACGTCGTCCGGGCCAAGGTCCGGGCGATGGAGATGCTGGGGCTCAACGACGAGATCGAGGACATCCTCATCACCCTCGGCACCCACTACCACCTGATCCGGCTGCTCAAGGGACGCAACACGAGCGGTCTCTTCCTCTACCTCGCCCTCGACAAGGGCCGCGCGAACCTGGCGATGGCCCGCCACCAGCTGAAGAAGATCGAGAACGAGCTGGACGTCTGACGGGCTCGCGGGGCCCGCGGACTACTCCACGAACAGGCCCCGCGCCGCCGCCTTCGAGTCGAACTCCTCCAGGCGCGCCTGAGCGTCCGGGAGTTCGTCCGCCATGGCCTCCAGGAGGACCCGGCCGAGCATCATCGGCGCGCAGGCGGTGTCGAAGGCGAGTCCGGTGCCGACGGCGGCCGGGATGAGCAGGTCGCTGTGGGCGGCGACGGGCGCGAACGCCGACTCGGCGACGGTCACGACCGCGAGCCCGGCGGCCCGCGCGTACTCCAGCGCCTCGACGACCTCACGGGCGTGCCGGGGCAGCGCGAAGCACAGCAGGGCCGTGGCCCCGGCCCGTACGGCCGCGTCGACGCGGTCGGTGAGCATCGAGCCGCCCTCGTCGAGGAGGCGGACGTCGGGGTGCACCTTGGCGGCGAAGTAGGCGAAGCCGCGCGCCTGCGAGGAGGCGGCCCGCAGGCCGATGACGGGCAGCGGGCGGGAGCCGGCGAGCAGCCGGCCGGCCCGCACGACGGGCGCGGGGTCGGCGAGCAGTCCGGCGAGGTGCCGGAGGTTCTCGATCTCGGCGAGCACGGCCTGCTGGTACTCGTTGTGCTGTCGGCCGTCGACGCCGCCGGGTTCGGGGGGCGCGACCTCCCGCAGATGGCGGCGGAGCGCCGGGTACCCGTCGAAGCCGAGGGCGACGGCGAACCGGGTGACGGAGGGCTGGCTGACGCCGGCGAGCTCCGCGAGTTCGACGCTGGACAGGAACGGCACATCCCCGGCGCGCCGCACCATGCAGTGGGCGATCCGCCGCTGCGTCGGCGTCAGCCGGTGCCCCTCGAAGAGCGCCTGCAGCCGACCGGCCGGGCTGTCGCTCATGCCGCCCCCTCCCTATTCACCCGCCAATAACTCTGCATAAGGATATGCAGGGGGGTGAGGAGAGGGCCAGCGCGTACCGCGCCCGGGAAAGTGGACCGCGGGGACCGCCGCACCCCCGTTACCGGGGGGCGGGACGACGGCGGTCCCCGCGAGGGACACGGGCCCGGGTCAGGGCCGGTCTCCGCGTCCGCGACGTCTGTGGAGACCCGGGAGCCGCTCCGGAAGTCCGTGACGCCGACAACCACCAATGTGCCGGACGCGTGTTAAGCCGGTGCTGCGCGCACGTGTCACGCTCGTACCGGTTGTACGAAGAACCAGTTTCACGTACTACTTCGCGCCGCCGTTGGCCAGGAACGCCAGCAGGTCCTGGCGGCTGACGACACCGGTCGGCTTGCCCTCGACCAGCACGATCGCGGCGTCGGCGACGTCGCCCAGGACGGACATGAGGTCGGCGACCGGCTCGCCCGAGCCGACCTGCGGCAGCGGGGAGCTCATGTGGCGCTCCAGCGGGTCCTCCAGGGAGGCGCGCTGGGTGAAGAGCGCGTCGAGCAGCTCGCGCTCGACGACCGAGCCGACGACCTCGGCGGCCATGACGTCGGGGTGGCCGGCGCCGGGCTTCACGATGGGCATCTGGGAGACGCCGTACTCGCGCAGCACCTCGATGGCCTGGCCGACGGTCTCGTCCGGGTGCATGTGGACGAGGGAGGGCATGACGCCCTCCTTGTGCCGCAGGACGTCGGCGACGGTGGCGGAGGAGGTGTCCTCCAGGAAGCCGTGGCCGGCCATCCACTCGTCGCTGAAGATCTTCGACATGTAGCCGCGGCCGGAGTCGGGCAGCAGGACGACCACGACGTCGTCGGGGCCGAGCTCCTTGGCGACCTCCAGGGCGGCGACGACCGCCATGCCGCAGGAGCCGCCGACGAGGAGGCCCTCCTCCTTGGCGAGGCGGCGGGTCATCTGGAACGAGTCCTTGTCGGACACGGCGACGATCCGGTCGGTGACGTTCCGGTCGTACGCGGTGGGCCAGAAGTCCTCGCCGACGCCCTCGACCAGGTACGGACGGCCCGAGCCGCCCGAGTAGACGGAGCCCTCGGGGTCGGCGCCGATGACCTTGACGGAGCCGCCGCTGGCCTCCTTGAGGTAGTTGCCGGTGCCGGAGATAGTGCCGCCGGTGCCGACGCCCGCCACGAAGTGCGTGATCTTCCCGTCCGTCTGCTCCCAGAGCTCCGGACCGGTGGTCTCGTAGTGGGAGCGCGGGTTGTTCGGGTTGGAGTACTGGTCGGGCTTCCACGCCCCCGGGGTCTCACGGACCAGCCGGTCCGACACGTTGTAGTACGAGTCGGGGTGCTCGGGGTCGACGGCGGTCGGGCAGACGACGACCTCGGCGCCGTACGCCCGCAGCACGTTGATCTTGTCGAGGGACACCTTGTCGGGGCAGACGAAGATGCACTTGTAGCCCTTCTGCTGGGCCACGATCGCCAGGCCGACGCCGGTGTTGCCGGACGTGGGCTCGACGATGGTGCCGCCGGGCTTGAGCTCGCCGCTCTGCTCTGCCGCCTCGATCATCCGCACGGCGATCCGGTCCTTGACCGAGCCGCCGGGGTTGAAGTACTCGACCTTGGCCAGGACGGTCGCCTGAATACCCGCTGTGACGTTGTTGAGCTTCACCAGCGGGGTGTTGCCGACGAGGCTGATCATCGAGTCGTGGAATTGCACCGTAATCTCCGGGGTCTCCGTAATGGTGTGGCAAGCGTATGCGTAGTCGGAGCGGGTTACGGGGCAGTTAGACCCTGAACGGCTTGAAGGACCTGGTACCGCTCGACGGACCCAACGGCTTGAAGGAGGTGACGGCCCCATGTCGAGGGCGAGGGTGGCGCGCCGGATCGCGGCGGGTGCGGCGTACGGCGGCGGGAGCATCGGCCTGCTCGGGGTGGCGGCGGTGGGGGTCCTGCTGGCCGAGATGCAGCTCGCGAAGCGGACGGTCGGGGACGGGGCGGCGCCGCTGCCTCCGGGGGCGGACGGCCTGTACGGCCGCGCCTTCGGCACGGAGGACCCCCTGCGGCTGGCCCTTCTGGGTGATTCCACGGCGGCGGGGCAGGGAGTGCGCCGCTCGGGTCAGACGCCGGGCGCGCTGCTCGCCTCGGGGCTCGCGGCGGTGGCGGAGCGGCCGGTGGTGCTGCGGAACGTGGCGCTCTCGGGGGCGCGCTCGGACGACCTGGAGCGCCAGGTGTCGCTGCTGATCACGCAGCCGCTCGGCCCGCCGGACGTGTGCGTGATCATGATCGGGGCGAACGACGTGACGCACCGGACGGCGCCGACGGAGTCGGTGCGGCTCCTCTCGGCGGCGGTGCGGCGGCTGCGGACGGCGGGGGTCGAGGTGGTGGTCGGGACCTGCCCGGACCTGGGCACCATCGAGCCGGTCTACCAGCCGCTGCGCTGGCTGGCCCGGCGGGCCTCGCGGCAGCTGGCGGCGGCGCAGACGATCGTGGTGGTGGAGCAGGGCGGGCGGACGGTGTCGCTGGGCGACCTCCTGGGCCCCGAGTTCGCGGCGAACCCGCGCGAGATGTTCGGGGTCGACAACTTCCACCCGTCGGCGGAGGGGTACGCGACGGCGGCGATGGCCGTCCTGCCGACCCTGTGCGCGGTCCTCGGCGTCTGGCCGGAGGCGGACCGCCTGGAGCCCGCCCGTCACGAGAACATGCTGCCGGTCGCCAAGGCGGCGGCCGAGGCGGCGCGGGAGGCGGGCACCGAGGTGACGGGCGCCCGGGCCCCGTGGGCGCTGCTGAAGCACCGGCGCAGGCGGCGGCTGCCGGTGGCGGAGGGAGCGGCCGGGGCGACTTCGGAGGGGGTCGGCGAGGGGGTCGCGAAGAGGCCCGCGAGCGGGGCCGCGGACACCGCCACGGCGGCGGAGACCCCGGCCAACTGAGCGCTCGCTTAGAAAAGAGGCCCGCGTCACACCGCCTGAGCGGTGACCCCTGCGGTACGTACGGGTAACTTCCCTTTCAGTCCGCCCATTCCGCACCCTCATGGAGCCGTGATGCCCGAAGCCGTGATCGTCTCGACCGCCCGCTCGCCCATCGGCCGGGCCTTCAAGGGCTCCCTCAAGGACCTGCGGCCGGACGACCTCACCGCGACCATCGTCCAGGCCGCCCTGGCCAAGGTGCCCGAGCTGGACCCGCGCGACATCGACGACCTGATGCTGGGCTGCGGTCTGCCCGGCGGCGAGCAGGGCAACAACCTGGGCCGGATCGTCTCCGTGCGGATGGGCATGGACCACCTGCCGGGTTGCACGATCACCCGCTACTGCTCCTCCTCGCTGCAGACCTCCCGGATGGCGCTGCACGCGATCAAGGCGGGCGAGGGCGACGTCTTCATCTCGGCCGGTGTCGAGATGGTGTCCCGCTTCGTGAAGGGCAACTCCGACTCCCTGCCGGACACGCACAACCCCTACTTCGCCGACGCCGAGGCCCGCACCGTCGAGGTCGCCGCCTCCGAGGGCTCCACCTGGCACGACCCGCGCGAGGACGGCATCGTCCCCGACGCGTACATCGCGATGGGCCAGACCGCCGAGAACCTGGCCCGCCTGAAGGGCATCAGCCGCCAGGAGATGGACGAGTTCGGCGTACGGTCGCAGAACCTCGCCGAGCAGGCCATCAAGAACGGCTTCTGGGAGCGCGAGATCACCCCCGTGACGCTGCCGGACGGCACCGTCGTCTCGACGGACGACGGCCCGCGCGCCGGCGTCACCCTGGAGGGCGTGCAGGGCCTCAAGCCGGTCTTCCGCCCCGACGGCCTGGTCACCGCCGCCAACTGCTGCCCGCTGAACGACGGCGCCGCCGCCCTGGTGATCATGTCGGACACCAAGGCCGCCGAGCTCGGTCTGACCCCGCTGGCCCGGATCGTCTCCACCGGCGTCTCCGGCCTCTCCCCCGAGATCATGGGCCTCGGCCCGGTCGAGGCGTCGAAGCAGGCCCTCAAGCGCGCCGGCCTGACCATCGGCGACATCGACCTCGCCGAGATCAACGAGGCGTTCGCCGCCCAGGTCATCCCGTCCTACCAGGACCTGGGCCTGGACCTGGACAAGGTGAACGTCAACGGCGGCGCGATCGCCGTCGGCCACCCCTTCGGCATGACCGGCGCCCGGATCACCGGCACGCTGATCAACAGCCTCCAGTTCCACGACAAGCAGTTCGGCCTGGAGACCATGTGCGTCGGCGGCGGCCAGGGCATGGCCATGGTCATCGAGCGCCTGAGCTGAGCCGTGGCGGAGCGGCCCTGAAGCCGACCCGCGCCTCTCCCGGGCGCCCGGCGGCTAACCGCTCCGCGTCCGAGCCGTGACCGAATCTCCCCCAGGATGTGACCTACGTCCCGGGGGAGTTCGTTTTCCCAGGTCAGAGCCGGTTCGGGACTAAACACATGGCAGAAATACCTGTCCAATTCGTGACGTAATGCACTGACAGCCTGCCCCGTCCCAGGACAAGCTGATGTAGGAAGTCGGGGGATCGACTCGGAATCGGGAGTACGTCAGTGAGCGCCATGTCTCTTGCCCTGCTGCTGACCACGGCCGCTGCCACGGCCGTGGGCGCTGCTGCCCTGCACGCCGTCCGCGGTCTCCGCAAGGAGGTCACCGCCCTCCGCGGCGAGCTGGCCGCCGGCCACGGCATCACCGTGCCCGCCGCCCGCACGCCCGTCGCCGAGATACGGGCCGCGGTCGCGGAGGCGCTGGCCGAGGAGCGCGAGCGCGAGCTCGCCGAGGCGCGGGCCTTCTGGGCCGCGCAGGAGGCCCGGGACGCCGCCGACGCCCCGTCGCTGCTCGGCGGCTTCGGCGGCCCGGCGGACGACGGCGCCTTCTTCGTGCCGCGCCAGGCCGACTTCGCCGGCCTGGAGGCGATGGCCCTGGAGGCCATGGAGGCCGAGGCGGCCGCGCTCGACGGCCCCGACGCGCTGGACGAGTACCCCGAGGACTCGGCGGAGCTCGCCGCGGCCCGCCGCCGGCACCCCTCGCACCCGGACTTCGTGCCGGTCCAGACGCCGGTCGTCACCGACCACGAGCGGACGGTGGCCCGCCTGGAGGAGCTCGCCGACACCCGCACGGCGCTCACCGACGTGCGCCCCGGCCCGCTCGGCACCCTGGACGTGTACGTCTTCGCGGACGGCACCACGCTCTGCATGACCCCCGGCCACCGGGAGACCGCGGAGCTCCTCGCGGAGGCCCTGCGCTCCGGCCGGACCCCGGTCCTGCTCGGCGGCTCGGGTGTCTCGGGCGCCTTCGCCCTCACCTTCTCGTACGGCGACAACGACGAGGAGAACGTCTACATCCTCGCGGACCGCGTGATCGCCTCGCTCTGAGCGGGGCGCCGGGGGCCGGGACACCGCGTCCTACAGCCCCGCGCGCTCCATCGCCTCCCGAACCAGCCCCACGGCCTCGCCGAGCTCCCCCTCACGGGAGCCGTCCGGGGCCGTTCGCATGATCTCGGCGAGGTCGTTGCCGGCGACGAGGAGCTGGTCGGCGACGGTGAAGACCCCCGCGTCCGGCATGGCCCTCGGCTCCCGTCCGGGCTCCTCGGCGCGCTGGGCGCGCGCCGCCAGTTCGCGGGCCAGGGCCAGTCCCTCGGCGGCGGCACCACGCTGGAGCCGGCTCTGCGGGGCGGTCCGCAGCCGGTCGGCGAAGCGCTCGACGGCGGCGGTCAGTTCACTCGTATCGCGCACCCCGCGACCCTACGCGCCGTCCCGGGCCCCTTGCCAACGGGCGAACCCTTGGGCACGGTGACGGGAAGAACACGAGGAGCACACGGTACGACGCGTCCGGAGGCGCCGATGTCCCAGACTTTCTCCGCGGAGACCCACCGCAACATGCTGGCCCGCATCCCGCGCCGCACCGGCCGTGAGATCGCCGACTGGATGCGCACCGTCGAGGAGGGGCCCTCCCTCCTCCGCTTCGAGGAGCGGGTGAACTGGCTCCGCGGGGCGCACGACCTCGCGTACGGCCACGCCAAGGCGATCCTCCACGAGTACGACCTGCGGCGGGCGGCGCGCAGACTGCTCTGAGCCGCGCGCCGGCCCCGCCCCGGCGGATCACTTCACATGCCGGCCGAGGAAGTCGCGGACGAGTCCGGCGATCTCCTCTCCGTGCGTCTCCAGGGCGAAGTGCCCGGCGTCCAGGAGGTGGATCTCGGCGTCCGGCAGGTCGCGGGCGAACGCCTCCGCGCCGGCTGGCCCGAAGATCTCGTCACCGCGCCCCCAGGCCGCGAGCAGCGGCGGCCGGTGGGTGCGGAAGTACTCCTGGAAGGCCGGGTAGCCGTCCAGGTTGAACTGGTAGTCCCAGAACAGCTGGAGCTGGATCTCCTTGTTGCCGGGCCGGTCGAGGCCGGCCTGGTCCAGGGTCCAGGTCTCGGGGGCGATCCGGTCGAGCCGGTCGGCGGGCACGCCGTGGGTGTACTGCCAGCGGGTGGCCTCGGCGGTCAGCAGCTCCCGCACCGCGGCCTCGTTCGCGGCGCGGTCCTCGGCGTGGGCGAAGAGCACGTCCCAGAAGGGCGTGAAGCCCTCCCGGTAGGCGTTGCCGCTCTGGCTGACGATCGCGGTGACGCGCTCGGGGTGCCGGGAGGCGATCCGCAGGCCGATCGGGGCGCCGTAGTCCTGGATGTAGAGCGCGAAGCGCTCCACGCCCAGCCGGTCGAGGAGCCCGAGCGTGATCTCGGTGAGCCTCTCGAAGCCATACGCGAAGTCCTCGACGGCCGGTGCGGCGGAGGCGCCGAAGCCGATGTGGTCGGGGGCGATCAGATGGTACGAGTCGGCGAGCTCGGCCAGGAGTCCCCGGTACATGTGCGAGCTGGACGGGAACCCGTGCAGCAGGACGAGGGTGGGGTTGGCCGGGTCGCCGGCCTCCCGATAGAAGACGTCGAGCCCGTCGACGGTGACGGTGTGGGCGCGCTGGGCGAAGGCGGACATGACTGACTCCCCGTTTCCGGTCTCCATGAGGAGAACGATCGTTCTCCCGATGCCCTGTAGACTACGAGAACGATGGTTCTCCACGCAAGGGGTGATCGGACGATGGACGCGGAAACCGCCGAGCTGAAGCTGCTCGACACCGCGGAACGGCTCTTCGACGAACGCGGGGTGCAGTCCGTCGGCATGGACGCCATCCGCACCGCGTCCGGGGTCTCCCTCAAGCGGCTCTACCAGGTCTTCCCCTCCAAGGAACTCCTGGTCGAGGCCGTCCTCAGGCGCCGCGACGAGGCCGTGCGGTCCGCCCTGACCGCCCATGGCGCCGAGGCCGCCGACGGGCCGTACGAGCGGGCTCTCGCGGTCTTCGACTGGCTGGCCGGCTGGTTCGCCGAGCCGGAGTTCCGGGGGTGCGCGTTCATCAACGCCTTCGGAGAGCTGGGCGGGGTCGCCCCGCAGGTCGCCGTGATCGCCCGCGACCACAAGGAGGCCCTGCGGGCGTACTTCGCCGAGCAGACAGACGCCCTCGGCGCCCCGCCCCTCCTCGCCGACCAGCTGGCCCTGCTCGCCAACGGCGCCATGGCCGTCGCGGGCATCACCGGCTCCCCCGGGCCCGCCGCCCAGGCGAAGGCGGCGGCCCGCGTCCTCCTCGACGCGGCACGGCCTTCCTGAGCACACGCGAAAGGGCCCGCCCGGCACGAAGCCGGACGGGCCCTTCCCCCGAGTCAGGGGGTGCGTCAGTCGTCGCCCTGCAGGATCGACAGCAGACGCAGCATCTCCAGGTAGATCCACACCAGGGTCATGGTGAGACCGAAGGCGGCCAGCCATGCCTCCTCGCGCGGCGCACCGTAGGTCACGCCGTCCTCGACCTGCTTGAAGTCGAGGGCGAGGAAGCAGGCACCGAGGATGACACCGACGATGCCGAAGACGATGCCGAGACCGCCGCTGCGGAAGCCGAGGCCGTCACCGCCGGCGAAGACCGCGAACAGCAGGTTGGCGACCATGAGCAGCATGAAGCCCATCGCGGCGGCCATCACGAAGCCGTAGAAGCGCCGGTTGACGCGGATCCAGCCCAGCTTGTAGGCGATGAGCACGCCGGCGAAGACCGCCATCGTGCCCAGGACCGCCTGGATGACCACGCCGTCGGCGATGTACGTCGACACGGCGGCCGAGATCACGCCGAGGAAGACACCCTCGAAGGCCGCGTAACCCAGGATCAGCGCCGGCGACGGCTTGCGCTTGAAGGACTGCACGAGCGACAGCACCAGGGCGACCAGGGCGGCGCCGATGGCGATGCCGTAGGACTTGCCGAGGTTCGCCGGGTCGACCGGCAGCAGCAGCCAGGACAGGACGGCGGTGAGCACGACCGTGCCGAGCGTCATGGCCGTACGGCTCACGACGTCGTCGATCGTCATCACGTTGCCGCGCGTCTGCTGCGGGGCCCCGAACTGGGTGTCCTGCGGCGCGTACGGGTTGGTCGCGTAGGGGTTCGTCGCACCCTCGGCATACGGGTTGCCGGTGGCGTACGGGTTGGTTCCGACGGCGGGGCCCCCGGCCTGCGGCTGCTGCGCGTTGACACCCGCGTAGCCGGTGTCGCGGCTGAACCCCCGTCGCGAGAAGACCGGGTTGCTGCTCCTCATCTCACTCCTCCATGGCAAGACCGCACGGCGCGGTCTTGCGTCAAGAGTAATGCGTAGGCAAAAGAAACTCCCTAGTGCTCGGGGAGGATCTTTTTCCGCCAGCTACCGATCTCCGTCGGCCACCGGCCGGCCCGTGAAGGCTCCGCCGGGCCACAGGCACCCGCCTGGGCCCGGTGGTGCCCGGAACCGGACTCGAACCGGTACGGCCAAAGGCCAGCGAGGTTTAAGCTCGCCGTGTCTGCGTTCCACCATCCGGGCGTCGACGCGAAGCTCCGCGTTGGCACAGGAGCCTATCGGGACGCTTCCCCCGTTCAGCGGAACATCGGCCCGATGTTGTCTTATTTTATTGACGTCTGAGGGTGCGTCAGTGCAGGTCGGGGCGTTTTCACCGAACTGTGACAGGGGTCGCAGGCGCAAAGCCGCACCCCTGGGAATGACGAAAAGTCGTCGCACTTCTGTCACCTCCGCCGAAAGCCCCGCACAGCGGGGCTCTCAGGGCCCCCGTCATACCTCAGGAGGACCGGCCGGCCCTCCGGTCAGACTCGAGAGGGCCCCGGGAACGGGCACGTGGACGGACGCTCCCGGCCGAAACGCCCGACACGATGGAGGGGTTCCCGCAACAGCCCCGCAGTGACAGGAGTCCTCCTCGTGACCACCACCCCCACCGTGTCCCGCGCCACCGCGGTGGCCGCCCGCGCCACGGATCTGTCGAAGGTCTACGGACAGGGCGAGACCCAGGTGGTCGCGCTCGACCATGTCACCGTCGACTTCCGGCAGGGCGAGTTCACCGCGATCATGGGCCCCTCCGGCTCCGGCAAGTCGACGCTGATGCACTGCGTCGCCGGCCTGGACTCCTTCTCCTCCGGCTCGGTGCGCATCGGCGACACCGAGCTGTCCACCCTGAAGGACAAGCAGCTCACCCAGCTGCGCCGGGACAAGATCGGCTTCATCTTCCAGGCGTTCAACCTGCTGCCGACCCTGACCGCCCTGGAGAACATCACGCTGCCGATGGACATCGCCGGCCGCAAGCCCGACAAGCAGTGGGTCCAGCAGGTCATCGACATGCTCGGTCTCTCGGGCCGGCTGAGCCACCGGCCCGGCGAGCTCTCCGGCGGCCAGCAGCAGCGCGTGGCCGTGGCCCGCGCCCTGGCCTCCCGCCCCGAGATCATCTTCGGTGACGAGCCGACCGGAAACCTGGACTCCCGCTCCGGCGCCGAGGTCCTCGGCTTCCTGCGCAACTCGGTCCGCGAACTGGGCCAGACCGTCGTCATGGTCACCCACGACGCCATGGCCGCCGCCTACGCGGACCGCGTGATCTTCCTCGCGGACGGCCGGATCGTCGACGAGATGCTCCGCCCCACGGCGGACGGCGTCCTCGACCGGATGAAGGCATTCGACGCCAAGGGCCGCACGAGCTGAGACGGCGGCACCGCCGCACCCCCGCCCGCCGCCCTCCCTCCCCTTCCTCCAGGACACACCCATGTTCCGTACCGCCCTGCGCAACGTCCTCGCGCACAAGGCGAGACTGCTGATGACCGTCCTCGCCGTGATGCTCGGCGTGGCCTTCGTCTCCGGCACCCTCGTCTTCACCGACACCCTCTCCAGCGCCTTCCGCAACCAGTCGGCGAAGAGCTACGACGACGTCGCCGTCGCCGTCGACATGTACCCGAACCCCGAGGAGGCCCGGAAGGCCCCCGGCCTCTCCCGGCAGGACGTCGACAAGGTCGCGAAGCTCGACGGGGTCGTCTCCGTCGCCCCCCGCGTCGACGGCTTCGCCGGTGTGCCCGACAAGGACGGCAAGCTGATCGGCAGCGGCTGGTCGAACAAGGGCACCAACTTCGCCCCCGGCAAGGACGGCAAGGACCGCTCGTACGTCTTCACCACGGGCGCGGGCCCGGCCGAAGCCGGCCAGATCGCGCTCGACAAGGACACCGCCGACAAGGGCGGTTACAAGGTCGGCGACACCGTCCGCGTCGCCACCAACGGCCCGGTGAAGGAGTACACCCTCTCCGGTGTCTTCACCACCGAGGACGGCGCCGTCAACGCCGGCGGCAGCCTGGTCGTCTTCGACACCGCCGTCGCCCAGAAGCTCTACCTGAAGCCCGGCTACTTCCAGAGCATGACCGTCACCGCCGCCCCCGGCGCGGACGCCGACAAGCTCCTCGCCGAGGTCCTGAAGGTCGTCCCGAAGTCGGCCACCGCGCAGACCGGCCAGGCCCTCGCCGACGAGCAGGCCCAGCAGATCGAGTCCGGCCTCGGCGCGCTCAACCAGGTCCTCCTGGGCTTCGCCGGCATCGCGCTCTTCGTCGGCATCTTCCTGATCTCCAACACCTTCACCATGCTGGTCGCCCAGCGCACCAAGGAACTGGCCCTGATGCGCGCGGTCGGTGCCTCGCGCAAGCAGATCACCCGCTCCGTCCTCGCCGAGGCCGGCCTCGTCGGCCTGCTCGCCTCCGCCGTCGGCTACGTCCTCGGCATCGGCCTGGCCGTCGGACTCCGCTCGGCCATGAGCGCCTTCGACATGAAGGTCCCGGCCGGCGACCTCGTCCTCGGCGCCACCCCGGCCGTCAGCGCCTTCGCCGTCGGCGTCCTGATCACGATGCTCGCCGCCTGGCTGCCCGGCCGCCGCGCCGCGAAGATCCCGCCGGTCGCCGCCATGAGCAGCGTCCACGCCGCCGCGAGCACCAAGTCGCTCGTCGTCCGGAACTCCCTCGGCGCCGCGCTCACCGCGATCGGTGTCGTGCTGATCGTGCTCGGCGCGGGCAAGGGCGGCGACGACGGCCGCATGCTCATCGCGGGCGGCGCGTTCCTCACCCTCATCGGTGTGATCGTGCTGATCCCGTTCCTGTCCCGGCCGGTGATCGCCGTGATCCGCCCGGTCTTCGTGAACCTCTTCGGGGTCTCCGGCAAGCTCGCCGGCCTCAACGCGGTCCGAAACCCGCGCCGCACCGGCGCCACCGCCTCCGCGCTCGCCATCGGCCTGACCCTCGTCACCGGCCTCTCGGTGCTCGGCGCGACCGTCGGCTCGGCCCTCGACAAGGTGACGACCGACCAGATCAAGGCCGACTACATGGTCTCCATGGCCAGCGGCAACGGTCTGAGCCAGGAGGCGCTGACCGCCCTGGAGAAGGCACCCGGCGTCACCGCGCTCTCCCCGCAGCAGGCGGGCGCCTTCGAGCTGAAGGGCTCGTACGTCTCGGTCTCCGGCGTCACCCCCGGCGACATCGGCAAGGTCCTCAAGCTGGACGTCGTGAAGGGTTCGCTGGACTCCCTCGGCGGGAACACGATCGCCGTCGACGACGACGTCGCCGCGAAGCGCGGCCTGAAGGTCGGCGACAGCGTCCCGGTCGAGTACCTCGACAAGCAGAAGGGCAAGCTGACCGTCGGCGCGGTCTACGAGGCCAACGAGTTCGTCTCGCCGGTCCTCGCCGACCACGCGCTGGTCACCGCGCACGAGGAGCAGGCGGAGATCCGCCAGATCTTCGTCTCCACCGACGGCGGCGCGAGCGCGGCCCACGAGCAGGCCCTGTCGAAGGCCATGGGCGACAACCCGGCGATCACGGTGATGGACCACAAGGACATCCGCGACTCCTTCGGCGGCCCGATCAACATGATGCTCAACATCATGTACGGCCTGCTCGGCATGGCCCTGATCATCGCCGTCCTGGGTGTCGTCAACACCCTCGCGATGTCCGTCTTCGAGCGCCAGCAGGAGATCGGCATGCTGCGGGCGATCGGTCTCGACCGGCGCCGTGTGAAGCGGATGGTCCGTCTGGAGGCCGTGGTCATCTCGGTGTTCGGCGCGGTCGTCGGCATCGGCCTCGGCTCGTTCCTCGGCTGGGCGATCGGCGAGACGTTCAAGAGCAGCCTGCCGGGCTACGCCCTGGTCCTGCCCTGGGACCGGATCGGTCTCTTCCTGGTCCTGGCGGCCCTGGTCGGCGTCCTCGCCTCGCTGTGGCCGGCCCGCAGCGCGGCCAGGCTGAACATGCTCTCCGCCATCAAGGCCGAGTAGCCGCGGGCGCGCGAAGGGCCGGTCTCCCCTCGGGGGAGGCCGGCCCTTCGGCGTGTCAGTCCCGCTTCTCGTTCCAGACGCGCGGCCGCAGCGCCGTGCCGCTCTTCCCCGACACCGGGGTCCGCACGGCGAGGAACTGGTTCACGCCGATCCGGTTGCGCTCGAAGGAGACGGCCGAGGCGGCCATGTAGAGCCGCCAGATCCTGGCCCGGCCGGGCGAGGTGAACCGGACCGCCCGGTCCCAGTCACGCTCCAGGTTGGCCACCCAGCGGCGCAGGGTGAGGGCGTAGTGCTCGCGGATCGCCTCGACGTCCCGGACCTCGAAGCCGGCGTCCTCCAGGGTGGACAGGGTCCGTCCCATGGGGGCGAGTTCGCCGTCGGGGAAGACGTACGCGTCGATGAACGGGTCGACCTCGTACGCCCCCTCGTCGGGTTCGGGGCGGCGGGAGATCTGGTGGTTGAGGAGCCGTCCGCCGGGCCTGAGGAGCCCGTACAGCGTGTCGGCGTACTCCCGGTACCGCACGGCGCCGACGTGCTCGGCCATGCCGATCGAGGAGATCGCGTCGTACGGGCCGTCGGCGACGTCCCGGTAGTCCTGGACCCGGATCTCGATCCGGTCGGTGAGGCCCTCTTCGGCGATCCGTTTGCGGGCGTAGGCGGCCTGTTCGCGGGAGAGGGTGATGCCGACGACCTTGGCGCCGTACTCGCGGGCGGCGTGCAGGGCCATGGAGCCCCAGCCGCAGCCCACGTCGAGGAGCCGGTCGCCCTCCCGGAGGTTCAGTTTGCGGGCGATGAGGTCCAGCTTGTCGCGCTGGGCGTCTTCCAGGGTCCCGTCCTCGGTCCAGTAGGCGCACGAGTAGACCATCGACGGGCCGAGGACCAGCTCGTAGAAGTCGTTGCCCACGTCGTAGTGGTGGCTGATCGCCTGCTTGTCGCGGCGCCGGGTGTGCCGGCCGCCGCTGCGGCCGCGGATCTCCTCGGCCGGCGGCTTCGGCGGCGGCAGGGGGCCGGCGATCCGGAGCAGCGTGCCGGCGGCGGCGCGGAGCCGGGGGTCGCGTACGGAGTCCAGCAGGCTCCTGGTGTCCTCCCCGCGCTCCCAGAGCAGGCCCGAGAGCCGGTCCAGGGCGTCGTACAGGTCGCCCTCGACGTCGATCTCGCCGGCCACCCAGGCGCGGGCCAGGCCCAGTTCGCCGGGTTTCCAGATCATCCTCCGCAGGGCGCGGCGGTCGCGGACGATCAGGACGGGGCCGCCGGCGGGGCCGGCTTCGCTGCCGTCCCAGGCTCGCAGGCGTAGGGGGAGCGGTTGACCCAGCAGCTCCTCGGCGAGTGTCGTCAGCCGCGACGCGGCGTCGGCCATGGTGCACACCTCCGTGATCTCGTGCCCCAGAAATGCTCGTCACCAAGGGAACACCGTCCGTAGGCGTTTGCAGTCCCGCCGCAGCGCAACAAGTCGGCAAAACACGCGAAGGGCCGTCCGCACCACGGATGGCGGACGGCCCTTGCGGGGGGTACTGCGGGTGCTGCGGGTGCCTTAGGAAGCCTTGGCCTTCTCCTGGGCCGGGGCGGCCGGCGCGGGGGCGGGCTTGGCGGCCTCGTAGAACTCCTCGCGGGGGGTCTCCATGGCGCCCAGGGAGACGACCTCGCGCTTGAGGAACATCGCGAGGGTCCAGTCGGCGAAGACGCGGATCTTGCGGTTCCAGGTCGGCATCGCCATGCCGTGGTAGCCACGGTGCATGTACCAGGCGAGACGGCCCTTGAGCTTGATCTTCACCTTGCCCACGACGATCATCGCGACGCCCTTGTGCAGACCGAGTCCGGCCACGGCGCCCTTGTTGGCGTGGCTGTACTCCTTCTGCGGGAAGCCGCGCATGCCGGCCACCACGTTGTCGCCGAGGACCTTGGCCTGGCGCAGCGCGTGCTGGGCGTTCGGCGGGCACCAGGCGTTCGGGTTGCCCGCCTTGCGGCCGACCATGTCCGGGACCTGGGCGTTGTCGCCCGCGGCCCAGGCGTAGTCGAGGCCGTTGATCTGGAGCTTCTCGTTGCAGTCCACGTGGCCGCGGGGGCCGAGCGGCAGACCGAAGCGGGAGAGCGCCGGGTTCGGCTTCACGCCGGCGGTCCACACGATCGTGTTGGAGTCGACCTCGAGGCCGTTCTTCAGCACGACGTGGCCGTCGACGCAGGAGTCCATCGAGGTCTCGAGGTAGATCTCGATACCGCGGCCCTCGAGGTGCTCCTTGCCGTACTGGCCGAGCTTCGGGCCCACCTCGGGGAGGATCTTGTCGGCCGCGTCGACCAGGACGAAGCGCATGTCCTCGCGCGACACGTTCTGGTAGTACTTCGCGGCGTCGCGGGCCAGGTCCTCGACCTCGCCGATGGTCTCCGCGCCGGCGAAGCCGCCGCCCACGAAGACGAAGGTCAGCGCCTTGCGGCGGACCTCCTCGTCGGTCGTCGAGTCGGCCTTGTCGAGCTGCTCGAGGACGTGGTTGCGCAGGCCGATGGCCTCCTCGATGCCCTTCATGCCGATGCCCTGCTCGGCGAGGCCGGGGATCGGGAAGGTGCGGGAGACCGCGCCCATGGCGATGACCAGGTAGTCGAACGGCAGCTCGTACGCCTCGCCGACGAGCGGCGCGATCGTGGCGACCTTGCGGTCCTGGTCGATGGTGGTGACCCGACCGGTGAGCACCTCGGCTCCGCGGACGACGCGTCGCAAGGGGACGACGACGTGACGCGGCGAGATGCTGCCGGCGGCGGCTTCGGGGAGGAAGGGCTGGTAGGTCATGTACGACCGCGGGTCGACGACCGTGACGGTCGCCTCCGCATAGCGCATCTTCTTGAGGATGCGCCGAGCTGCGTACAGGCCTACGTACCCGCCGCCTACTACGAGGATCCTGGGACGCTCCGTGGTGCTCATGGGATCGAGTATCCACCCCTGCTGAGGGGGGTGCTCGTGCGCCCCTTCACAAGGTTCGGGGGCACCTCTGCTACACTCCGCCGCCCACGTGATCCACGTCATGGTGCTGCAAAGGAACCGGGGTGCACTGGTGAACGTTGTTCACCCCCCGTGAACTGGCCTGGAGAGGGCCCGTTAACGCTGAACCGAGGGACCCGTTCACGCGATGGAAACATCGAGCGAATCGGCCTCCGCGCCTGCGAAAGGGCCCTGCGGCGCCCCTCGAAGGGGCTAAAGACCCCCCTCGGGCGCCATCAGGGCCCTTTTCCTTGTGAAGAACTTCACGAACTTTCCCGACGGGATGTCGCCGGGAGGCTCGATAGATGCCCGCTATGCCACGGATAGGGCGATCCCATCGAGGATGTCGTGCTCGCTGACGACGACCTCGTGGGCTCCGACCCGCTCGACGATCTCCCGCAGGACGAGCGCCCCGGCGATGATCACGTCGACCCGGCCGGGGTGGATGACGGGGATCGCGGCCCGCTCCGCGTGCGTGGAGGAGAGCAGCCGCTCGGTGACCTCGGCGATCTGCCCGGCGGAGATCCGCGCGTGGTGGATCTTCGTCGAGTCGTACTCGGTGAGCCCGAGGGCGATCGCGGCGACCGTGGTGACCGAGCCGGCGAGCCCGACGAGGGTCCCGGCCGAGGTGATCGGCACGGTCTCGGCGGCCAGGTCGAGCGCGGCCCGCACGTCGGCGCGGATCGCGTCGGCCTCCTCGGCGGTCGGCGGGTCGTGGCGCACGTGCCGCTCGGTGAGCCGGACGCAGCCGACGTCGACCGAGCGGGCGGCCTCGACGTGCCTGTTGCCGGTGACGAACTCGGTGGAGCCGCCGCCGATGTCCACGACGAGGTACGTCTCCATGCCGTGCAGCTCGCCGGTGGCGCCGGTGAAGGAGAACGCGGCCTCCTGGTCGCCGGTGATCACCTCGGGCTCGACGCCGAGGATCTCCACGACCCCGTTCACGAAGTCCTCGCGGTTCTCGGCGTCCCGGGAGGCGGAGGTGGCGACGAAGCGGAGCCGCTCGGCGCCCAGGTCCCTGATGATCCCGGCGTACTCGCGGCAGGCCGCGAAGGTGCGCTCCAGTGCTTCCGGGGCGAGCCGGCCCGTCTTGTCGACGCCCTGGCCGAGCCGGACGATCGTCATCCGCCGGTCCAGCTCGACGAGGTCGCCCGTCTCGGGGTGGACGTCGGCGACGAGGAGGCGGATGGAGTTCGTACCGCAGTCGATTCCGGCGACCCGGGTCACTCGCCCCGCCCCTCTTCCCCGTCGGCGTCCTTGCCGGCTTCCTTGTCGGCGCACGGGGTGACGCAGGGGCCCTTCGCCCACCACTCCGGCAGCATCGCGAGGGCCTCGTCGCCGAACGGGTTCACGCCCGGGCCGGCGGCCAGCGAGTGGCCGACCAGGACGTGCAGGCACTTGACCCGGTCCGGCATGCCGCCGGCGCTCGGGAAGCCCTCCAGGACCTCGATGGCGTCCCGGCGGGCGATGTAGTCCTCGTGCGCGGCCCGGTAGGCGGCGGCGAGCTCCGGGTCGGTGGCGAGCCGGGCCTGCATCTCCTTCATGACCCCGTTGGCCTCCAGGGTGCCGATGGCCGAGGCCGCCCGGGGGCAGGTGAGGTAGTACGTCGTCGGGAACGGGGTGCCGTCGGGGAGCCGCGGCGCGGTCTCGACGACGTCCGGGTTGCCGCACGGGCAGTGGTGCGCGATGGCGCGCAGGCCGCGGGGCGGCCGGCCGAGCTGGAGCTCGAAGGCGGCGATGTCCTTCTCGGTGGGCTCGGTGCGTTCGGTCTGCGGAGGGGGCGTTTCCATGTCTGCCTTGTTCGTGTGTCGGGTCGGCCACCAAGCGGCCTGGTCAGGGGCGGTCGGCGCGGTCGACGCCGTCCCAGAGGTTGTCGTACCAGGGGCGGTCGGCCGCTCCCTGGTCGGTGCGGGGCCGCTGCTCCGCGTCGGGGTCGTCCACGGTGAAGCCGGTCTCGCCGGGCAGCAGGTAGTGCAGGTGTTCGCGGGCGAGGCGGCGGACGTAGGCCGGGTCCTGGAGGCGGGCCTTCTCGTCCCTGAGCTCCTCGACCCGCCGGGCGGCCTCGGCGGCCCTGCGCTCCTGTTCGGCGATCTCGCCCTGCTGGGAGACGTAGCTCCGCATGGGATAGGCGAGGGCCACGACGAGGGAGCAGACGACCAGCGCGAGGAAGGCCGCACGGCCGGTGAGCCGGGAGCGGCGGGCCTGACGGCGGGTCTGGGAGCGGTAGACACGGGCGGCGGTCTGCTCGCCGAGCAGCCTGATCCGGGTCGCGGTCGAGAACCGGTCCCGGTCCTTCGCGGCCATGTCGTGTCGCCTCCCCTGTTCACGCGGACGTCCCCGCACACGGTACGGGACCGAGTGCGGGGACGGACGGAACTACCGGGTGTGACGCTGTCAGCCCTTGAAGCGCGGGAAGGCGCTGCGGCCGGCGTAGACCGCGGCGTCGTCGAGGATCTCCTCGATGCGCAGCAGCTGGTTGTACTTGGCGACGCGGTCCGAGCGGGCCGGGGCGCCGGTCTTGATCTGACCGCAGTTCACCGCGACGGCGAGGTCGGCGATGGTGACGTCCTCGGTCTCGCCGGAGCGGTGGGACATCATGCACTTGAAGCCGTTGCGCTGGGCCAGCTCGACGGCGTCCAGGGTCTCGGTCAGCGAGCCGATCTGGTTGACCTTGACCAGGAGGGCGTTCGCGGTGCCCTCCTCGATGCCGCGGGCGAGGCGCTCCGGGTTGGTGACGAAGAGGTCGTCGCCGACGATCTGGACCTTGGCGCCCAGCTTGTCGGTGAGGACCTTCCAGCCGGCCCAGTCGTCCTCGTACAGCGGGTCCTCGATGGAGACCATCGGGTACGCGGAGACGAGCTCCTCGTAGTACTCGGTCATCTCGGCGGCCGAGCGGGACTTGCCCTCGAACTCGTAGACGCCGTCCTTGTAGAACTCGGACGCGGCGACGTCGAGCGCGAGCGCGACGTCGGTGCCCGGGGCGTAGCCGGCCTCCTTGATGGCCTCGATGATGAGGTCCAGGGCGGCGCGGTTCGACTCCAGGTTCGGGGCGAAGCCGCCCTCGTCGCCGAGGCCGGTGGAGAGGCCCTTGCGCTTCAGCACGCCCTTGAGGGTGTGGTAGATCTCCGCACCCCAGCGAAGGGCCTCGGAGAAGGACTCCGCGCCGATCGGGGCGATCATGAACTCCTGGATGTCCACGTTGGAGTCGGCGTGCGACCCACCGTTGAGGATGTTCATCATCGGAACGGGCAGCAGGTGCGCGTTCGGGCCGCCGAGGTAACGGAAGAGCGGCAGGTCGCTGGCCTCGGCGGCGGCGTGCGCGACGGCGAGGGAGACGCCGAGGATGGCGTTGGCGCCGAGCGAGCCCTTGTTCTCCGTGGCGTCCAGGTCGAACATGGCCTGGTCGATCAGGCGCTGCTCGGTGGCGTCGTAGCCGACGAGCTCCGGGCCGATCTGCTCGATGACGGCGAGGACGGCCTTCTCGACACCCTTGCCCTGGTAACGGTTGGGGTCACCGTCGCGGAGCTCGATGGCCTCGAAGGCACCGGTGGAGGCGCCGGACGGAACAGCAGCACGACCGGTGCTGCCGTCGTCGAGGCCGACCTCGACCTCGACCGTGGGGTTGCCTCGGGAGTCCAGGATTTCCCGGGCTACGACGACGTCGATGGACGGCACGAGCATCTCCTTCTGGGATGTGACGCTGGATGTGACGCAAGGTCGGTGCAGGGTCGCTTGGCCTTGCGACAAGAGCCTAACCGGCTCGGGGGCTCCCGCCCGCCGGGCGCCCGCACCCTGGGACGAAAAAGGACCCAAGGGCACGCATCTCGGGATGAAGGGCCCCAGATCTACTGGGCGGTAACCGCAGGATGTCCCGAACACTTCCCCCTATACACGGCGGAACCCCGGTCCGGCGTGCACGGGGGAGGGCACGCCGGACCGGGGTGGTCACCGCGGGAGGGTCGCCTGGCTCACTTGAGGCGGAGCTGCTGGCCCACGTAGATCAGGTCGGCGTCGTCGACGACGTCCTTGTTCAGCTCGAAGAGCTTCGCCCAGCCGCCCTGGACGCCGTGCGCCCGGGCGATGGTGCCGAGGGTGTCGCCGGGCTTGACCTGGTACTCGCCGTTGCCCTTCTTCACCGTCACGCCGGCCGGGGTGGTGACGGTCTTCGGGGTGGTCGCCTTCCGCGGGGTCTGCGGGGTCGTGACCTTCTTGGGGACCTGGCGCTGCTCGCTGCGGGTGGTCGGCTGCGAGACCTTGCGCTCGGGGGCGGGGGCCGCGGCGCCACCGGTGTAGGTGGTGCGGGAGAGGCCCACGCCACAGCTCGGCCAGGCACCCTTGCCCTGGCCCGCGAGGACCTTCTCGGCGACGGTGATCTGCTGCGACTTCGACGCCTGGTGGGCGTTGGGGGCGTAGGCGGTGCCGCCGTACGCGGCCCAGGTGGACGACGAGAACTGCAGGCCGCCGTAGTAGCCGTTGCCCGTGTTGATGGCCCAGTTGCCGCCGGACTCGCACTGGGCGACCCGGTCCCACTCGGAGACCGTGGCGGCCGAGGCGGTGCCCGCGGTCATCAGCGGGGCGGCGACGGCGACACCGGTGACGCCGACGAGCGTGGCGACCTGGGTGGCCTTGGAGGGACGACGGTGTTTGCCCTTGCCGGAAAACAGCATGGAGATTCTCCTCACCGACGCCTGCGAGGTGAGCTGTCGGGTTCGGGCCAATGAGTTGCCCGGCCGCGTGTCCTTGCACGCGACTTCACCCCAAGCCGATCGTCGGCCGTCTGTCTCAACGGCCGGGGCCGGCACTTACCTTGGGTCCCCCGCTCCTGCCTTCGGCGCTGACGCGACGACTGTTCCCATCGGCCGACGGCAGGATTCGGCGTTTCGGTCGACGGGGCCCGCGGTGGCGAGCGGTTACGACCGTAGACACAGACCCACCGGAAGTTCAAAGAGGCTCATTGCGGAAATATCGCCCCTACTTGCCCTCCGGTGGGGGGCGTTTGCGCAGGTGAGAGGTGACGGAGGCAAAGGTTACGGACAGGACACGCCAGTTGAGGCGAAGAGACCCATGTCTCACTTGCCCAGAACCGGACATACAGCCCCGAACTACCCTGCCGTCGTGACCGGATCCGCCGTCAGCTCAAGGCTCTGACCAGGCAGGATCAGGTCCGGATCGGCGCCTACCGTCCGCCGGTTGGCGTCATAGAGGGCCGTCCAGCCGCCGGGCAGTTCGTTCGACCGCGCGATGTCCGACAGGCTGTCGCCGGGCTGCACGGTGTACTCGCCCGAAGTGTCCTGAGTGTCCGTTGCGTCCGAATTCTTCACGCCGTCAGTCGAGGGCGCCGACGCGGGACTTTCGGCCGACTTGTCCTTGGAGGCATGCTTGCCTGATTCTGCCGAAGTGCCCGGTTTGCCGGTTTCCTCCGGAGCGGCCTCGCCCCGGTGCTTGCCGGATCCGGGCGTGGCCGACGACGCGTCACCCTCGGTCGCGTCGGGAGAGACGGGCGTACCGGGCGTAACGGACGTGTCGGGCGTGACCGGGGTCGTCGGCGCGCCCGGGGTCGTGGACGCGTCCGGGGTGACCGGCGCGGTCGGGGTGACCGAGGCGTTCGGGTCCTCGGGGACGGCGGGCGCGCTGGGCGCGGCCGTGGCGGCCTTCGCGCCCTTCGGCGTCCCGGCGGGCCGGAAGGCGCCGGCGGAGCCCGCGGGGAGGCCGGAGGTCCGGTTCGACTCGGCGACCGGCCCGGCGGGGGTCGTCGGGACGGCCGTCGGTCCGGGGTCCACCCCGGTGGCCTTGCCGTCGTTGGTCAGGCCGGCGATCGGCGCGCAGGTGGCCCACTCGGTGCTGCCCTTGGCAAGGGCCTTCTCGGCCACCGCGATCTGCTGGGCGCGGCTGGCCAGGTCGGGGCTGGGGGCGTAGGCCAGGCCACCGTTCCGCTCCCAGCTGTCCTGGGTGAACTGGAGGCCGCCGTACATCCCGTTGCCGAAGTTGGCACTCCACTGGCCACCGGATTCGCACTCGGCGACCCGGTCCCAGGTGGCGGCGTCGGCGGCGGAGGCGGACCCCGTGGCGAGCAGCGGCAGCGCCATCGCGGATCCGGTCACACCGGCGGCGACGACGAGGGCGGGGGCCTGACGGGGGCGACGGTGTCGTCCGTTCCCGGAACGCATAGAAGCGCCTTTCGCGTGACGGCTGAGACTGCGGCGAAACGTAGCGGTATTCGAACGCTCGTCACAAGTCGATGGACCCCCGATCACGTGAAGATCACATTTCTGATGCGGTGTCAGTTCACTTCCGGGGGGCGGAAGTGGAGAATTCCACCGGAAGCGTGCGCAATCCCCGCATGATGAGCCCACCACGCCACCGCAGTTCGTCCGGATCGACGGCAAGTCGCAGGTCCGGCAGGCGCGTCAGCAGCGTCGCGAGCGCGGTCTGCCCCTCCAGCCGGGCCAGGGGCGCGCCCAGGCAGTAGTGGATGCCGTGCCCGTACCCGAGGTGCTGGTTGTCGCGCCGGCCGAGGTCCAGCGTGTCCGCCCCCGCGAACCGCGCCGGGTCGCGGTTGGCCGCGGCGAGCACGACGAGGACCGGGTCCCCCGCCGGGATCTCCTGACCGCCGATCGTCAGCGCCCGCGTCGCGTACCGCCAGGTCGCCATCTCCACCGGCCCGTCGTACCGCAGCAGTTCCTCGACACCGGTCTCCAGCAGCCCCGGCTCCCCCGCCACGATCGACGCCTGGAGCCGCTCGCGCTCTCCGGGGTGGCGCAGCAGCTGGTAGACCCCGTTGCCGATGAGGTTCACGGTCGTCTCGAAACCGGCGAACAGAATGATGAAGGCCATGGCGGCGGCCTCGTTCTCGGTGAGGTGCTCGCCGTGGTCGGAGGCCCTGATGAGCCCCGAGATGAGGTCCTCGCCGGACTCCTCGCGCTTGCGGTGGATCAGCTCGGCGAGATAGCCGCGCATCTTCTTCACCGAGCGCGCGACCCCGCCGCGCGGCCCGCCGCCGTGGCGGATCATCATCCCCGCCCAGTCCCGGAAGTCGTCCTGGTCCTCCGGCGGCACGCCGAGGAGGTCGCAGATCGCGTAGATCGGCAGCGGGAACGCGAACTCGTGGATCAGGTCGGCGCTCCCCCGCTCGGCGAAGGAGTCGATGAGCCGGTCGGTCAGCTCCTGCACGCGCGGTGCGAACTCGGCGACCCGGCGCGGGGTGAACGCCTTCGACACGAGCCGCCGCAGCCGGGTGTGGTCGGGCGGGTCGATGTTGAGCAGGTGGGTCATCAGCTCGGCCTTGCGCTCGCCCGGGATGCCCGTCTTCCCCTTCGCGTGCGGGGACTCGTCGTGGTGCGCCGGGTTCTTGGAGAGCCGCTGGTCCGCGAGGGCCTGGCGGGCGTCGGCGTACCGGGTCACGAGCCATGCCTCGACGCCGCTGGGCAGCGTCGTC
This sequence comes from Streptomyces sp. NPDC059534, assembly GCF_042743475.1. NCBI lineage: Bacteria > Bacillati > Actinomycetota > Actinomycetes > Kitasatosporales > Streptomycetaceae > Streptomyces > Streptomyces sp. NPDC059534. The sequence continues at coordinate 157,089 of NZ_JBHWAQ010000018.1, forward strand.
CGGTGCACCGGCGCGTGCTCCCGCAGCCAGGCGTAGGCGGGGTACGGATCGCTTGCGAACTCCCAGGTGAAGAGCTCGGGCGAGGGGGCGGGGCCGGGGGTTGTGCTCACGCCACGACCGTACAGGTCCGCTCCGGAGGGCACGTTCGTGGAGAACCTGTGATCAAGGGGTACAGGTCGTGCCCTAGATTCATGTCGGTGGATCCCCAGCTGCTCAGAGCTACGTTCGCCGTCGTCGAGAGACGCGCCGAACAAGCCGTCACCTTCTTCTACTCGCACCTCTTCTGGAACAACCCCGCCATGCGCGAGCTCTTCCCCGAGGAGATGCAGCCGCAGCGCGACCGGCTCTTCGCGGCGCTCACCCATGTCGTGACGCACCTGGAGGACCCCGGTCTCGCCGCCTACCTGGGACAGCTGGGGCGCGACCACCGCAAGTTCCTCGCCTCACCCGCGCTGTACGCCGCCGTCGGCGGGAGCCTGCTCGCCGCCTTCGCGCACGCCGCCGGCTCCGCCTGGACGAGGGAGGCGGAGAAGGCGTGGTCCGAGGCGTACGGCCTGGTCTCCGACCTGATGCTGGCCGGCGCCGACGAGGCGGCCGCGGCCGGCGAGCCGTCCTGGTGGGACGCGGACGTCGTCCGGCACCAGCGGTTCGGCGAGGACCTCGCCGTCCTCACCCTCCACCCCCGCCGCCCCCTGCCGTACCTCCCCGGGCAGTACGTCAGCGTCAGTTCGCTGCGCGTGCCCCGCGTCTGGCGCACCTACTCCCTCGCCAACGCGCCCCGCCCGGACGGCACGGTCGACCTGCACGTGAGCCGCATCCCGGGCGGCGCGATGAGCACCGCGCTCGTCGAGGAGACCGGCCCGGGCGACTTCCTGCGGCTCAGCGCCCCCGGCGGCGCACTCACCGCGCGGACGGAGCCGGGCGGGCTGCGCACCTACATATGCGCGGGTACGGGCTGGGCGCCGGTGAAGGCCCTCCTGGAGGAGGCGGCCGAGACCGAGCCGGAACTCGAAGGCCGGCTGTTCGTCGTGGCCCGCGCCAAGGAGTACCTGTACGGGCGCGACGACCTCGAACTCCTGAGGGAACGCCTCCCCCGCCTGAGCGTCACCTACATCACCTCGGCGCCCCGCCAGCGCCGCGACCAGGCCACCGAGCGGCTGCTCCAGGCCCTGCGCGCCTGCGTCCACTGGCCGGCCCACGACGTGTACCTCGCCGGGCCGCCCGCCTTCCACACGGAGGTCGGGGAGGTCCTGGAGGAACTGGGCACCGACCCGGACCGCGTCCACCACGACACCCTGCCGACCGTCGGCCGCTTCGCCACCCGCCCCGCCACCACGGCCGAACGCCTCCTCGGCCCGCCCCAGGTCCTCTGGCACAACCCGGAGGCCCGGGCCCCCCGCGACCGCTGAGCCGGCCGGGAGCTCAGCCCCCGAGGCCCTCCGCCGCGCGGATCGCGTCCCGATAGGTCCGCGCCGCCGCCCGCAGGGCCGCCTCCGGATCCACACCGGACTCCTCGGCGCGTGCCGCGAGGGCGAGCAGCTCGTACCCGATGCCCTCCTCGCCGGCCGGCCCGTCCGCCGGAAGGGCGACGTCGAGGCCCGCCGTCCTGACCCGCCCCGCCAGCTTCGCGGCGAGCGCGAGACCCGGCTGGCCGAGCGGGACGCCGTCGGTGACGGACTCCCGCTGCTTCTCGATCGCCTTGGTGCGCAGCCAGTGCGCCTTGACCTCCTCGGGGGTCTCGGCGGTCTCGTCCCCGAAGACGTGCGGATGCCGGTGGATCAGCTTCTCCACGAGCCGCCCGGCCACGTCGTCCACGGAGAACGGCTCCTCCGGGTCCTCCTCGGCGATCCGGGCGTGGAAGACGACCTGGAGAAGGACGTCCCCGAGCTCCTCGCGCAGCTCCTCCCGGTCGCCCTCCTCGATCGCCTCGACGAGTTCGTACGCCTCCTCGATGCCGTACTTGGCGAGCCCCTTGTGGGTCTGCTGCGAGGACCACGGGCAGTCGCGCCGGATGCGGTCCATGATCTGCACGACGTCGAGCAGACGGGCGCCGGGCAGGTCGTACGAGCCGGGCAGCAGCTCCAGGTCGGGCATCGACACACGGCCCGAGCCGGCGAGCCGCGCCAGGCCGTCGGTCAGCGCGCGATCGCCCTCGCCGGAGGGCAGCAGCAGGACCGTCCGGCCCCCGGCACACGCCTCGACGAGCTCCTCGGCGGTCGGCCGGGCGTGCTCGACGGCGACACCGGCCTCCCGCAGGTACGGCAGCTGGGGGTGGTCCTCGTCGGGGCAGAGCACCCGGTCGGCACCGTGCAGCGCCTGCCAGGCGGGCCAGGACAGGAGTCCGGGCGCCACACGGTGGCTGGCGGTGAGCAGGACGATGCGGCCGGGGCTCTCAGAAGTCACCCCTCGAACCTACCCGGCCTCAGGCGCCGGCCTCGACGGCGGCCGGGGTCTGGCTGATCCGGCGGAGCCAGGGCGTGGTGGCGGCGGTCAGGCCGCCCCGGTCGGAGTCCCAGGCGCCGTAGCGCGGGTTCACGTCGATGGCGAGGGCCTTGGAGGCGGCGGAGTAGACGTCCGTCCGCTTCTTCTGGCCCTCGGCGCTGTCGGTGAAGCCCAGCTTCTCGGCGGTCTTCAGCATGAGGACCTCGTGCCGGATGAAGCCGTCGATCTGGTCGGGGGCCACGCCCCGCTGCTGGAGCAGGATGGCCTCGAACCGCTCCTCGCCGCCGTTCTCGCGGACGTAGGCGGTCCGGGTCTGCTGGATCTCGGCCCGGGTCGCGGTGATGCCGTTGTCCTCGGCGACCTTCTCGATGATCCGGTCGATGATCATTCCGGTGAGTTTCTGCCGGCCGAGGTCGCCGGTGGCCTTGAGCAGCTCGGCCGACTGCTCCGATGCGGCCTGAGCGGCCCGCACGTCCTTCACCTGGGCCTGCAGGCTGGAGACCTCGATCCGTTCGCCGCCGACGACGGCCGCCGCTCCTGGGTGGGCGTCACTGCCACACGCGGTGAGCAGGGGGGCCGCGGCGAGGAGCGCGGCGGAGACGGTGAGCGCAGTGCGGCGGTGCAAAGGAGCCTCCCGGGCTGGTCGTGCGTCACGTTGAACGACCTTGCGGTGATCGATGGTAGGGAGTCGCCGGGGCCGGAGCCACTACTTCGGAGCGACTGTTTCCCACAACGACTCACCGGTCTCCCTGGTATCGACCGGCGGCGTGCCGGTCTCGGCCCCCCGGTGCGTCTCCTGCACCAGGTAGTGGGGCCGCCGTTTCACCTCGTAGTAGATGCGGCCGACGTACTCGCCGATCAGCCCGACCATGACCATCTGGACGCCCGCGAGAGCGGTGACGGCGACGAGGAGCGTGACGTAGCCGGGGGTGTCGACGCCGTTGACCAGGGCGTCGCCGACGATCCAGGCGGCATAGCCGAGGGCGACGACGACGAGGAGCAGCCCGAGGTGGACGGCGGCCCGCAGCGGCTTGTTGTTGAAGGAGAGCAGTCCGTCGAGCCCGTAGTTGAGGAGCTTGCCGAAGCTCCACTTGGAGCGGCCCTGCTCCCGGACGGCGTTCTCGTAGGCGAAGGTCGTGGTGCGGAAGCCGACCCAGGAGAAGAGCCCCTTGGAGAAGCGGTTGTACTCGCCGAGGTCGAGGACCGCGTCGGCGGCGCGGCGGGAGAGCAGCCGGAAGTCGCCGACGCCGTCGACCAGCTCGACGTCGACGAGCCGGTTGATCGACCAGTAGTAGAGGCGGGCGGTCAGGGTCCGGGTGACCCGGTCGCCGTCGCGGGTGCGGCGGGCGACGACCTGGTCGTACCCCTCGGCGTGCAGGGCGACCATCCGGTGCACCAGTTCGGGCGGGTGCTGGAGGTCGGCGTCCATGATGACGACGGCGTCGCCGGCCGCGTGGCGCAGGCCGGCGAGCATCGCGGCCTCCTTGCCGAAGTTGCGGCTGAAGGAGACGTAGCGGACGCGTCCGGGGTCGGTGGCGGCGAGCCGCCGCAGGAGCGGGAGGGTCCCGTCCCGGCTTCCGTCGTCCACGTACACGATCTCGAACTCGCCGTCGAGCCTGGCGAGTTCGTCGGTCACGCGGTCATGGAAGCGGGCGAGGACGTCCTCCTCGTTGAAGCACGGGACGACGATCGAGAGCAGCACGCGGACCACGACAACGGGGCGCGGTGTCCCGGCCGGTCCGCATGGATGGCCTGCAGACGACCATTGCGTGAACTGGCCGTCCGGCAGCGGATCCTCCCCCGGGAGCGCTGTCATATTCGACCCGTCATGCCGAACACCAAGCGCTCGTGCCTGCTCGCCGCCCTCCTCACCGCCGTCGCCGTCTGCGGCGGGGACGCCGTCGCCCGGGTCTTCCCCTTCGGGCCGCGCCACCGGGCCGTCAACGACCTCGCCAACCAGTTCGTCCCGTTCCACGCCCACCTGTGGGACCTGCTGCACGGCCGGGCGGACGGCGGGCCGCTCGACTGGCAGGCGGGCTGGGGCACCAGCTTCCTCCCCGACTACGGCACCTACCTGTCGAGTCCCTTCGCGCCGCTCGTGGCCCTCTTCCCGCGCGGGGACGTCGAGTACGCGGTGTACGCGGTCACCGTCCTGAAGACGGCGGTCGCGGCGGCCGCCATGACCTTCCTGCTGCGCCGCCTCGCGCCGGGCGTCTGGTGGTGGGCGGCGGTCCTCGGCGCCTCCTACGCACTGTGCGGCTGGTCGCTCGCGGAGGGCACCTACAACCCGATGTGGCTGGACGGCCTCATCGCCCTCCCCCTGCTCTGCCTGGTCGGCGAGTGGTCCCGGGAGGCCCGCCGGCCCCTCCTCGGCCCCCTGGTGGTGGCGCTCTGCTGGCTCGCGAACTTCTACACCGCGTACATGGCGACCCTCGGCGCCGGCCTGGTCCTCCTGGTCCGCCTCGCGGTGACGGACTCCTTCCGCGTCCGCGTCCTCGCCCGCGCGGCGCTCACCACCGCGCTCGGGACCGGGCTCGCCGCACCCCTCCTCCTCCCCGTCCTCCTCGGCTCGCGCCACGCCCACCCGGGCGTCGTCCGGGACTTCGCCCCGGCGGCCGGGACGGACTTCCTCGCCCGGCTGCTCCCCGCGACCTACAGCTTCGCGACCCCGGCGGCCTTCGTCTGCACCGCGGTGCCGCTGCTCGCGGGGGCGCTGCTCTTCCGCCGGGACGTGCCGGGGCGGGAGCGGTGGCTGTGGGCCGGCCTGTGCGCGGCGGTGACGGTGTCGATGCAGTGGGGCCCGACCCACCTCGTCTGGCACGTCTTCGCGACCCCGAACGGCAGCCCGTACCGCCAGACCTTCGTGCTCTCCGGCGTCCTCGTCCTCGCCGCGTGGACGGGCCTCGCACACGGCCTCCCGGACCGCCGGTCGCTGCTCGGCGGCGCGGCCGTCGTCCTGGCCCTCGGCGCCGGGGCCCTGCCCAGCCGCCTCCTCACCCCCTGGGCGCTGCTCCTCGCGGGCGCGGGCCTCGCGGCCGTGTCCGGCGCGCTGCTGCTCCCGCGCCGCGGCCGGTACGGGGTGCTCGCCGCGCTCCTCGTCACGGGCACGCTGCTCGGGCAGGCGGCGGCCACGACGGCGTACGCGGACCGGGAGCGCCTCGTCCGGCTCGACGACTATCCGCCGTGGGGCGCGGAGCACTCCCGGCGGGCGGCCGCGCTCGCGGCCGCCGACGGCTGGCCGGCGTACCGCACGGACCCCGGCCTGCCCCGGATCGCGGGCAACGACCCCCTGCTGCTGGGCGGCCAGAGCGCCGCCTACTACAGCAGCCACACCCCCGCCGTGCTGACCGCCACGGCGACCGCGCTCGGCGGCGGCTGGACCTCCCGGGGCCGCAACCTCCTCGGCCTCGACAATCCGGTGACGGACGCGCTGTTCGGGGTGGGGGCGCGGTGGCGGGACGGCACCGTCGTCGGGACCGGGCCGTACCTGCCGCTGGTGACGGCGCGGCCCCCGGGCCCGCCCCCGGTCTACGGCCCGTCGCCCTTCCGCAACCAGGAACTCCTGCTCGGCTCCCGCGTGTACGGCGCTGCGCTCTCCGGCGCCTGCCCCACCGGCACCGAGGTCTTCCTCTGGGCCCCCGACACCACGGGCACGGCCCGTCTCGGCGGCCACGAGATCCGTCTCCTCGGCGGCCGGCCCCGCCGCAGCGCCGCCCTGGCCTCCCTGGGGATCCAGCGGACACCCGGCGAGCGGGTGGTCCTGCGGGACGACCGCGCCGGGACACGGCCGGCCCTTCCCGGCTCCGGCGCCGAGGTCGGCTGCCTGGACCACGGCCGTCTCCGGGCGGCGGTGACCGCCCTCCGCGCCCGGGCGGCGACCTCGGTCCGGATCACCCCGGCCGGGATACGGGCCACGCTCCCCGCCGGCGGCGGCACGGCGGTCGTCGCGACCCCCCGCCTCGCGGGCTGGCGCTGCGAGGGCGCCCCGGCGGTCTCCTACGGCGGCCTCCTCGCCGTCCCCCTGCGCGCCGGCCGCACCGAGATCTCCTGCGCCTTCCGCCCGCCGGGTCTCCGCGCGGGCCTCGCCGCGGGAGCCGCGGCCGCGCTCGCCCTGCTGCTGCGCGGCACGGTCGGCGCCCGGCGGAACCGGCGCCGCGCACGCGCCGCCCCCACCGGCGGCGGGTCCTGACGCCTTGCCACGGCGCCCCGGGGTCTCGCCCGGCCCGGCGGTCAGGTGGCCTGGCGGCAAGGCGGCCCGGCAGCTCCGCCGGCCCGGCGGGTCAGGTGGCCTGGATGCCGAAGAGTTCCTCGCAGCCGCGGAGGCCGGTCACGGTCACGTCGGAACGCCGGCGCCGGTGCCAGTCCTCCCGCGAGAGGCGGAAGCGCGTGGACTCGACGACCTCGCCGTTCAGGACGTCACGGGTGATGCCGTCGGGGCGGTAGCCGAGCTTGCGGGAGACGGTGACGGCGGAGAGGTTCTCGGAGAAGGAGGCCGAGGTGGCCGAGACCGTCCCCAGTTCCTCGAAGGCCAGATGGAGCATGCCGAGCCGCATCTCGGTCCCGAGCCCCTTGCCCTGGTGCGCGGCACCGAGCCAGGAGCCCGACACGATCTCGCGCCGCAGCCCGAACTCGGCGGCCCTCATGCTCTGGACGCCGACGGCCCGCCCCTCGTGGAACGCGACCAGGTCGAGCGCCCAGTCCTCCGGCGTCCAGCGCCCCAGCCGCCCCCAGTACCCCTGGAGGACGTACCGGGCCCGCCCCTCGGGCGGCAGCTCCGTCCATCCGGTGAGGAAGGTGCGGGCGCCCCCGTCGCTCACCCCCCGGGCGGCCACCTCCGCCACCTCTCCGAGCTCCTCCTCGGAGGGAAGCCTCAACTCCAGCCGGGGAGTCCGTACGCGCAGGGCCTTGAGCGGCCAGTGGTGAGTGATCACCGCCCGAGTCTGCACAGCCGCCCCGGCCCGCGCACCCCCATTCGGCGCGCCCCCTTCGGCGGTCGGGCTCCGTCGCGGCGGCCGGACGCGCTACACCGTCCCCAGGAAGCCGGGGTCGGCGCCGTCGAACTCGCGGCACGTCTCCCGCTCCAGGCCCAGGAGTTCGGCCATCGCCACCACGCGCCGGCTCGTCCCCGCGAGGTCCTGGTGGGCCTCGGCGGACCACAGCGGCGGATAGAGGGTGAGGCCCCGGTCCCCGTCGAGGTCACGGACCTCGTCGCGCCAGCCGGGCCAGCGCAGGCCCTCGTAGAACTCCTCGGTGCCGCCGGACAGCGTCCACGACAGCCAGGCGGCGTATCCGGCGCCGAGGGCGTCCCATCGCAGGGAGTCGGGGGCGAAGTAGACCATCTCGCCGGGCTGTCCGGGCAGCCCGACCTCCTCGGTGGTCCCGCCCTGGATCATGAACACGCCGCCGAGGACGTCGTGCGCCACGACGAGCCCGCCCTCGGGCCGCCAGTGGGGGTCGACCTCGGCCGGATAGCCGTTGACCTGTGCGAGGCCCGGCAGCCGACGGGGGTCGCCGGCGGCCGGGCTGCCGTACACCCGCAGCCAGCCGTCGTCGACGAACGCCCCTCCGCTGTGCAGCAGGAACGCCCCGAGGAACGACCGGGCGGTCACCTGCGTCTGCAGCAGCGCGGCCGCGCCGCGCCCGGCGTCGGCGTCCGGCAGCTCGACGGGCACGGCCGCCGCCCGCAGTTCCTCGCCGAGGACCGGCCACGCCGGGTTCTCGACCTCGATCAGCTCACTCAGTTCACGCACCGGGGCATGGTCGCACGGACGCGCCCGCCGGCCGTCCCGGCCACGTCCCAGACCCCCTGGCCGCCGGTCCTCTTCCGCTTCCCCATGAAAGGCTCCCCGTCTTCACCGCACTCGTTCGAACGGCTCCGAGCCTAAGAAGACCGAGGTCGGCGCGGTGTGCGCTCGGCGCGGCCTTCGTTGACGCTCAGCGCACGCGCGCGGAACTCCGTGGGGCTGACCCCGTACGCCTCCCGGAAGGAGCGGCTGAACACGGCCGGCCCGCTGAACCCCCACCGCGCGGCGATCGCCTGCACGGGATACGTGAGGAACTCGGGCCGTGCCAGCTCGTCCCGGCACCGTTCGAGGCGCCGCCGCCGGACGCGGGCCTGGACGGTCTCCCCCTCGCCCTTGAAGAGCTGGTGGAGGGTGCGCACCGACAGGTTGTGGTGGGCGGCGACGGCGACGGGTGTCAGTTCGGGGTCGCCGAGGTTGTACTCGATGAACGCGTGGATCCGGCGGATCAGCGTCCGCGCCCGTATCTCGGCGGGCAGCTGCTGCCCGGCGTCCATGTGCTGTGCCAGGCAGGCGGCCGCGAGGTCGACCGCCGTGGAGCCGACCCGGCGCAGCTCCTCGGGCCCGCACGCGCCGCCGTGGGTGACGAGGGAGCGCAGGAAGTCGGCGAGGAGCGCCCCGACGCCGGTCCCGCCGGGCATCCGGTGGGCGAGCAGGCCGTCCAGCCGGTTCGAGCGCAGCGGCAGGATGTCGCGCGGGAGTTGCAGGATCACCAGCTGCCCGGGCTCGCCCTCGGAGACCGACCGCGCGTCGGAGGGCCGCGAGGTGTCCCAGAAGACGAGGTCCCCGGCCTCCGCCGCGCAGCTGTTGCCGTTCTGGACCAGGGTCATGGCCCCGCTGCTCACCAGGGCCAGCTGGTACTGCTCGGGGTCACCGCGCCGGATCAGCGCGGGGGTGCGGCGTGAGCGCAGCGGCGAGTAGGCGACCCGGGACACCTGGGGCTCCCCCAGGTCGAGCACGGCCGCCTCCGCCGTGAAGTCGGCGGTCCGCTCGCTGCTGAGGGCGGTGGGCATGACCGCCCGCGAGATCATGTCCGCGAACCACTCGAACCGTTCCGCCTCGGGGAGGTCCCCCGACGACACCACCGACCACATCGCGCCTGCTCCCCCGGATCGCCACCTCCACTGACAGTGGCCAGAATGCATCGGCTCGAACGGCAACACGGCATCGTTTCATTCCCGTTCACTCCGGAGCGGCCGGGACGATGCGGCCGTTCGGGGCCGGGCGGCACGAGGGGCCGGGCAGCACGAGAGGGCCGGAACCCGTGGGTTCCGGCCCTCTCGGGTGTGTGGGGGTTACTTCTTGACGACCTCTTCGAGGCAGAGGACGAACTTGTCCGAGTCCAGCTGCTGGGCGAGGGCGGAGAGCTCCTGGCCGCACTTGTCGAGGTCGAAGGTGTCGTCGTAGACCTTGACGACCTTGAAGAGGTCGGCCTTGCCGGAGGAGCAGTCCGCGGTGTCGACCTTCGGGTCGTTGTCGGAACCGGTCACGGTGACGCACTCGCCGGCCTTGGCGTGCACCGGGGCGTCGCCCGTGAGGATGGGCAGGCCGAACTTGACGGCGACGGCGATGACGATCGCCAGGACCACGCCGCCGACCTTCTTGAGGGCAGCGCTGCCCTTCTTGGCGGGGGCGGCGGGCTGCTGCTCGGGGGTGAGGGGCGCGGACGGCGTCGTCATGAGGGATTCCTTGGGGACGCGGACATGATCAGACGCGAACGTTACATGCGCCAAAATAGACAAAAAGGATCACGAAGATCCACTTCCCGATCAGTTGTGGAGTCGTGACCCTGGCGCCTCGTCAGGAACCCTCAGGAGCGGGGCCCCAGCTGCCGCTGGTGGTCCAGCACCCGCCGCAAGTCCACCGGAAGCGGGTGATACGGGCCGTACGCGCGCTCCGCGTCGAACAGCAGCCGCTGGAGCTGGTCCTGCCCCGCCGCGTGCTCGCCCGCCGCCACGAGCAGCAGCCCGATCCGCTGCCGGATGTCGAAGGCGCGGACGAGATCCCGCTCGTAGGACGGCAGGACCGCCCGGAACTCCGCCAGCGCGGCGGCCGTCTCCCCCAGCTGCTCCAGACAGAGCGCCGCGTCGTACCGGAACTGGAGCGTCCCCGGGTCCGCGGGGCCGGCCTCCGCGTCACGGTCCTCCGCGAGCCGGCGCAACTCCGGCAGCGCGCGGCGGTACCGGCCGTCGTCCATCAGCGTCGACGCGTACTGCTTGCGCAGGATGTGGACGATCGGCGACCGCTCCCCGTGCTCCGCCGCCGCCCGCGGCAGGATTCCGCCGAGGAGGTCCACGGCCTGCGTCAGCGAGCCCTCGCCGAGCAGCCGCTTGACCTCGTCCACCGCGGCGGCCAGGTCGGTGCGCCCGACGGCGGAGGGCGTGACCCGGGGATCGGTACGAGGGTCGGTACGGGGGTCCGCGGGCCGGGCGGGCGGCGGGGGCGCCTGCGCCGGCAGCGGCGGGGGCACGGCGGCGGGGCGCGCCGGCCAGGGCGCGTGCGGCCGCAGGAACGGGCGGGTCGGGTCCATCGGGCCCGTCGGGGCGCCGCGCGCGGGAAGCAGCGGCAGCAGGTGCTCGTACACCTCGTGCGCGCCGGACGGCCGGGCCCGCGGGTCCTTGGCGAGCAGCCGCAGGACCAGGGCTTCGAGCGCCTCGGGGACCTCGGGCCGGATCCGGCGGATCGGCACGGGAGGCTCGTAGAGGTGCCGGTGCAGGACGCCGAGGGCGGTGGAGCCGGCGAACGGGACGTCGCCGCTGAGGAGCTCGTGGAGCAGGATGCCCAGCGCGTACAGGTCGGTGGACGGGCCGACGGCGCCGCCCATGGCCTGCTCCGGCGCCATGTACGCCGGGCTGCCGATCGGCGAACCGGTCTGCGTGAGGCGGGTCGTGTCCGTGTCGAGGACGGAGGCGACGCCCAGGTCGAGGACGGTCACCGACCCGTCGGGCCGGATCATCACGTTCCGCGGCTTGAGGTCGCGGTGCACGATCGGCACCGCGTGCACCGCGGCGAGCACCGCGCACAGCTGCGCGGCGACGCAGACGGCCCACTCCCAGGGGTACGGGTCGTGCTCGGCGAGGTGGTCGGCGAGGTCCGCGCCCTCCACGTACTGCATGACGAGGTAGAGGTCGTCGCCGTCGCTGCCGGCGTCGTGCACGGTCACCAGACCGGGATGGTCGACGTGCGCGGTCACCCGGCACTCGCGCACGAACCGGCGCCGCAGCTCCTCGGCCGCCGTCGCGGGGCCGGTCATGGTCGCCGGCCGGAGCAGCTTCACCGCGACCCGGCGGTCGAGCCGGCCGTCGTACGCCGTCCAGACCTGCCCCATGCCCCCCTGGCCGATGACGGTGGCGAGCTCGTAACGCCCTCCGATGACACGCCCGTTCATCTGCGGTCGTCGCCTTCCGGGGTCTCCTTGCGGAGCAGGTCGCTCAGCTCGTCGAGCTCGGCGCGGACCTGCGCGATGCGCGGCGCGGGCGGCGTGGCGGGCTGGGGGGCCGCGGGCTGGGGCTCCGGGGGCGGCGCGCAGATGTACGGGTTGGGGGCCGCGCCGGGACTCGGCACCGTGACGGCCGAGCCGTCGGCACCGTAGGAGTACCCCATCGGCCGGTACGGCGGGGGCGCCTGCTCCGGGAGCGCGCGGAGGCGCTCGAAGTGGCGGATCTCCGCGACCAGGTAGTAGGTGACCGAGCCGGCCGCGAGGACGGTGATCGTGCCGATCCCGACGAACGCCTCCAGGGTGCTGCCCTCCTCCTCGCCGGTGACCACGGCGTACGCGAAGAGGGCCGCGCCGGCCAGGAACGCCAGGCCGCACAGCGCCCAGTCCAGCGCCCGGCGGGTCACGACCGCGAGTCGCAGCAGCGGGGCCCAGGCCAGGAAGCCGCAACTGAGCAGCGGGAGCGCGGCGAAGAGCACGCGCAGGGCGATCAGGCCGCCGGAGGCGGGGCTCTTCGGCGACTGCGGGGCCTGCGGGGGGCCGTACATCTCGGCTGCTCCTGCTCGGACGAATCGGGGTACGGAGACGAGCGTATACACCGATTCGGACAACGGTTCCGGGATACCCGGAACCGTTGTCGAAGAGAGCGGGAAGCGGCCCCCGGGGCGGTCAGGGCGCGACCGTGCCGTCCGCCAGGCCGTCGTACAGGCCCTGCACGAGCTGGTCGCCGAGCCGGGACGTCTGCCGGAGCGCCTGCTCGAACTCGTCGAGGGCCCTGAACCGCGCGCCGAACCGGCGCTGTTCGGCCGGCGGCAGCCGCGGCAGCTGGAGGCGGCGCACGTCGAGCCGGGTCGCGGTGGAGGCGTAACTGCTGGCCTGCCGGTTGTTGGCGGTGGCCCGGAGGAATCCGGCCAGGAACCAGGGATCGAGGGCCGCCGGGTCGGGGCGCAGCAGCTGGAGGTTGCGGCCGAGCGCGGCGCCCTCGGCCGAGGCGTCGACGACCCGGACGGCCGCGCCGCCGCCCAGGACGGGGACGACGACGTCCCCGGCGGCGAGCAGGACCGGCTCCTCGGGCGGACCGTCGGGCAAGGTCCCCGACGGCGGCTGGGCGGCCAGCACGTCGTGCTCGGTGAGGACGGCGACCGGGGACGCGACGGGGGCCGTGCCCGTGCCGCCCGCGCGCAGGGTCAGGGCGCCGGCCCGGGCCAGCTCGCCGACGGTGGTCGTGGGGCGGCCGACCGGGCCGCCGCCGGCGGTGGCCGGGTCGGTCACGGGCGGCGGGGTCAGCTCCCCGGTCCGGCGCAGGGTCCGCGTCAGCCGCTCGCGCACCTCGGCCAGCTGGACCGCGCCCTCGGCGGCGGCCGGGGGCGGGAGGTGGCGGGCGGGGGCGAGGTCGACGTCGTCGTCGAGGAGCTCGATGACGGGGACGCAGCGGCTCGCCCCGGGGACCCCGGCGATGCTCCCGTCCCGGTCGAAGGGCGTCCACGCCTCCAGTACGGCGGTGTGGACGGCCGGCCAGTCGATCCGGTCGCGGGCGTCGCGGGCCGGGCCCGTGTGCTCGGACGCGGTGTCGACGAGGAGGAGTTCGGCGGGCACCCGCTCGCCGGGGACGGGCCGGCGCAGCACCCACAGGTGGAGCGGGATGCCGTACGGCGGCGCGGCACCGGCCGGGAGGGCGACGACGGCGCGCAGGGCACCCCGTCGCAGCAGGTCGGCGCGGATCCGGCGGCCCGAGCGGCGGGAGGCGGCGGCGGGCGGCATGAGGAGGACCGCGGTGCCGCCGGGGCGGAGCCGGGCCAGGGCGTGCTGGACCCAGGCGAGTTCGGACTCCGTGCGGGCCGGGAAGCCGTACTCCCAGCGCGGGTCGTAGGCCAGCTCGTCGTGGCCCCAGTTGCGTTCGTTGAACGGCGGGTGGCAGAGGACGGCGTCGGCGGCGAGCGACGGGAAGGCGTCGGCGCGCAGGCTGTCGCCGGACCGGACGCGGATGTCGGCGTCGGCGGCGAGGGCCAGGCGCAGGGAGGTGAGCGCGGCGAGGTCGGGGTCGGCGTCCTGGCCGCAGTACGCGCCGGGCCGTTCGACGGCGGTGAGCAGGCTGCCGGTGCCGCAGGCGGGGTCGAGGACGGTGAGCGGGCCGCCGCCGGCCGCCGTGTGCGGGGTCGTGGCGAGCGCCGCCATGAGGGCGGCGGGGCCGGGCGGGGTGAGCGTGTACTGCCGCGGGTTGGCGTCGAGGTGACGGCCGAGCAGGAACTCGAACGCCGGGCGGACCCCGGTCTCGGCCGCGAGTTCGGCGGCCCCGCGCAGGAGGTGAACGGAGGCGGCGAGCGCGGCGCTCGTGGGGGTGAGGACGGGCCGCCCGTGGCCGAGGCGCTCGCCGAGCGTCTCCTCCAGGGCGACGGGCAGCACCTCGACGAACCGGTCGTCGGGAAGCTCGGCCAGCGCGGGCCAGGCCGCGGACCGCTCCCGTACGAGCAGGAGGGCGCAGCCCGCGTGGACGAGGGCGGTGACGGCGCCCGCCGGATGGCCCGCGATCTGCTGCCAGACCCGCTCGCGGAGCGGCACCTCGGCCAGTTTGCCCTGGTCGCGGAGCCACTGCTCGACGTCGGAGAGGGCGAACGACGGGCTCGTCTCCGTGCCTCCGACGGGCTTGGGGAAGTCGGGGTGGCGGCGGCGCCAGTTGCTGACGGCGGCCCGGCCGACGCCCGCGAGCCGGGCGATCCCGGCGGCGGTCACCTCGGCACCGCCCCCTTCCGTCCCGCCCGTGTCCCCGCCGCCTACGTCTGCTGCGCGCTCCGGCACGTGACCCATCTCCCCTGGTTAGCCCGCTTGCTCATCCTGCTCGCCCTCATGTGACCCCAATCCTACCGACGAACGCTCCGCGCACCACTTCACAGCGTGAGCCGACTCGCTTTCCGTGAACCGTGTTGACTCGGTTCACAGGCTCTGGTGTGATTGACCCATCGCGCCAGGCAGTCTCATCGTCCGGGAGGACACACCCATGTCGTACGACACCCAGGTACCGCCCGCCGCCGCCCCGCGGGTCATGCGCAACGGCCTCGGCACCGCCGCACTGATCCTCGGCATCATCGGCACGCTCTCCGGCCTCATCCCGCTCCTCTTCTGGCTGGCCGGCATTCTCGGCCTGATCGCCCTGATCCTGGGCCTGGTCGGCAGAGGCCGCGTGAAGCGCCACGAGGCGAACAACAAGGGAGTGGCCCTCACCGGCGCGATCCTGGGCCTCGCGGCCCTGGTCCTCTCGGTCGTCGGCGTGGTCATCACGGTCACGGCCGTCAGCGACGCGGTCGACGAACTCGACAAGTCGATCAAGGACACGGCCCCGAAGGACCCGTCCACCGTCCCGTCGGCCAAGGCCCCCGCGGGCGACGCCGGGAAGAAGGACAAGGGCGCGGGCCTGGAGGACGGCGACACCTCGGTCTACGACGACGACCTCAAGGTCACGGTCTCGGACCCCAAGCCGTTCACCCCGGGCGAGTACGCGATCGGCCACACCAAGGGCAACAAGGCGTACCAGGTCACCGTCCTCATCGAGAACGGCGGCAAGAAGAAGTTCGACACCACCCTCGTCAGCCTGAGCGCCACGGCCGGCAAGGACGGCGTCGCGGCCGAGCAGATCTTCGACGACAAGATCGGCGCGGGCTTCGAAGGCACCGTCATGCCCGGCAAGAAGGCCACCATCACCGTCGCCTTCGACGCCCCCAAGGACGCGACCGGCCTGACCGTCGAGGTCAACCCCGGCTTCACCTACGACGCCTCGCAGTGGGAGCTGAAGATCGGCTGACGACCGGCCGCCCCGCCGGACCGTCCATCACCGGACACCACAGGCACCACAGGCACCACAGGCACCACCAGAACCGGGCACGACCAGGACCGGGGGCCCTTCGGGGCCCCCTCCGCCCGTACGACCCCTCGGAGACCCCCTCATGCGCAGCCACACCCGTCCCCGGACCCGCCGCGGTCCGCGCACCGCCGTCGCCGCCCTGCTCTGCGCCGCGGTCGCGGCCGGCGCCGCGGCCTGCGGCCCGTTTCGGGACGACGCGAAGCCTGCCGGGCCCTTCGGGGAGCTGACGGGGTCGCAGATCGTCGACAGGGCCTTCACGGCGACGAGGACGGCGAAGTCCCTGACGCTGACCGTCGACCTGAGGTCCGCCGACGAGCCGACGAAGGGCTACCTCTCCCTCGACACCCGGGGGAACTGCGCCGGCACCCTGTCCCTCGGCACGGCCAGCACGGCCGAGCTGGTCAAGGCCGACGACAAGAACGTGTACCTGCGCTTCGACGAGGCGTTCCTGCGCGAGCAGGTCAAGGGGGAGAGCCCGGAGGTGCAGGAGGCCACGCTCAAGGAGCTCAGGGGGCGCTGGACGAAGCAGCCGCTCTCGGACCCCGACGCCAAGGACATCACGGCGCTCTGCGACCTGGAGTCGCTCCTCGCCTCGTTCGACGGGAACGCGAGCGGCATCGCGAAGGGCGAGGAGACCACCGTCGGCGGCCGGAAGGCGCTGGCGCTCACGGAGCCGGCCGGCGACGGCGGTTCGAGCACGGTCTACGTGGCCACGGAGGGCACGCCGTACGTCCTGCGGATCGTCACGACGGGCGGCGACGAGCCGGGGACGATCACCTTCTCGCAGTACGGGAAGCCGGTCGTCGCGAAGGCCCCGGCGGCCAAGGACGTCGTCGTCACCGACTGACCCGGCCGCAGCACGCGCGTGGGGCGGGGCGGCCCCCGGGGGGCGGGCCCCCCCCCCCCGCGGGCGGGGGCCGGCGGGGGGGGGGGGGGTGTGATTACAAACAGACGC
>NZ_JBHWAQ010000019.1:0-166833 GCF_042743475.1 Streptomyces sp. NPDC059534
TCCTCGCCGGTGATCAGGCCGTCGACGGCGGAGAACTGGCCGGTGACGCCGATCGCGGCGCGGACCTTCTGCGGCTCGGCGGCGAGGTCGTGACCGGCGACCTGGGCCTCGCCGCCGTCGGCGGTGATCAGGGTGGAGAGGATCTTCACGGCGGTGGTCTTGCCGGCGCCGTTCGGCCCGAGCAGGGCGAAGACCGATCCGGCCGGGATCCGCAGATCGATGCCGTCCAGGACGGTCTTGTCGCCGTAGGACTTGCGCAGACCGACGGCGGAGACGGCGGCGGGCGACTGCGGACCGTCGCTGTGCCTGGGCGTGGGCATGACAGACGAAGGCATGGAGCCCTCCCGTTCGAGGGGTGAAGTGGGCGGGGTGGGTGGGCGATTCGGCGGGGCGGAGTTCGGCCTCGGGCGCGGACGTCAGCCTCGGGCGCGGCGGATGTCGATGTTGCCGTGGCGGGTGCGGGCGCGGACCTCGACGGTGTCCTCCGTCTCCGCCGGGCTCTCGGAGGCGGAGAGCGTGTTGCGCACCTGGCCGGAGCCGGAGCTGACGTCGAGCCAGGCGGCGGTGCCCTCCCGGATGCCGATCTCGATGGCGCCGTACGAGGTCTCCAGCTGGACCGTGCCGCGGGCGACCTCACCGAGGCGCAGGGTGCCGTGGGCGGTGGTGGCGACGACGGAGCCGCCGGCGCGTGCGATGTCGATGTCGCCGTTGGCGCCGCTCACCCGCAGGTCGCCGGTGGCGGTGCCGATCGTCGTGGTGCCGTGCGAGTTCTTCAGGACGGCCGGGCCGTCGACGGAGCCGACGCGCAGGCTGCCGGAGCTGGTGGTGATCTCGGCCTTGCCCTCGACCCGTTCCACGGTGATCGAACCGTGCGAGGCGGTCAGGTGCAGCGGGCCGGTGGTGTCGAGCCGCACGTCACCGGCCGACGTCTTCACCCGGACCTCGCCGAGCCGGCCCTCGCCGAGCACCTGCGCCCAGGCGCCGGTCAGGTCGACGTGCGAACCCGTGGGGAGCTCGACCGTCACGTCGACGGTGCCGGTACGCCCGACGAGGTACCGCTGCTTCGGCGTCCTGATGGTCAGGACGCCGCCCGCGCAGGACACCTCGGTCTGGTCCGCCGCGCGGACGTCCTGGTCCTTCTTCGGGTCGCGGGGCCGGACCTCGACGACGGTGTCGAGGCGGTCGCCGGCGGTGAACTGGATGGAGCCGGCATCCACGCGCGCCGTGGCCGAGATCGGTTCGGGAGTGTCGAAAGAAGGCATGGCTGTCCCGTCCTCGTGGGTCTTCAGGGCGTCCCCGCTGGTGGGACGTGGTGTGGGTGAAGTGGTGCGGGCGGGTGGAGCGTGCTCTAGCGCACCCAGCCCGTGAAGTTCTGTCCGACGGACCGGGCCTTCTCCGTCGTACGCGGCCTGGCGCCGCCGTCGACCGCGGCCGAGACGGCGCGCACCAGCCAGGCGTTGACCGACAGTCCCTCGCGGTTCGCCGCCTCCTCGGCGCGGGCCTTGAGGTGGGCCGGCAGGCGCAGGTTCACGCGGGCGGTGCCGCCCTCGTCTCCCTCCGCGAGAGCCGGAGCCGGGAGGGGTTCGGCGGGCGCGGCGGGCTCCGCGGGGGCGCCGCCGGTCGGCGGCAGCGTCACCACGAAGTCGGGGTCCAGTCCGCGCAGCCGTACGTCGACGGAGCCGGGGGCCAGTTCGCGGGTGATCTCGTCCGTCGCCGCCGAAAGCACGTTGAGCATCGTCAGCCGCGCCGCCGACTCCAGCGGCGCGGTCAGCCTGTCGGCCAGCTCACGGGCTTCCTCGCCGCCGGCTTCGGCGGCCACCGCGAGTTCGCGGCGGAGGGTGTCGACATACGGGGTGAGGTCCATGACGCCATGATGGCACCATCGTGGCGCCATGCGCAAGCGGGCGCGGCGGTTTGTTGGCGGATCGCCCGCGCGGACGGCTCTGGCCTGCGAAAATGCTTGCAGGTTGGTTCGATCGGGTGTGGTGCCACTGTGTCGACCGTGACGCCGGGTGGCGCCTGGTGGCACCGAATGGCGCCAGGTGGCGCTACGTGGCGCCGGGGTGGCGTGCGGCGATTGCGACCCCTCGCGAGGAGGTCGGCCGACCGGCTCGGATCCGCTTGCCCGGCCTCGCGGCTTTCCGCGCTCCGAGCGCTCCAGGTCGCGAGGTGTCGTTCGTTCGGTTGTTGCTCGGCGATCGGTTCCGATATATCGTTGAAGCATCGCGACAGTTCGACGATGGATCCCGATGGAAGGAGCGTTGCGATGCGTTCACATGGACACGAGTGCGGAAACGGACACGGAGCCGGTCGTGGAGGCTGCGGCCCCGGCCCGCGCGGGGACTTCGAAGGGCGGAGGGCGGCGTTCGGTCCGTTCGGGCCCGGCTTCGGGGGTGGTCCCTTCGGGGGTGGCTTCGGAGGGCGCGGGCGCGGCGGCGGCCGGGGGAGGGCGCGGCGCGGTGATGTGCGCGCGTCGATCCTGGCGCTGCTGAAGGACCGGCCGATGCACGGCTACGAGATGATCCGTGAGATCGGCGAGCGTAGTGACGGGGCCTGGAAGCCCAGCCCCGGTTCGGTCTACCCGACCCTTCAGATGCTGGAGGACGAGGGGCTGATCACCAGCGCGAGCGAGGGCGGCAAGAAGCTGTTCACGCTCACCGACACGGGGCGCGCCGAGGCCGAGGAAGGTCCGGAGGCTCCGTGGGAGGAGGCCGGTCGCGGGGTCGACTGGGAGGCCGTGAACGAGATCCGGCAGGCCGGGTTCGGTCTGATGGAGGCGTTCGGCCAGGTCTGGAAGACCGGTACCCCCGAGCAGCGCCAGAAGGCGGTCGGCGTCATCAACGAAGCCCGCAAGAAGCTGTATCTGATCCTGGCCGACGAGGGCTGACGGCCGTCGGGGACGCTGACGGGCGTGGCCCGGCGCGCGTACGAGAGTGCGCGAGCGCCGGGCCGCGCTCCGGCGTCGCGAGGGCCCCGCAGCACACCGCTGCGGGGCCCTTGCGTGCGTGCGGATCAGGCGACGAGCCCCGAGAGCTTGCGCAGGGACTCGGTGAGCGCCGCCGTCGCCGAATCCTTGAGCTTGCCCGCCATGAGGGAGACCGCCGCACCGGTGAACTCCCCGTCGATCCGCACGGTCGTCGCGTCTCCGTCCGCCTCCAGTGAGTAGCGGGTGGTGACGACGACCCCCATCGGGCCCTTGCCCTTGATGGCGAAGGCCCGCTCGGACTCCAGTTCCTCGACCGTCCAGAGCACCTCGGCCGGGAAGCCCATCAGCTTCATGTTCTCGGTGAAGGTCGCGCCCGCCTCCAGGGCCGCCGGTCCGCCGTTCGGGAAGTTGGTGTGGGTGGCGTTCCACTCGCCGTACGAGGGGAAGTCCGTGAGCTGGGCCCAGACCTTTCCGGCCGGTGCCTCGATCCGTGCCTCCGCGCTGACTTCGGCCATGAGACCACCCCTTCACGCGTGCCAACTGGGTTCCGGTGTCGCGGAACGTAGCGGGGTGGCCGTGAACATTCAATACTGATGAACCGTCAGTTCTGCGGCGGCCGGCCCCGCCCCGTCGCCGATCCACCAGATCTCGGACGCGTCGAAGCTGTCGGAGGCGCGCGGAGCCCCGTCCTCCTCGTGGCAGTGGAACGCGGCCCAGAACAGATCGGCCGGCAGCGCTTCCCTGGGTGCGTACACCCGGTACACGTACTGCCGCCCGTCGAGCGCAAGCAGAGCCACCATCCAGAACACGACCGGAAGACGTGTGGCGCGGGGCCTGTGGTTGCAAGAGGGGCGCGAAGCAAGGCGGCGCGCGCCCCTGGGACTGACGGGCGCAATCTCATCCGTAAGGAGGAGGAACCGTGCACCCGTGCCCAACTCCGGTGGGATGCGGACATGCTTCTCCCCGGTGATGCCCGAGCCGCCCCCGCCTGATGAGGTGGGAGGGTGCACCGTCCCGTCCCGCTTCCCATGCCGCTCCGGCAGCCCGTCGCCCTGCGCGCCGAGCTCACGTCCTTCCTGACACCCTCGCTCGCCACGGTCGTGACGGGCGCGCGCCGAAGAGCCCTCCGGGACGGTGACCGCCAGATCGACACCGCGCACCTGCTGCACGCGCTCGTCGAGTCCGACCCCGAGGCCGGCGCCGCGTTCGACGGCGGTCCGCAGCTCGCCCGCGTCCTCGGCTACCTGGTCCAGCGGTCCATCGGCTACGGCCTCCGCTGGCAGCGCTCGGTCGAGGACTCCGGCACCCGGCGCCTCCTCCCCGCCGTGCGCGAGGCCGCACCCCAGGGTGCCCGCGCCTCCGGCTGGTCACCCGCCGCGGCCGTCGCCCTGGAGGGCGCCTTCCGGCGGGCCGCGGAGCGCGGCGACGAACGGGCGCGCGGTCTCGACCTCCTCGCCGTCATCGCCGCCGACCCGGAGAGCCGGGCCGCCGAGGTGCTGCGACGTGCGGGAGTCGACCCGGTGGCGCTGGCCGCCGGGATCGACGGGCGCGCGGATGATCGGACTGCCGGGATCGACGGGCGCGCGACTGCCGGGATCGACGGGAGCGTGGAAGGGCAGGCCGCCGGGAGTGACGGACGGGCGGAGGCGCACGCCGCCGGGATCGACGGACGTGCGGGTGTGTGGGGCCTCGGGATCGACGAGGCCGCGGAGGTGCAGGCCGCTCGTGTCGAGGTCCCTGGGGTCGACGGGTCCGTGGTGGTACGGGCCGCTGGGGTCGACGGGCGTAAGGGTGTGCCGGCCAGCGGGGCCGGTGGGGCCGGTGGTGGTGCCGGTTCCGGGGTGCTCGACGGCCACGGTCGCGCCGACGCCGACATCCGTTTCGACGCCCGCGCCGACACCCGCGGTGAGGAGACGTCTCAACAGGTGTAACGGGGGTTACACACCTGACGGCGTCCTGTCATGATGGCCCGATGCACGCGTCTCAGGGGAGAAGCGCCGGCCTGGGACTAGCCCTGGCCTCGGCCTTCGCATTCGGTGGTTCAGGTGTGGCGGCGAAGCCGCTCATCGAGGCGGGACTCGACCCGCTCCATGTGGTGTGGCTCCGGGTCGCCGGCGCCGCGCTCGTCATGCTGCCGGTGGCCTGGCGCCACCGGGACCTCCTGCGCCGCAAACCCGCTCTCCTCGTCGGCTTCGGCCTGCTCGCCGTCGCCGGTGTCCAAGCCTTCTACTTCGCCTCGATCTCCCGGATCCCCGTCGGCGTCGCCCTGCTCATCGAGTACCTCGCGCCCGCTCTCGTCCTGGGCTGGGTCCGCTTCGTCCAGCGCCGGCCCGTGACCCGCGCCGCCGCCCTCGGCGTGATCCTCGCCGCCGGCGGCCTCGCGTGCGTCGTCCAGATCTGGTCCGGGCTGAGCTTCGACCTGCTCGGTCTGCTCCTGGCGCTCGCGGCCGCCTGCTGCCAGGTCGGCTACTTCGTCCTCTCCGACCAGGGCTCCGACGAGGCCGAGCAGGCCGACCCCCTCGGTGTCATCGCGTACGGACTGCTCATCGGCGCGCTCGTCCTCACGGTCGTGGCCCGCCCGTGGAACATGGACTGGGCGCTCCTCGGCGGTCACGCCGACATGGACGGCAGCAGCGTGCCCGCGTGGCTGCTGCTCGGCTGGATCGTGCTGATCGCCACCGTCCTCGCGTACGTCACCGGCGTGATCTCGGTGCGCAAGCTCTCCCCGCAGGTGGCGGGCGTCGTGGCCTGTCTGGAAGCGGTCATCGCGACCGTCCTGGCCTGGGTCCTGCTCGGCGAACACCTCGACGCGCCGCAGATCATCGGCGGTGCCGTGGTGCTCGTCGGCGCCTTCATCGCGCAGTCGTCCACGCCGAAGGCGCCCGCGGCCGGTCCGGTGGCGGGCTCCGGCCCGGCGGCGGCCGGTGCGGTGCCGGTGGCTTCCGCGGAGGCAGCCGGTTCGGTGCCGCCCGCCGGTTCGACGGAGGCCGGTTCCGAGACGGGCGCCGGTGCCGCGGCCGGTGAGGTCGTGGCCGGGCGGGACAGCGAGTTGTCCGCCGGCCGGACCGCCCCGTAGGGTGCCGATCATGCATTCGACCGTGCTTCCGCCTCCCGCCGCCTGACGCGCGCGGAGACCTTCTCCTCGACGAAGACCGGGCTCGGCCGGGCGGCCTCTCGCCCCCGAGCGGTTCGTCGCTGCCCGCGCGCGGAGCCCAGCGACCACCTTTCCCTCCTGTCTTCCACGGAGAAGTCACGTGTCGAACTCCTCGGGATCCGCCCTGTCCGTCGGGCGGAGCCTGCTCTACCTCATCGTCGCCGGGATCGCCTGGGGCACGGCCGGTGCCGCCGCCTCACTGATCTTCCGGACCAGTGACATGGGCCCACTGGCCCTCTCGTTCTGGCGCTGCGTCGGCGGCCTCGTCCTGCTGCTCGGCGCACTGGCGCTGCGGCCGCGGCGCGCCGCCGCTCGTACGGCGTCGGAACCGCGCCGCCGCAAGACAGTGCGCATCCTCGCCACGGGGATCGGGCTCACGATCTTCCAGAGCGCCTACTTCGCTGCCGTCCAGGCCACGGGACTCGCGGTCGGCACCGTCGTCACCCTCGGCGCCGGCCCCGTCCTCATCGCGGTCGGCGCCCGTCTCACCATGGGGGAGCGCCTCGGCCGGGGCGGGATCGCCGCCGTCACCGGGGCGCTGGCCGGGCTCGCCGTGCTGGTCCTGGGCGGCGGGGCGGCGGAGGTCCGGCCGCTGGGCGTGGTCCTCGCGGTCGTCTCGGCGGCCGGATACGCGGCGATCACGCTGCTCACCCGCCGGTTCGGCCGCGACGGCGGCGGTACGGACGCCCTGGCGACGACCACCTGGGCCTTCGCCATCGGAGCCGTCGGACTGCTGCCGGCCGCGCTCGCCGAGGGGCTCGTACCGCACACCGCCGCACCCGTGAGCGTGGTGCTCCTGCTGGTCTACGTGGCCGCGGTGCCCACCGCGCTGGCGTACGCGCTCTACTTCGCCGGGGCGGCCGTCGTCCGGGCCGCCACCGTGTCCGTGATCATGCTCCTGGAGCCGGTGAGCGCGGCCCTGATCGCGGTCTCGCTGCTCGGCGAGCAGCTCACCGCCGCGATCGTCCTCGGGACCCTGCTGCTGCTCGCCGCCGTCACCGGCCTCGCGTTCGCGGAGGCCAGGACGGCGGTGGAGGAGCGTCGGAGGGAGGAGCCCGTGGCCGTCTAGTACGGGTACGGCGGTCGTGCCCGTACGGATATGGCGGTCGTACGGATACGGCAAGGGGCGCGGCCTTTTCGGGGCCCGCCCCCCGTTCCTGTCGTGTACGTGCCCGGCCCCGGTCGCCGCCGCCGGGGGCCGGCCGAGGTGCGGCGGGCCCCCCGGCGGCGTCAGCCGGTGGTGCGGCGGCGGAGCTGGTGGGCGCGGGCGGCCGGGTCGCCCGGGCCGGCGCGCTCGGCGAGACGGCCCGACACGCGGTCCTGGACGTCCTGCGGCTTGTTGCCCGCGTACTTGAACTTGGCCCGGACCTCGGTCACCTCCAGGCTCAGCACCCGGATGCCCGGGAGCATGCGGCCGAACGGCGCCTCGCCGGGGGTGGCGGGCGCGGTGCCGCCGTCCGGCTGGAAATGGGCGACCTGGAGGTTGAGGAGCTCGGCCTTCTCCGCCGGGTCGTCGACCACGCGGGCCGTGCAGCGCAGTTGGACCGCCGCGTAGTACGAGGTGGGGGTGCCGTGCTCGGCCGGGGTGCCCGCGGGGGCCGTCCACGGGCCCGGCACGAAGACGTAGTCGTCGACCACGCTCAGCAGCACCACCGGGTCGGCCTCCAGGGCGCGCCACAGCGGGTTGGGGCGGGCGAGGTGGGCCAGCGCCCGGCCGTACGGGCCGGGCTCGGCGTCGTACCGGAAGTGCATCGGCTGGACCCACGGCGGCTCGCCGGGCAGTCCGTTGACGGCCAGCTGGCCGAAGTCGTGGCGGGAGAGCCACTCGCGCCACTCGCCGTCGTCGTGAGCGGCGTCCCAGGGATGGATCAGCATCGTCGGTCCGTCCGTCCTCAGAGCGCGGCGAGGTAGTCGGGCAGGGCGACGGCCGGGTCCAGGTCGTCGGACGGGACCGGTGCGCCGTAGCCGACGCGGACGGGGACCACGCCCGACCAGTAGGGGAGGCCGAGGTCCTCGGCGTCGTCGTTCGGGCCGCCGGTGCGGACCTTCGCCGAGACCTCGTCCAGGTCGATCCGGATCACGGCGGTGGCGGCGAGCTCCTTGGCGTTCGCGGGGCGCGAGTCGGCGGAGCGGCCCGGGACGACGTGGTCGACGAGGGCGTCGAGGGCGGTGCGCAGCTCCTCCGGGTCGGTCACCTGGTGAGCGGTGCCGTGGACGACGACCGATCGGTAGTTGAGCGAGTGGTGGAACGCGGAACGGGCCAGGACGAGGCCGTCGACATGAGTCACGGTGAGGCAGACGGGCAGCCCCGGGGCGGTCACGCCGTCGCCCGTGGCGCGCAGCGGGCGCGAGCCGGTCGAGCCGTGGACGTAGAGCCGGTCGCCGACCCGGCCGTAGAGCGTGGGGAGGACGACCGGTGCTCCGTCGCGGACGAAGCCGAGGTGGCAGACGTACGCCTCGTCGAGTATCGAGTGGACCAGGGCCTTGTCGTACGAGGCCCGCTCCCGGGAGCGGGTGGGCACGGTCCGGTCGGTGGGCGCGTAGGTCTCGGCGGCGGCGGTCATTGCGTACTCCATTGCACTAGTGCATAATCTCTTTTGTGCTAGGAGAGTATCGGATCGAAGGTCGTCGCGCATCGGACATCGCCGCCAGCGTCGAGCGCGGAGTCGGCACCGGCGCCCTGGAGCCCGGCCAACTCCTCCCACCCATGCGAGAACTGGCGCTGACCCTCGGGGTCAACCCGAACACCGTCGCCGCCGCCTACCGCACCCTCCGCGAACGCGGGGTCATCGAGACGGACGGGCGGCGCGGCAGCCGCGTGCGGCCGCGACCCGCCACGACCGCGCGCGGCTCGATCCGGGTCGAAGCCCCCATCGGCGTGCGGGACGTCAGCAACGGAAGCCCCGACCCCGCCCTGCTGCCGCCGCTCGGCGAAGCCCTCGCCGAGGTCGCACGCCGGTACGCCGAACAGCCGGGACTGTACGGAGAAGCCCCGGTCGACGAGGAGTTCGCACAACTGGCGCGCGCCGCCTTCGACGCCGACGGCGTGCCCGACGGCCCCGTCGGCGTCGCCTCCGGCTCCCTCGACGCCGTCGAACGAGTCCTCGCCGCCCGTCTCCGACCCGGCGACGCCGTCGCCGTCGAAGACCCGGGCTGGGGCAGCCTCCTCGACCTCGTGCCCGCCCTCGGCCTGCGCCCCGTCCCGATCGCCGTCGACGACGAGGGCCCGCTCCCCGAAGAAGTCGAGCGCGCCGTCCGCCACGACGGGGCCCGCGCCGTCATCGTCACCGACCGGGCACAGAACCCGACCGGGGCATGCGTCACCGCGGACCGGGCACGGGACCTCCGCCGCGTCCTCGCCCGCCACCCCGACGTCCTCCTCGTCGAAGACGACCACGGGCACGGCATCGTCGCCCAACCCCTCCACCCCCTCGCCGGCGTCACCGACCACTGGGTACTCGTCCGCTCCGTCGCCAAGGCATACGGCCCCGACCTGCGCATCGCCGCCTTCACCGGCGACGCCGAGACCGTCGACCGCGTCCTCGGGCGGCAACAACTCGGACCCGGCTGGGTCAGCCACCTCCTCCAACGGACCGTCGCCCACCTCTGGGCCACCCAAGCCGTCGACCCCGCCACCGTCGCCCGCTCCTACGGGAACCGCCGAGACGGCCTCGTCCGCGCCCTCGCCCGCCGCGGCGTCCCCGCCCACGGGCGCAGCGGCATGAACATCTGGGTGCCGGTCGCCGACGAAACCAGCGCCGTGGCCCGGCTCATCGCCGACGGATGGGCCGTCGCGCCCGGCGCGCGCTTCCGCATGCACGCGGGGCCGGCCGTCCGGCTCACCGTCTCCGGCCTCGCCACCCCCGACATCGAACCCCTGGCCGAAGCCGTTGCCCGAGCGGCTCGGGCGGTGCCGGCGCGGAGCTTTGGGTGAGCGGTGCGGGGTGCGGGTGCGGAGGGCTTGTCGGCGGGGCGTCCGCTTTCGGTGCCTTTGCGTGGGTCCGCGCTTGCTGGGTCCGTGCTTGCAGGGCCCCCGCGTGCGGAACCCCCGCGTGCGGAGCCCGCGCCCACGGGACGGCGCCCTTGGCAGCGCCTCCGCCCCTTGTTCCTGGGCTCGCACCCGTACGGTGCCGTGCTGTCGGTGCGGGTTCGGGCGCGGAAGCCTAGGCCCGGCAAGGGGCGCCGTTCCGTTGTGCCCACCCGTTCCGCCCCAGCGGAACGATTGCCCACAACGGGGGTGGGCCGGGTGGCGGCCACACCGGCCCGGTCCGGCAGGGCGGAGTGGCCCGGCGAGCGGGGGCTTTAACGGAGTGGGCTGCGCCGGCCGGGCAGGGGGCAACGAGGTGGGCTGCACGGGCCCGGCGGGCAGAGGGCACAACGAGGTGGGCTGGGCAGGGGGCGCAGCGGGGTCGGGGCGCCGGCTCGGCGGGGCGGGTGGGTGTGAGGGGGTCGGTGGGGTGTGGGCGCTGCGCAGGCGACGGCGTGGGCGCGACGGGTTCGTGGGGTGGACTCTGCGGCGGCTCGGCGGCTCGGCGGCTCGGCGGCTCGGCGGCTCGGCGGCTCGGCGGCTCGGCGGCTCGGCCGGGCGCGGCGGGGCTGCGGCCTGGGCGGCGCGGGCGGGGGGCTCGCTCAGGTGGGGCGGTTGGTTGCGAGGGGGTGGGGGGTGGTGGCCCCTGGCGTGGGGGTGCTGGTGGTTGGGGCGGGGGTGGGGTCCGGAGCGGTGTTTGCGGTGGGGTGGGTTGCTGCGGGGGTGGGGTGGGAGGTGATGGGGGTGGTGGGGGTGGGGGTGCGGTGGGAGGTGCGGGTTTGGGTGAGGGCGGCGCCGGCGAGGACGACGAGGGCGCCGACGGGGGTGTTCCAGGTGAGGTGTTCGTCGAGGAGGGCGACGCCCGCGGTGGTGGCGATGACGGGGATGAAGTACGTGACCATGGAGGCGGTGGTGGGGCCGACCTCGGCGACGACGCCGTACTGGAGCAGCATCGCGTACCCCGTGCCGAGCGCGCCGAGTGCGATGACGGCGAGGAGCGGGAGGATCTCGACCGACGTCGGGACCGAGGTGAACAGGGGGGTGACCACGGCGAGTTGGAGCGTGGCGAGGCCCACCTGGGAGCCGGCCAGGGAGAGGTGGGAGACGCCGGTGTCGGCGAGTGTGCGGCGGACGTAGATCCAGCCGACCGCGTAGCTGAAGGAGGCGAGGAGGGCGAGCACGGTGCCGGTGACGTCGAGGCCGGAGAAGCCCTGCCAGGCGCCCAGGACGGTGAGTACGCCCATGAAGCCGATGCCCAGGCCGGCGGCGCGGACGCGGGTCGGGCGGTCCTCGGAGAGGGCGACGAGCGAGAGCAGCATGCCCCAGAGCGGGGTCGTCGCGTTGCAGATGCCCGCCAGGGTCGAGGGGATCGTCAGTTCCGCGTACGCGAAGAGGGAGAACGGCAGTGCGTTGAGGAGGAAGGCCGCGACGGTGAGGTGGCCCCAGACGCGGGCGCCGCGCGGGAGGCGGTCGCGCTTCACGACGAGGGCGACAGCGAGCACGACCGTACCGAACAGGAGCCGTCCGAAGGTGACCTGGAAGGGCGCGAAGCCCTCCGTGCCGACCTTGATGAAGAGGAAGCTGAAGCCCCAGATCAGTGCCAGTGCGCCGAAGCGGACGCGCCAGTCGAGCAGACGTGAGGTGACGGGCGGGGCGGACGGCGGGGAGGGCGGGGCTGCGGGGCTCATGCACTCAGGGTGACGGGGCTCATCTCTTAGGACAAGCGAGATTTTCTCGACCCCTTCCCTTAGCATTCCTTACATGTTGAACCTGGAGCGCCTGCGCACCCTCGACGCCGTCGCCCGGCACGGTTCGGTCAGTGGCGCGGCCGACGGGCTGCACGTCACGACCTCGGCCGTGTCCCAGCAGCTGTCCAAGCTGGAGCGCGAGGTCGGTCAGCAGCTGCTGGCGAAGAACGGCCGGGGCGTGCGCCTCACCGACGCCGGGCTGCTGCTCGCCGAGCACGCCGCCCGGATCCTCTCCCAGGTGCAGTTGGCCCAGGCCGACATCGAGGCCCAGCGCGGCCAGGTCGTGGGCGAGGTGCGGGTCGCGGCGTTCCCGACGGCCGCGCGCGGGCTCTTCCCCGCCGCGCTGGCCGCCCTGCGCGAGGGCCATCCCGAGCTCCGCGTCCGTACGACGGAACTGGAGCCCGAGCAGGGGGTGCGCGCGGTGCTGCGCGGAGACGCCGACCTGGCGCTGGTCCTGGACTGGAGCAACAAGCGGGCGCCTGTTCCGGGCGGTCTCCAGCGCGCCCATCTCCTCGACGACACCGCCGACGTGGCCCTGCCCGCCGGGCACCCGCTGGCCGGGCGGGACGCCGTGGACCTGGTCGACTTCGCCGACGAGGAGTGGGTGTCCTGGCCCGAGGGCGAGTTCTGCCACGACTGGCTGATGTTCACGCTGCGCTCGCAGGGCATCGAGCCGCGCATCGGGCACCTGGCGGGGGAGCACCACACCCAGCTGGCGCTCGTCGCCGCGGGGCTCGGCGTCTGTGTCACGCCCCGGCTCGGACGTCCGGTGCCGGACGGAGTCGTCTTCGTTCCCGTCCGGCAGCCGGTGCGCCGCCACATCTACGCCACCTGGCGTGCCGACGCGGGCCGCCGCCCCTCCGTCCGGGCGGTGGTGGGAGCCCTGCGGGCGGCGGCCGAGCCGCTGGGGAGCTGAGGGTCTTCGGCGGGGCGGGCCCCGGTGAGTGGTGGGCCCCTCACCGTGCCGGCTTCGGGAGCTCGACGGCTCGGTCGTCACGGTGAGTGCGCTGACGGGGGACGCCTGGGCCCGGCCGTCGCGCGCCCTACAGCTTGCGGAAGTCCCACGAGGCGATGGCGTCCGGCGTCAGGCGGAGCCAGGCGTGGCGGCCGTCGTGGGGCATGTCGGGGAGGTTGAAGTTCTTGGCGGCGAAGAGGCGCTCGGGGGCGTCGAGTTCGGGGCAGAGTTCGCCGGTGCGGGGCGCTTCGCCGACGAAGACGGCCGTACCGGACAGTTCGACGCCGCGGAGGTCGCCGTATTCCTCGCCGTCGTCGATCACGACGGCGATCCTGGGGTCGGCGCGCAGTTCCGCCCAGCGGCGGCTGCGGGTCACGGAGTACAGCCAGAGTGAGGAGCCGTCCCAGGCGAACCAGAGCGCGCTGACGTGCGGGCGGCCGTCGGCGGAGACGGTGGCGACGCGGCAGGTGCGCTGTTCGGCGAGGAAGGAGTCGAGCTCGGCCGGGGTCATCATGATCCGGCGTCCACGGCGCTGTGCGACGGTCATCGTCCGCACCCTTCTGGATTTCTGATGAGACGTCAGAAAGCATGGAGGGCCATCCGTGCGCGTGCAAGGGGAGACCATGGGTCAGAGTTCGACAGAACGGCTCGGGGAGCGGATCCGTCCGGACGGCGGCGTCGTGCTGCTCACCGTCGAGTGCCAGCAGGGAGTGGTCGGTCCGGAGAGCGCACTGCCCGAACTGGCCGCCGCGGCCCGTGGGTCGGGTGCCCTGCGGAACGTCGCCCGGCTGGTGGCCGCCGCGCACCGGGCCGATGTCCAGGTGATGCACGCCGTCGCGGAGCGGCGCCCGGACGGGCGGGGGGCCAACACCAACGCCCGGTTGTTCCGGGCCGCCGGCCGGCTGCCCGTGCAGCAGCACAGCGGCAGTACGGCGGTACGGATCGCCGAGCCGATCGAGGTCGCCGAGGAGGACCTGGTGGTCCGGCGCCTGCACGGGCTCTCGCCGCTCGGCGGTACGGACGTCGACGCGCTGCTGCGCAACCTCGGCTGCCGGACGCTGATCGTGACCGGTGTCTCCGCCAACGTGGCCGTGCCCAACGCGGTCTTCGACGCGGTGAACAAGGGCTACACGGTGGTCGTGCCCGGGGACGCCATCGCGGGGGTGCCGGCCGACTACACCCCCGCGATGATCCGTCACACCCTCGCGCTGGTCGCCACGATCACCACGACCGACGAGGTACTGGAGTGCTGGAAGGCCCCCGGGAGCGCCGGGCGGCCCGGAGGTGCCGTCAGCCGAAGCTGATCTCGTCGCCCACCACCTGGATCGGCGTCGGCGGCAGGGGAGCGGTCGCGGGACCCGACTTCACGCTGCCGTCCGACACGTCGAAGTGGCTCTGGTGGCACGGGCAGACGATGGCGCCGTCCTTGATGCTGCTCACGGCGCACCCCGCGTGCGTGCACTTCGAGGAGAACGCCTTGAACTCGCCGGCCTTCGGCTGGGTGATCACCAGCCCCTGGTCGGCGAGGATCTTCCCGCCGCCCACCGGGATGTCCCCGGTCCGGGCGAGGGTGACGTCCTTCGGTGCCGCGTCCGCCGCCTTGTCGTCCGCGCCGCCCCCGCAGGCGGCGAGCGCCGCCGCCAGGCCCGCGCTGCCCGCCGCCGCGACCACCGTCCGGCGTGCCACTCCGCTCATGTACTGCCCCTCTTCCCTCGGTGCATTGCTGTCGGCACCCGACGGTACGGCTGTGAGCTGTGTCCCGTTCACAGGATGGCGTCTTCGGCCGCCTTACAGTTCGCAGTAGAGTGTCGGAACTTGGACATCCTTCGATGAAAGTGTCCAGCTCCGGTGGGTCCGGGGCTGCCCGACATCGCCGGAACGGGGGCCCGCGCATGCCGACGCACTCGGTCAGCGCCCATCACGTACGGGCCGTGCTCCTGGGCGCGGAGCGGCGCGGGGTGGCCGTGCGGTCCCTGCTCGCACGGGCCGGACTCCCGCCCGCGCTCGTCGACGAACCCCGCGCGCGCGTGTCGGCCGAACAGTTCGGCCGGCTCCTCAGGATGCTGTGGGCCACCCTGGACGACGAGTTGATCGGCTTCGGCGGGGCGCCCAGCAAGGTCGGCACGTTCGCGATGATGGCCCACGTCGCGGTGCACGGCAGCCGGGACCTGCGCGAGGCGCTGCGGCGCTGCCAGACGTTCTACTCCCTCTTCCCCGCCGGGCCGCGCTTCCGGCTGACGGAGCCCGGAGCGGGCGGCGTCGGCGAACCCGACGAGGCCCGCATGGAGTTCGACGTCTCCGCGTACGACGACCCGCTCCACTTCGGCGCGGAGTCCACCGTGCTCGTCGCGGACCGGTTCGCAGGCTGGCTCATCCGGCGGCGGATCGGTCTGCGGCGGGTCGAGTTCGTCCACCCCGCGCCCCGCCATGCCCGCGAGTACGCCCTCCTGTTCGGCGCGCCGTGCGTCTTCGGCGCCGGCCGCACCGCCGTCGTCTTCGACCGGGCGGACCTCGACGAACCCGTCCTGCGCGACGCCGCGGCGCTCGAGACGTTCCTGCGCCGCGCCCCGGTCGACGTGCTCGTCCGCGCCGACCACGGCAGTACGGCGACGGGCAGGGTGCGGCATCTGATCGGACGGGCCCTGCCCGCCGGGCCGGTGCCGACGCCCGAACAGCTCGCCGAACGGCTGGCCGTCAGCCCGCAGACCCTGCGCCGTCAGCTGGCCGCCGAGGGGACGACGTACCAGCGGCTCCGCGACCAGGTGCGGCGGGACCACGCCATCGCCGAACTGGCCGGCGGCCGGGTCTCCATCGAGCGGCTCTCGCGGCAGCTCGGGTTCTCCGAACCCAGCGCGTTCCACCGGGCGTTCCGGCGCTGGACGGGCGAGACGCCCCGTGCGTACCGGGTCCGGCCCCGGGCGGCGGCGGACGTCGACGGTCACGGCCGGCAGGTCGACGGTACGTACGGTCGACAGGCCGGCGATGCCCACGGCCCGCAGGCCGACGCGGCCCGGTCGCGGGGTCAACAACCCTGAGCGGTACGGTCACAGCCGCCGCCCGCTACCGGGCCTACCGTCCCGCCATGACCGAAATCGACCGGTCCGGCGCCGTGCGGGCCCCGGATCCCCTCCGCCTCCGGTGAACCCGCGCCGGGCGGCCGGCGCCGTCCTCGGGACCGCGGTCCTGCTCTGCCTTGTCGCCGGCGTGGCCGTGACGGCCCTCGGCGTCCGGGTCGAGGGCACCAGCATGTCCCCCACGCTCCACCAGGGTGACCGGATCCTCGTCGCTCCCGGATCGGCGGGCGAGGCCCACCGGTTCGACGTGGTGCTGCTGCGGGCCACCGGGAAGGACGCCCTGCTGGTCAAACGGGTGATCGGCCTGCCCGGCGACCGTGTCGCCGTCGTCTCCACGCCCGAGGAGCCCTTCCAGGTCCTCCTCCAGGAGGGCGGACGGGGTCCGGTGTACCGGGTGGTGGCGCCGCAGTGGACCGCGCAGGCCCGCCGGACCGGCGCCTGCTGCGCGCCGGACGGCACCCGGTCGACGCGGCCCGGGCTGCGGACCGTGCCCGACGGCGCGTTCTTCTACCTGGGTGACAACCCCGACCTGTCGGACGACTCGCGGGCCTACGGCTGGGGCGACCTCGGCCGTGTCGAGGGCAGGGTCGGGCTGCGCGCCTTCCCCGTCGGCTCGGCGCGGGAGATCGGCAATCGGCCGGTCCTGGAGGAGTACCGGGGGCCGAGCCCGTAGGGGTGAGGGGGCGTCTCGCCGGTCAGGCCGGGCTTGCGGCGTGATCGACGGGACAGTACCTAGGGGATCTTCTCGCGGCCGGTGCTCAGGGCGACCCGGACCACGGTGTCCGCGATGCGGCGGGCCGACTCCTCCGGGGAGGGGCCGGCCTGGACGATGTGACTGGCGGTCAGCCGGACCGCCGCGTCCACGGCCAGTTCGCGTGCCACCGGGTCGACGGTCGGCCATGCCTCGGTGACGTAGGCGTCGGCCATCGCCGTCGCCGTGGCGAACGCCGCCGCCGAGCGCGTCGTCAGGTAGGAGAGGAGCCCGTCCTCGCCGGTGCTGGTCAGCATCGCCTTGATCAGCGGATTGCGGCCGGCCAGCGTGAGCGTGAAGCCGACGGCCGCCTCGACGGCCGCGCGCAGGTCGTCCCGGTGCGCGTCCAGACCCTCCTGGATGCCGACCAGGCAGCGCTCCAGCTCGCGCCGGAAGAGGGCCTCGCCGACCGCCTCCTTGGACGGGAACTCGGAGTACAGCGTCTGACGGCTGACGCCGACCGCGCCGGCCAGGTGCGCCATGCGCAGCTTGTCGAAGCCGCGGTCCGCGACCGCCTCGTACGCGGCGTCCAGCAGCCGCTCGCGCAGCAGTGTCCGGACCGTCTCCCTGAACCGTGGCATCGGCCAAGCCTAGTCCAGCGGAATTCTTCCCAGGATTGTCCGAAGTGTTGACACTCCTTCTAAGAGTGTCCAATTCTCGAACAGGCAGCCGCAGAGTGTCATTCGTCTCCGACCATCCGGCCGCGGGACGCACGGCTGCGCTCACCTCCCCACCGCGCCTGGTGCGGGACGACGGTTGGAGATCACATGCAGAACGAGACCAGAGGCGTCACCCGCTGGCGCAGATCGACGTTCCTGGCCCTGCCCGCGACCGTGGCCGTCGCCGCGATGGCCACGGCGATGGTCCAGGGCGCGCTCGCCGCGAACCTCTCGCTGACGAGCGTCCCCTTCACCCTCAGCTCGAAGACCGTCGCCGCGCCCCAGGGCATCGGCGCGGTCATGCACACCATCGACGCCGGCGGGGCCAAGGGCGCCGCCGAGGTCGGCATCGCCAAGGCGGGGCTCGACGGCATCTGCGTCCACGCCGTCCAGTCCGTCAACCTCCCGGTCATCGGCAGCCTCGGCACCTGGTCGCTCAACATCTCCTCACCCGCCGCGGCGACCCCGCTCACCAGCGACCAGCTCGTCGCCGGTGCCGGACTCCAGGCCAACAAGCTCGTCCTGGACGCCCAGTCGCTGAAGGCGGCCACGGCCACGCTCAACGCGAGCGACACCACCCCGAACGTCATCGGCGCCGCCGCCGACGGCTCCGGGATCAAGGGCACCGGCATCAACGACGGCACCCCGGGCCAGTTCGGCCTGGACGCCACCGGCGGCCGCACGGACATCAAGAACCTCGACGCCGACGCCAACGGCGCCACGATCTCCGGCGCGATCACCCTGCCCGACCTCGCCATCGGCATCGCCCACGGCGACAAGGGCTGCTGACCCGCACCCGCTCCACCGCCCTCACGGGCCGGGCCCCCGCGCAACCCGTACCCGCGCGGGGCCCCGGCTCTCCCCCCCCGACCCATCGCTGTGAGGCATCCATGACCACCGATCCGCCGCCCGAGCCGCCCGAGCCGACCGAGGGGCCCGCCCGGGGCCGACCGCACCGCGCGCGCAGCGCGTTCCGCCGCTGGCGCCGCAACCGGCCCTTCTGGGCGGCGCTGTGGACCGGGACCGGCGGCTTCGTCATCTTCTTCCTGCCGATGGCCCCGCTCGGCAAGATCCTCCAGGTCGGCGTCGGCGGGATCGCCGGCATGGCCGGAGGCGTCGTCCTGATGGCGATGGCCCTGCTCATCCTGCTGATGCCCGGCCAGCGCCACACCGCCGGCGTCATCGCGGTCATCGCCGGGGTCGCCTCCTTCCCCCTGTCCAACCTCGGCGGTTTTTACTCGGAAGGGGGTAGGAAACTCTGAGACGGACGCGACGAAGCCCCGGGTTCCGGCCGGGGCTTCGTCATTCCGGGGGGGGCAGTGTCAGCGGAAGTCGCCGTAGAGGTGCCGATACGCGTCCATGAGCTGGGCCAGGGCGACGGCCAGGTCGCCCGGCGGGGCGGCGAGGGTGGCCGCGTGGTCGGCGCAGGCGTACACCCCCCAGTCGGTGTCAAGGTCGAGTGCGACGAGTGTCGTCGGGGCGCCGTCAGCGGAGGCAGTGGCGCCGCAGGTGCGGCATCGGGTGTCGGTCATCGTGCTCCGCGCGTTGGTGGCCAGGTGTCTACCCTGCGCCGTTCATGATCGAACTTTTTACCAGGAAGGGTAAAGACGATGCCGTGTTGATCATCAGACGTTGGTCTGATGCCCACAGAACAGCCAGCCTGGGTCCTCACGCGCCGCCAGGCGATCGGTGCCCGCATCCGGGCCGCCCGCGAGCACGCGAACCTCTCCCAGCTCGCTCTCGCGGACCGTTGCGGCGTCGACCACAAGACCGTCCACCGCATCGAGTACGGGCAGTCGGACCCCGGTCTCGGGCTGCTCATCCAGATCGCCCATGCTGTGGGTGTTCCGCTGGCCGAACTGGTGCGGTAACAGCGGCCGAGCCACGGCCCGCATCGCACGGCACCGCGTCGCGGAACAGTGTGGTGTCTTGGAGGTCGACCGGCGTGATGCCGCTCAGCTCGCGGACGAGGTGCTCGGCGAGCAGGAGCCGGGAGTCCACCCACTGTGAGCGAGCTCCGGCGGCCGGCTCGTCGAAGTGGAAGACCGCGCGCGGAACCGTACGACGGCCGACCCAGCTCCGGCCAGGGACGTGCAAGGTGCCCTCGACGGCGATCAGCGGCGCCTCACGGACGAAACCGGCGGCGTAGCGCTGCCCGCGTAGCCTCGGGCACCACCGCGCAGCGAGGGGCGCGTGAGCAAGGCAGACGGGTGCTTCTGTCGTCGGGCCTTCAGGCCACGAGGGGAGCTGTGGATCGGTCTCCGTGCCTGTCGGCTGCGGGATGATCCACAGGACCCCGTGCGCGGTCATTGTGGCCGGCCCCATGCCTACCTGGCACAGCAGTCGTCGTGGGTCCTCCATCGCGGCGCGCTGCCGCAGGGGGTGGATGTCGGCATACAGCGGGGCGCCGGTCTCGGGCCCGGTGACGCGCGGCCAGAGGATGCCCTCGGCGTCCCAGTCGGAGGGGCGTGGATCGGCGTACCGGATGCCGTCCGGCGTCATCTGAAGAGGGCCACGGGCGATTCGTTGGTCGGCGCGGAGCACGACCCGTGGCACCGGGCGCGTCCCGGCCGGACAGGCCGCGGTCGTAGAGGCTGGTGTGGTCACGTGCGTGGCCCCCGGACGCGCTCGGTGACGAGGTCGCTTGCTGCGAACTCCCTGTACCTCCGGTGGTCCTTCCTGCCGCTGTGGTCCATCGCCCAGAGGTCGCACTCGGACTGTGACGCCTCGACAGGGGACCGGTCGTCGCAGTCGAGGCACTGGACGTACCGCATCGGGCCCTGGCGCTCCGGGTCGGGCTTGACGCGCCACAGCATGTGGCGCAGGGTCCTCGTCACCTGGGCTCTCCCGTCGCGGCGGAACCCTCGGTGAACACGTACAGAGGGATGTCCTGGTGCCTCCAGGCGCAGCCGCTGTGAGCGAAGACGTGGACCGTCTCGCCGCTCTCCGTTCGGTGCGAGCGGACGCAGGTGTCGGCCCCAGGCTTGGGGCAGTAGGTGCATGCCCGGGACCGGGCGGGGTGTGTCGCCATGTCCCGGAAAGTAGGCGGGGGCAGTTGACGGCAGCGATGCCGTGTTCTCGAATGTTCTCGGGCTGCGCTTCGATGTTCTCGACTGGTCTCCCGAAGGTGAGCGAAGGTCCTGACGCGCGGGCCTGCCGGTGACCATGCTGGGGGCGACAGTTCGACCAAGGGGAGGACGAGCACATGACCCGACACCTGCGCTTCATCGGCACTGACAGCAAGAACGGCGGCTGCCCCGCCCTGCACGAGGACCTCGAAAGCGGCGAAGTCATCGTCCAGGGAAGGCCGCTCACGGACCCGGCAGACCTCGCCAGGCTCCAGCACTTCGGGCCCGATGACGCGGCGGTCGTCGTGCCGCGCGAGTTGCTCGTCAATCACGCCCCGAAGGAGATGGAGCACGTGCCGAAGCTGATCAGCCCGGAAGAGTTCGGGCAGCTGTTCCACAACTTCAAGCACTCCGCCTGGCACCTGGAGACCCGCCGCCGCTACGCCTCCGACGAGCAGGACGAGGACTACGCCGTCTTCCTGCGAACCGGCGAGGCACCCATGGACCTCGACAGCGACTGGTGTCGCAACATTGCGGCGCAGACCGCCGCCGGCAAGTACGTCGGCCGGGTCCGCGTCGTCGACACCCCGCCGACCGACGGCCAGCGTTTCCTCCTGAGCTACGCCCGCTCCAACGCGGCTACCGGCGAGGACGCACGGAACATGTGGCGGGACGACGCCGACCGCGCCCACTTGCCCGCCGAGGACTTCTGGATCTTCGACAGCCGCCTCGTCGCGGTACTCCGCTTCGACGAGCAGGACGAATGGCACGACGTCGAGGTCATCACCGAGCCTGCCGCAGTGCTCCGGTACGTCCAAGTGCGGGACGCAGCCGTCGCGGCCTCCGCGCCCCACGACGTGTTCGCGGCGCAGCTCGGCGCAGAGTAGGCCAGCCGCCGGTGAGTACGGACTACCAGCAGTCGCGCGAGGCCCTCGGCATTCGTCTTCGGGAGCTGCGCCTCACGGCTGCTGGTGGCCGTCTCACCGGACCGCAGCTTGCAACACTCCTGGGCTGGCCGCACTCGAAGGTCTACAAGCTGGAGGGCGGCAGACAGACCGCGCGCGCCGAGGACCTGACGGCTTGGGCTGCCGCTGTGGGGCACCCTGAGGTTGCCGAGGAACTCCAGACCCGCCTGCGGGGGTTCGAGTCGCACATCCGGTCCTGGCGCCGCCAGCTCGCCTCCGGTCATCGTCCCGTCCAGGACACGTGGAACGCGGCCGTTGAGCAGGCCCGGACGATCCACGTGTGGGAGGAGTCGGTGATTCCCGGCATGCTCCAGACGGCGGACTACGCGAGGCACGTCTTCCTTCGGTATGCCGAGCTTCAGGGCACCAGGCCGGACACCGAGGAGGCCGTGCGGTCCCGGATACGGCGCCAGGACTGGCTATACCGAGGTGGCCATCGGCTGCACGCGCTGGTGTGGGAGGCTGCGCTGCACACCCAGGTCTGTCCCCCTCTGGTTCTTGCGGGCCAGCTGGACCGGCTTGCGGGGGCGGTCGGCATGGACACGGTCGAGCTGGCGGTGATTCCGCTCGGTGCGCCGCTGAAGATCCCTCCGGCGAGCGGGTTTTGGATCCTCGACGAGCGCCTGGTGATCACGGAGGACTGGCACTCGGAGTCCTGGCTCGACGACGGCGATACGGTGTCGATGTACCTGAAGGTGTGGCGGGCGTTGCGTCAGGCGGCGGTGGCCGGCGCGGAGGCCCAGGCTGTGATCAGCCGGGCGCAACGGCTGCTGTCGGCCCGCTGAGACCGAGCGGGACAGGGGCCCCTCTCTGGCTGCTGCGGAGAGGGGCCCTGCGCGTCAGGAGCTGAGCACGGCCGCAGCGAGGACTGTGGCGGCGGCGACCGCCTTGGCCGACAGGCCGAGCGTGCGCGCCTGCTCCTTCGCGAAGCGGCTGGCGATCACCTGCACGACCACGGCGCCAGCGAAGATGGCCCACGCCTTCTGCTTCTTCGACATCAAAATCACCTCCTCTCGGGCAAGTTGGAGGAGAGTGTGACAGGTGGGTCTGACAACAGTCCCGAAAACGGCGAAACCGCCCCCTCCGCCCGAAGGCAGAGGGGGCGGCATTGGGCTCAGACCGTGCGTGCAGCCCAGTACGCGTCTCGGGCCGCGTCGTACTCCTCCTGCGCGGCCATGGCCTCCTTATGGGCGTCGATCTGCTCCCGTGTCAGCACGGGAACAGCGCCCGCCGTAAGCGGCGCAACAGGACCCATGACGCGGTGCAGGGTGTCGTACGCCGCAGTCAGCCGCTTCAGCGTGGACAGGTAAGCGGATTCGAGCTCTTCGAACGTGGATGACATGGGGCCTCCTTCATCCCCGCCACTGTGGCGGAGCGCGGGCGAGGGTACATCGGCTGCGCAGATTCCGCCCGCACGACAAAACCGCCCCCTCCCGCGTACGAAGCGCAAGAAGGGGCGTTGGTCATCGGCCGATCAGTGGGGCGTCCTCCGGTGCAGGCTCGGGGGGCTCCACACCCGCATCCCTCATCGCGGTCTTCAGCGCGAGAACGTACCGGCGCAGCGCGGCGATCACCCGCCCGTCACGCTCACGCCCGGCCTCCAGGTCGGAAATCCGGGCCTCCTGGTCGCGTACCTTCTCCCCTTGCTGGGCCACGACCGCAGCAATGCCCGCAATCGTCGTCAGATCCGGGCGAGGCTCGGCCTCGACCTCCTCGCCCGGCTGCCGAGTGCGGGGCCGCCCAATCCAGGCCACCGCCACTGCTGATACCCCGCCGACCAGGATCGACAGGGCCCCCGTCACAGCCTCACTCTGCATGCTTCGCCCCTCTCGTGCAGGGGGCGACGGACCTCAGCTTGGCCACCTCCCGATGCAGCAGAACCAGCCTCCGTGTCGCTGCCGCCAGAACCGCGAGCAGCCCCGGGACCGCGGCCCAGGTCACACCGCTGTACCAGCCCTGCGGGAACTCGCCAAGGAGCCTCGCACCTGTGTAAGCCACCGCCCAGATTGCTGGCATCGCCGCGGCACATACCCATCCCCACCAGTCCTTCGCGGACCGCAGCACCGACGCGCCGCAGGACGCCACGCCGGTCACGATCCAAACCCATCCCCATACGGAGAGGGGAGCGATCGACACGAGCGCCGATGCTCCCCTCGCCGTCCCGAACCGCGGGTCGGCCAGCAGGCCGGACCCGTAGTTGATCCATGCGATGCCGCAGATCAGCAGCGCGGCTCCGCGGTACCCGAGTCGGCGGCCGGCCTGCCGCGCCAGGCCGGTCATCACACGCCCTTGGCGAGCGATGCGCTGTTGGTGACGGACCGCCAGCGGGCAACGAGGCCCTTCACGAGTGAGAGGCTCGCGGCGGCGCCCGCCAGGCCGGCGGCCTCCCACATGCTCAGGTCGAAGGGCTTAGTCACGACGACGGCGCCGAGGCCGGCCTGGAGGCCCGTGGACACGACGCGCTCGGCGAGGTCCCGGAGGTAGGTCTTGCCGGTCTTGAGGACGGTCTCGGCGGAGGGCAGGTCGAGCGAGTGAGGTGCGGACATGGTCACTTCTCCTTCTGGGCGTTCAGCAGGGTGAGGATCTGGTCGACCTTCGCGGTGAGCGCCCGGACCCCGGCGAGGGTCTGGACGACGTAGCCGTAGAAGTCGGGGATGCGCATCCCGGCCTTCTTGCTCTCCGCGTCAGCGATGGCGTTGCGGTACGTGAGGAGGCGCAGTGCGATGCGGTCGACGTCGGAGTCGGACAGGGCCATGGCGGGGTCCTCCTTGGGAGGCGTCGTGCCGCCCTTCGCGGCGGCGAGGATGCGGGCGAACGGCAGGGCGCCGGGGTCGCCGTGGTCGTTCTCCGGGACGTGCTGGTGGCCGCACCAGCCCTTGAAGGCGGTCCACTCCCAGTTGCTCATCCGGACGCGGCTGTCTCCGTAGCTGCCCGGGTACGCCAGCCACTCGGACCGGCCGGTGAGCGGGATGCCGTGCTGCTCGTTCAGCCAGCGCATGAGGGCGGCCACGTCGCGGATCGCCCAGTCGGGCGGGTCGGGCCAGTAGATGTGCTCGATGCCCTGGCGCGTCCACTTCGCGTGGGTGGCCGGGTCGCAGGTGCCGACCAGTTCCCACTGGAACACGTTCGCCGTGTTCGTTTGGACGCCGCCAGGCTCGTTGACGAGGGCGCGGGCGGACTCGTCGACGTCGAAGTGCTGGTGGTGGACAAGCCGCTTGGCCTTGAAGTCGGGCACCGAGGTGACGGTGGGGGCACTGGCGCCGCCCTGGTAGTCGTAGAGGGTCGGGCCCTCGGTGGTGTGGATGACGCCGCAGTTGACCTCCATGTCGGAGCCGCTGTACCTGCCGGTGCCGAAGAAGAGGTCGAGGACGGCGCCCGGGATTCGCTGCGGGCCGGTCCGGGCCATTGGGGCCTCCAGAGACGAAGAAAGCCCCGGCCAGCGGCGCGGGGCATGCGAGGTGGTGCGGGTGCCTACGGGGCGACGGAGAGGTCCGTTCGCGACGTCCGCGAGCACGAGATGGAGAACAGCGGGCCGCCGACCAGCGCGGCGAGAGCCTCACCGAAGTCACGGATGGCGTCCTCCACGCCCGGTTCCCTGGAGATGTCGGGGTCCCCCGGCAGGCTCACGATGATGGCCGCCGGCCCGTTGGGGGTCCCGACGTGGAGCTGGTACGCGGAGCCGCTGAGGTCGGGGGTGGGGAAGGTGGGCATGCCGAACGCCTCCTAGGCGTACTGGTAGGTGAGCGAGAAGGACAGATAGTCGCCGGTGGCCCAGGTGAAGGGCCTGACCGAGTTCCATCCGGCGGTGACGCCGCCGCTGGCCGTCGCGGGGCTGATGCAGGTGACGATGGACGCCCCGGACGCGACCTGGACCACGCCCGGGTAGAGCGCGGCGCCCGGGTCGGACGCGAGCGAGGAGCCCATCCAGCCCATCTGGGCGGAGGCCAGTGTGGCGGCCGTGAAGGGCAGGCTGAATTGCCAGATGCCTCCGCCGGGGGTCGTGCTGGAGCCGAAGACGAGTGAGCAACGGACGTGGCAGGTGCCGCCGTTCAGGCTGCGCTCGGCGACGAGGGACCCGTTTCCGACGCTAGGGGCAGCGCCGGACGACACCGACCACACCGGCGTATACGCCGTCCAGATGCCGGAGATGTCGTTGAGCTTGCTGGCGAGAATTCGGCCGCCGGCAAGCCAGGTGGCAAAGGGCACTGGGCCTCCTTACAGGGCGGTGATGGCGGGTTGGGCGAGACGGATGTCGGCGCCGGCCGCGTGAGATTTGATGACGCCGTTGACGGACCGGGCGGAGATCGTCCAGGTCTGTGGGCTGGAGGCGCCGCTGATCGCTGACACGGTCATCACCTCGCCGCCGACTACAGCGTTGAAGGGGAACTCACCCCCAGCTGTGGGCCACAGGGGACCTGCGGTCACCGCGACGGACAGAGACGTCGCCGTCGAGGAGATCCCGGCGGCGAGCTGCGAGCCGTCCGTGTCCGCACGGCCCAGGACCGCATCGTCGAGGACGCCGACCGTCCACGGGCCCGCTGGGACACACGTGAGGCTCGCGACCCACGTGCGGATGCCAAGGGTCTCGGTGATGCCTTGGACGGTCACGTCGATCGGGCCCGGCGGCAGCCACGGCGGGGTGTTGATGATCTGGACGCGGTCGCCGAGCTCCAGTGCCAGGAAGGCCGGGATGAGCTCCGGCCGCTTGTGGAGCAGGATCTGCACGGTCGGGACGCGGGACTCGTCCCACGTGCCGACGTGCAGCAGCCACTCGGCGATCGGCTGCGGCTGGGTATCGGAGGCGAGGGACAAGTCGACCGAGTCGTCATACAGGCCGATCCCGGCCGGCGGCGCCAGCACCGACATCGGGCCGGTTTCCTGCACCGCCCTGCCCGAGGAGCCGGAAATGCGGTTGACCGAGATGTCGTTGCGGGCGGCCTGGTCGTCGTCGACCGGTTCCATCGGCGGTGCGACCTGCCCGGTGGAGTAGTCCAGCACCAGTGCCGGCGTCCGGTTGTACCGCGTCGTCCGGGCCCGGTAGACGAGGGCGGACGACTGGCGGTCCTCGGCGAGGATGCCGAGGTCGCTGGCGGCGCACTGCTGGAGCAGGCTGAGGAGCGTGTCCGGCCGCTGGGTGCCCATCGGGGCGGTCCCGGACGGGTAGCCGTCGGGGAAGCGGACGTTGACGGTGCCGGACTCCTCCGTGGACAGCCGACGCAGACGGTCGGCCGCCGTCTCGCCGATGAATCCGCGGTCGGCGTCCGCGTACGCCAGGGTCGTGGACTGGGCGGGGAAGACGGTGATGTGGCCGACCCTGATGTCGGGGAGACCGGGCCCGAAGACCGTGTCGATCTGGGAGATCGAGCCGACCGTCCCCGCGATGCTGCCGGTGGTGCCCGACGTGAGCCCGTTGACCTTCGCCCAGCCGAGCCGGTACGCGATGTTCCCGCCCGACTGCTCCGCCCGAAATTCCAGCCGGATCCACCCCTCGAAGAGGTCCGCGCTGGTGACGATGGCGCTGTTCAGGAGCAGCGCATCGGCAGCGTCGTACCCGAGGATGTGGGTGCCGGTCGCGCCCATGGTGATCCGCCACCGCCGGATGGTGCCGGTGGAGGTCCACGAGAGCATCTCTTGCTCGGCCACGGGCGCAGCGCCGTCGACCCGGTAGGGCATGCAGACTTCCCACACCCCCGATGCGGAGGCGGGCACGCGTCCGCGCATCGTGCCGCCCGGCTCGATCGCAGGCAGCGCTGAGGAGCCGCCAAGGGTGTCGTCCTGGCCGAAGTCCCAGCTGGTGACCGTGAGCGGCTGGACGCCGGGGAGCGGGGAGTACGCCTGGGTCGCGCCCTGGCTGTCCTCGCACGGCCAGTACGCCAGCGGTGCGCGGGACGGCAGGCGGCGCCGCAGGGTGGAATCGAGGGCCTTCTTGCCCTGGCCGAGGCGCCGGAGCGTGCCGGAGCCTTCGATCGGCGTCCACACGTCCTTGCCGGAGGGGGCCCAGCGCGGCGGCCAGGCCGACACCTCGCCGACGAAGCGGTACGCCCGGTCGGTGACTTCGGAGGTGCCGATGAGGCTCCAGGGCCGGCCTGCGGTGTCCGTGAAGCCGGTCGTGCCCGGGGCCAGCGCGCGGAAGTCGGGGGATGCGACGACGGTGCCGCCGATGCCGGACCGCAGTTCGCCCCGGTAGACGCGGCCCGTGAAGCCGTTGGTGAAGCCGCCGGTCTTCAGCGAGGTCGTGGAGTTGAAGATGCTCGTCGGCGATGCGCCGACCACCGTGCCCAGGCTGGTCCACGGCCCCGCGAGCGACGGCGCGGAGAAGAACTCGACGGTGTACCCGCCGCTACCGTTGTTCACATCCAGCGTCGCGCGCACCGCCGTACGCCGGGGCAGGGACGCCGCGACGCTCTCCGTCAGGGCCGTGGTGCCGTCGGCCGACCACAGGAACCAGATCCGGCCCTGGTCGACCTGGATGCGGTAGGACTGCTGGCCGGCCACCCCCCACTTCCCGAAGAGGGTGTAGAGGGCGCCGTTCCAGTTGTCGGCTTCCGCCTCGACGCGGATGTCGAGGTCGCCGGTGATGTCGAGGGACGCGTGGTCGGGAGTCTCGGCGCCGGAGGCGGTGACGCCGATGAGGCTGAGGTACGACTCGCCGCCGGGGACGGACACCCGCAGCGGCGAGTTGCGGCCGATCTGTCCGTAGTAGGGGGACAGAGGGTTGCGCGGCGTGTACTTGCCGTCGCGGTTGTTGAGGGTGACCGAGCAGCGGGACGGGTCGGCGACCCAGGCCCCGTCCGGCTGCCCGCGGGTGATGGTGATCGGGTCGCGGAGGTAAGCGTCGGAGGTGACGTTCGTCCACACCCCTCCCACCTGGAGATCGACTCGTGTGCCGAGGGGTGTGTCCGGGAACGTCATCGCCTGCTACCTCCTTTGTCCGAGGACG
This sequence comes from Streptomyces sp. NPDC059534, assembly GCF_042743475.1. Taxonomy (NCBI): domain Bacteria; kingdom Bacillati; phylum Actinomycetota; class Actinomycetes; order Kitasatosporales; family Streptomycetaceae; genus Streptomyces; species Streptomyces sp. NPDC059534. The sequence continues at coordinate 28,268 of NZ_JBHWAQ010000019.1, forward strand.
ACTTGCACGTCGCCGCCGCCGCGCTTCACTGCCTGCCGGAGTTCCTGCACGAGGTAGTCGCCCCGAGGCGTCCCGCTGCTCTTGAACTCGATGACGATCGGCGCGCCCATACGCCCGTACGGGACCGGGCCCGCCATCGCAGCCGCGCCCGACTGAGCTGCGGTCGACGGGGGCGTGACCAGCGACGCCATCGACGCATCGACCGCCGAGCGGCCCGCGTTGATGCCCCGGACCAGGCCGGCCGGAATGAACTGGCCCAGCGCCGCCATCACCCGCGACGGCGACCGGATGCCGAGGGCCCGCTTGATCGCGGTCTGCATGCCCTTGGCGATGACGAGCATCTGCCGCTCGATCGCGGACTGCTGCGCCTGGAGGCCCTTGACGAGCCCCTTCGCCGCCTGGATGCCCGCGCCGTACATCGCATCGCCGGCCGTGTTCCCGGCCTGTGTGGCGGCAGCGACGAGTTTGGCCTGCGTCGTGTTGATCTGGCTGATCTCGCCCTTCGACGCCGCGGCGAGGGCTGCCGCCGCAGCTGCGCCCTGCTCGACGCCGGCCTGCGCGATCTGCGCGATCAGGTCAGCACGCACTCCCTTCTTCCGGAGGGTCGCGAGCTGCGCCGCGAACCGCTGGGCCTTCTGCAACTGGACGTTCAGGTTCGCCCAGATTGACGTCGCCGTCGTCCCGCCCGCGTCCTGCGACTGCGTGATGTTCGCGGCGTCGAGGACACCTTGGCGGACCGACGAGGCCAGCTCGTTGCGGGCCTTGATCTGGTCCTGGAGCCGTTTGTTGGCCGCCTTCAGCTTGGCGGCCACGGCCACCTCAAGAGTGGCGAAGCGCATGAGCTGCGCGGTGTCCTGGCTGATGCGGGTGAGCGCGGCCGAGCGGCGCTTGCCCGGCTTCATGCTGTCCCGGACGATGTCGGCCAGCCGAAGCGCCGCAGCCTGGACCTGCTTCGCACTGCCGGTGAGACCCACGACGAGACCGCGCGCAATCCACTGCCCCTGCGCCTTGGTCACCTTCGACGGGCTGGAGATCCCGAGGGCCTTCGCGATCGGGCCAGGGATCACGGACCGGGCGAAGGACATCACCTTGTCCTTGATCCAGCCGCCCATCGACTCGATGCCGGCGGCCAGGCCGCGCACCACATCCCTTCCCTTGTCGATCAGGAGCGTCTTGAGGCTGCCGACGGCCGCACCGATCCGGCCCGGGAGGCCGCGCAGCCAGATGACCATCTCGGCCATCCGGCGAACGGCTGCGTCCTTGGCGCGGCCGAAGAAGTCGCTGATCATTCCGGGCAGCCGCCCGAGGGCCTTGACCCCGTTGATGATCATCTGAACCTGGGACTGGATCTTGTTCCAGATCCAGTCCCAGATCTTCGCAGTGAAGGCTTTGATCTTGTCCCAGTTCGCGATGATCAAGATGGCCAGGCCGACCACCGCAGCGATGATCCAGCCGATCGGGCCCATCGCGATCAGCCACTGCGCAGCCATCGTCGCCGCCCACACGATCGCGCGGGCTGCCATGAGCGCGAACTGGCTCACTGCGATCGCGGCCGTGCGGATGATCTGCGCTGCGAAAACGGCCATCGAGGACAGCGCCGAGCCCATCCACGCCGCGGCAGTAGTCGCCGCAGCCGCGACCGCACGGGCAGCCATGAGCGTGAACTGCGCTGTAGCCGTCACCGCCGTACGGACCGCCTGCACGACGAACGTAGCCAGCGACCGCAGCGCGGCACCCGCCCACGCCGCCGCCGTGCGCGCCGCAGACGCCACTGCCGCCGCGGCGATCCGGACGTACGCCATCACACCGACGGCCATCAGCCGAGTCCAGCCAGCGATCACCCGCCACGCGGACGTCGCCATCAGGGCGTTGGCCACGGCCACCACCCGCGCGCCACCCGCGTACCCGATCATCGCGACCTTCACCGCGAGGAGCACGGCAGCGATCCGCGTGAGGACCGGGGTCGGTGTGTTGTTGATGACGGTCGCCATCACGTTCGCGATCTGGGTGAGCGCGCCCATGATCGGGGCCGCCGCCACCAGCAGGGTGCCGAGAGCCTTCGCCAAGTTGGCGATGACGCCGCCGCCCTGCTTCGCCAGGCCCAGGAACTCCGCGAAACCTGCTGAGTCCTTCAGGCCCGTGCCCCAGGCCGCGAACGACGCAGTCATCGACGCGAGGCCGCCCGTGACGGACACGGAGGAGGGCAGGAACGCCTGCATCAGGCCGGCGAAACCCTTCCCCAGGTTCGCGATCGACTTGAGGAAGTTGGTCAGGGCAGGCCCGGACGCGGCAGCCATGTCGGCCGCCCACGCCTTGAACTTGGCTGACTTCACGCCGACGGCGACCCGGTCGAGCATGTCGCCCAGCGCCTTCGCCGCCGCCTTCACGAACGGCGTGAGGGTCGGCAGCAGGGAGCGGAGCAAGTTCAGGCCGCGGGTGAAGACCGGCATCGTCGTCGAGGACAGAGACGCCGACCACTCCTCGTGCGCCGCCTTCAGCTTCGCCTGGGCCAGCGCCGCTTCCCGCGTCGCCTTCGGGACCCCGGCCGTCTGCCGCTGGTAGGCCAGCTCCGCGTCCTTCGTCGCCAGGCGGGCCGTCGTGTATGCCTTCGCAGCCTTCGTCGCCAGGTCGGAGCCCTGGGCCTTCAACTTGGCCGCGAGCTGGCCCTTTCGCGCCTCGTTCTCCTGCGCCTGAGCCAGCTTGTCGGCCGCTGCTGCCGACTCCTCCATCAGCCCCAACTGGGGCTTCACCGCCAGCTGGAAGCCGGCCACGGCGAGCCCGGCGGCGGTGGCGCCCGCCGCGAGCCCCGCGACCGCCGTGGTGAGCGCGGCCACGGCGGGCAGTCCGACGCCGACCGACGCGGCGGCCGGACCGATCTTCCTTAGGGCCGCGACCGCCACCCCGGAGTAGTGCCGGATTCCGTCTGCCAGGCCGCGGCCGGCGGCCTCCCCTTCGGTGACGAAACGCCCGTGAAGGTCGCGGAGCTGTCCGTCCGCATCGACGGTCAGACCGCGCAGCCGCAGCCGGGCGGCCGCGAGGCCGGCACGCCAGCCGGAGTCATCGGCGCGCAGGATGCCGACCAGCTCGCCAACGGTGAGCGCCATGGGCTATCGCACCCCCTTCGGTGTCTTGGGTTCCGGCGGTGCGAAGTGGCGCTGGAGTCGGCACTCGGCGGACAGAAGGCCGAGGATGCGGACGCGGAGCCACCGCCAGGAGCGCTGCTGGAGCAGCCCGGGTGTGGACAGGTCGAGGCCGTAGATCTCGTGGAGGTCGGCCTCGATGAGCGCCCACTGCTCCAGCAGGTCGCTCCAGGTCAGGTCTGGGTGGCCTTGCGGGCGCGGCTTGTAGCCCGCGGGGTGCTCGTACCACTCCGCGAGGCCGGTGACGGGGTCGATTTCGCCGCACGGGATGAGGCCCGGCGCTGCTCTCGGTTCGCCGGGCCCTGCGGAGAAGGGGCGCCATCCGAGTTCCAGAAGGATTCGGCGGCGTCGAGCCCCTGGCTGATCCAGACGACGGCAGTCAGGGCGACGTGCCGGAAGCGGGGCCAGTCGAGGTGCTCGCGGAGCTCGGCATACGTGTCGCCGAGCGCGGCCTCGTACAGGTTGAGCTCGGCGAGGTCGTCGAGGGCGGCCTCGTCCGGTGTCGCTTCGGGGTCGGAGGCCAGGCGGAGGCCGGTCTCCATCAGCTTCTCGACCTTCAGGCCGTCCTCGGCGGACGGGCCTGGGATGTGGAAGGTCCGCACCTCGCCGTCGAGGCAGCGCACGGGCAGGTCGAGGGAGTCGCCGAGGAACTCCTCCAGGACCTTGAAGCCGCCGGCCATCAGGGCGTCACCGGGTTCGTGATCGGGGTCAGGGCGCCGTTGCCCTTCAGGGTGACCTTGACCTGGCCGAGGGCCTTGTAGTCGCCGCCCTGCGGCTCCCACTCGACGAGCACGGTGCCCTTGTACGCCTCCGGCAGGCCGTTGCGGTCGTAGAAGCGGATGCCGATCTTGCTGGCGCTGCCGTAGCCGAAGGAAGCCAGGCGGAGCGCCTCGTGCACGGCCGAGAAGACGGTGGAGTCCGCGGACGCCTTGCGGTTGAAGGTGGCCTCGACCTGCCACGCCTGGGCCGTCTTCACCGACTCCTCCCAGCCGTCGGAGTCGTACGTCGTGGAGTCCTCGAAGTTCGGCGGCCACGTGGGCTGGAACTCGGTGATGGCCGGGCAGAGCTGGTAGTCCGGGCTGACGTCGGTGCCCATGTTGACGTCCATGCGCCAGTCCCGGGCGAGCTGGTCTTCGGTCGGCGTCGACATGACGCTCCTCCTCAGGTGTTCAGGTAAGGGGCGGGCCGGGTGGCGCGCACGTAGTAGTTGGCGGTGAGCTCCTGGCGGCCGTGCTCGTCCTGGCCGAGGAGGGCCTGCGACTGGCGCCAGATCAGGGCAACCCGCGTCTCGCCGAGCAGCAGGCGCCCTCGGTTGTGCAGGGCTGCGAACAGGCCGTCGGCGAGGTCCGCGACGACCAGCGGATCGGGGCCCGCGCGGCACCAGACCTGCATGCCGGTGACGACGCTGGTCAGGTCGGTGTCCTCGACCGAGTAGGGGGTGAGCCAGAGGATGCGGTCCGGGGCCTCGGGCCGGGTGCCGTATCCGATGGCGGTGATGTCCTCGTCGGGGCCGTAGACGCCGCCGGGGCGGTAGGCCCCGAGGCCGGCGTCGGCGAGCAGGCTGGCGAGGCCGTCGAGGAGGTCGCGGGTGTAGGTCACGGGCGCCTCCGGGCATGCGTGAGGGCCCGCACGAAGGCGGGCTTCAGGGGTGGGGGTCAGCCGCGGAGCCAGGCCCGCAGCGGGACGGCCATGAGGCGGAGCATCGTCTCGTGCTCCGAGTTCATGGGGTCTTCGAGGTATTTTGCTTTCCGGCCCGGCAGGTGCTTCCACGTCAGCTCTTCGTGCTGGCGCTTCGCGTAGGGGGTGTCGTAGGTGATCGCGCCGGTCAGGTCGACGACGGTGACCTTCCCGGAGTTCATCAGGGGGCCCTCGTCGAGGGGGACCTGCTGCTGGGACACCCCGAGGGTGTGTTCCAGCGCCCTCTCCAGCCCTTGCGAGGCCAGGCGCCGCCCGCGGTTGGTCCACAGGCGGGACCCGGTCCAGTCCATGCGCGCGTACTGAGCCATGGGTGCCGTACCTCCTCTACACGAGCTGCACCTCGACGTGATCGGGGGTGGGCAGGCCCCCGCCGTCATGCCGGAGTTCCGCGATGACCGTGGTCCGGCGGCCAGAGGGGAGCCGGGCCCTGCTCTTCGCCGGACAGGTGACGTCCAGCCGGGCGTAGAACGTCGCGGAGGACACCACCTCATCGCCGGCCGGGGAGCGGACCATCCGGGTCTTCTCCTCGACAAACGCCCTGAACGTGGTGGCGGGCCCGTACTGGGGGCCGGACGGGCCGACCCCCAGGTAGGGCTCTATCGTCACCTTGTGGCGCAGCCAGATCCCGGGCAGCTTCACGACGTCACCACCCCCAGGACGAAGATGTCCGGCGTCAGGTCCGGGCTCTGGAGCGAGTCCCAGACCTTGTCGGCGATCTGCCGGCCCGGAGCGTCGGAGCTGGACACCGCGGTGACGGAGCGGCTGAGTTTGGCCGAGCCGAGTTCGACGCTGCCCCATCCGGCGCCGGCTGCGCCGGTGGTGTCGCCGATCTCGTCGCCCCACTCGGCCTGAGCGCAGACGGCCTCGGCGAATGCCTCGGCGACGAGGGTGTTGGCGGGCAGCTTGGTGACGCTGTCCACGGTGTAGCGGCAGTAGCGGAAGACCCGCCGGTCGAGCATCCGGGATGCGTCCGCGAGAAGGATCTCGATGTCCTCGGGCGGGGTCCGCCCGGTGTACGCCTCGTACTGGGAGGCGGTCGCGTAGACACGGGCCACGACGACCACCTCCCTCAGGCGCTGGCGCCGATGATGACGATGTCGTACGAGACCGCCGACCCGGCACCGGAGTTGGCGACCTTCAGCAGGTCACCGGTGCCGGCCGTGACCGCGTACGCCGTGGTGTCCGCGGCCCCGGTCGTGAGGCCGATCGAGGCGCCGGGGCGCAGGGTGAGCGTGCTCGTGGCGCCCAGGAGCGTTGCCCAGGCGTTCGAGGACGCCGCCCCGACGACCACGTTGTTCACGTTGGTGTCGGCGGCCCTGATGTACAGGCCCTTGATCCGGGCCCAGGTGATCGCGGCCCCGAAGACGTCCAACAGGACGCCGGCGAGGTCGAGATCCTCGGTGGCGGACGCGTTCAGGCTGCGCCGGTCGGAGAACAGCCTGTCGGCCTTCCCGGCTCCGGTGCCGGACTGCCACGTGGTGGCGGCCCGGACCGCGACGGGCGCGGCCGCCGTGGTCAGGTCCAGGGCGCTGGTCAGGTTCCCGTTGACGGCAACGGAGAGAGACGAGGTGAGTCCCACGGTGCTGCCCTCCTCAGGTGGCCAGGACGAGCGGCACCGCGCGCTTGAACGCGGGCGTCGCGATCGTCGCCGGGGCCGTCGCGGTCAGCGAAGAGCCGGACGTCTGGGAGAGGTTGCCCTCACCAGTCAGCACCGGCTTCGCCCCGACCGTACCGACGAGCGTCGGGACGGTGGACGCGGCGACGGCCAGGGCGGCCCAGTAGACGCCAGACTTCGTGATCCGCTGTGCCGTGGCCAGAGCGAAGGTCTTCGCGGTGTCCGCTGCCCACGCCTCGCTGGTCTTGTCCGCGGACTGCGCCATGAGTGCGCCCGTGGGGCTGTAGAGCGCGGCGAACTGGTTCGTGAGCGACGCGCCGGCCGTGCCCGCCGAGACGAAGGTCAGGTTGCTGATGAGGTCGCCCTCGTGGAGGTAGAGCGCGACGGAGCACATCACGCCGGTGGCGGCGGCCGGGACCTCGTCGAGGCCGGTCCGGGGCAGGTTCGCCCGGTGGAAGACGGCGTCCGGGTCCGGGCGGCCGGACGTGTTGAGGTGGGCGAGGTCGTTGCGGGGGATCCCGCGGAAGGTTCCCAGGCTCACTGCTGCTCCTCCTGCTTCTGCTCGCCGCGGGCGAGGATCGTCTTGCGGGCCTTGCCGTCGCGCTCGGCGGCGAGGACGCGCTCCGCCTCCGCGACTGCGTCGGAGTCGTTGCTCCCGAGTCCGTCGAGGTAGGCGAGGACGTCGGCCACGTCGTGGTCGGCGGGGTCGAAGATTTCGGTCTCCGGCTCTTCCTCAAGGACGGGCTCGTCGGCCTCGTCGGTCTCCGCCGTCAGGATGTAGCCCTGGCGGCGGAAGTACTCGATGGCGGCGCGCCCCTCCTTGGTGGAGTCGTCGACCCGGCCGGCGCCCTTGTGGAAGTGGACGCCGACGGACTCGCCGGTGAAGTCGCCGCGGGGGGACTCGACGGTGTACGCGTTCATGCTGTTCACCGCACCTTCACGTTGCGCAGGACGCCGCAGGACTTCGTGTTGCGCAGGACCGCGGCGACCGGTCCCATCTCGACCTCGCCCGTCTTCACAGCGCCGGGCGCGTTGAAGTCGGGCATGTAGGTCTCGACGAGCGGTGCGCCGGCCATCGCGGCGCCGTGGAAGGCGTCCAGGCCGAGGGAGACGGCGTAGACGTCGGTGAGGCCGGTGATGACGCCGCCAGCACCTCCACCGTCGACGTCGGCGGAGCGGATCGGGATGATCGGGGCGGAGCCGTCGGACCGGTCGCCCAGGTCAACGAGGACCCACTTGCCGTACCGCATGATCAGGTTGCCGAAGGAGTCCTTCTCGGACGTGTACTGGTTCGCACGCCGCGCGAGGGACTGGATCCGGGCGATGCTCTTGGTGTTGCCGAGCAGCGCCTGCACGCCAGCCGGCACGGATCCGTCGGCGCCGGTGTCACCGGAGCCGACCTGCGAACCCATGATCCGAGACAGCCAGTCGTCGAACGGGTCGAAGGCGGACATCGCGATGTCTTCGGTGGTCACCGTGGCGGGCGACCAGTCGAGGTAGCCGGTCGCGTACCCCTCGTTGATCGGGAGGTACTCCGTGGACTGACCGGTGAGGGCCTTGTCGAGGCCGTCGAATCCGGCGTCGTCCACGGCGGTGTCGCCGAGGATCAGCTCCTGCTGGAAGCGGGTCCGCATCGAGGTCAGCTTCTGCGCGAGTTGGAAGCTGATCTCGTTCGAGGCGGCCGGGCCGAGGCGGGCCAGCTTGCGGTCGACGTTGAAAGCACCACCGAGCGGGTGGAGTTCGACGGTCTTGCGCTCGCGCGTGGCCTGGTTCGGCGTGTACTCCTCGTTGAACCGGCGGAAGCTGGCCGAGGAAGCGGCGAGGAGCCGGGTGTAGCCGTAGGTGAGGGACCCGCCGCCCGTGCCCGGGGTGACGGTGTCGTCCCACACCATGTTGTTGAACAGCCAGCTGTTACGCCGGAGGTTGTCGATGACGGCGAAGTCGATGTCGGCCTGGGTGTTGAGCTGCGCCTGAGCGAGCGTCACGGGCATGGCGATCCTCCTGGATCAGGTCTGGTAGTGGTTCTGGATGGCACCGGCCAGCGAGCCGTTGCGCTGCTTCGCACGGCTCTCGCCGGTGCCCCCGGACAGGTCGCCGCCGGAGCGGGTCGCTTGCTGCGCGGCGAAGGCCGGGTTGCTCTTCACCGCAGCCTTGATGGCTTCGTCGAGGGACTGCGTGAAGCCCTTCGCGGCCGGGTCGAGCTCGGCGAGGGCCTTCACGAAGCCCCGGGAGTCGAGGAGCGCCCCGGCCTTAGCGCCGGCCTTCTCGGCCCGCGCCCACACAGCGAGTTCGACGTCCTTGGAGCGGATCTCCGCCTCGCGTGCGGTCAGCGCGGAGTCCTTCTCCGCGATCGCAGCGGCGAGCTTCTCCGGGTCCGGCGCCTCGTCGGCCTTCACGAGGCCGAGCGCCTTGCCGATCTCCTGCGCGAGCGCGGTGCGCGCCTCCTCAGCGGCCTGCGCCTTGGCGGTGGTCCGGTTCTTCGCGGCTTCCTTGCGGGCGTCGGCGAGTTCCTTCTCCAGCCGCTTGACGGCCGTCGTGTGGTCCTCGCCGCCCGTCGCCCCGGACTGCTGTCCGGAGCGCTGTCCGTCGTCGGACCCGGCTCCGTCAGTCTGTCCGGACTGCTGTCCGCCCTGGTCAGCGGCCTGTCCGCCGGACTGGTCCGCGTCGGATCCGGAACCGGATCCGTCGCCTTCCGCGCCGTCCGCGTAGAGGAACGGGTCGAAAGGGCCGGTGGCGTAGGGGTGGGCCCAGCCGCCGCCGTCGAGGCGAAGCCGGTGGCGGGCGAGGGTGCGCTTCGGCATGGTCGTGCCCTCCTGGGGCGCGTAGGGGTGGCCGGCGCCTGGCCGACCTGAAGGGGAGGTGGTGCGGGTGGCCCGCGCCGGGCGGGCCGTGGTGCTCCCGTCCGCACCAGGCGGAGGGAAGTCGAACGGACGCGCTCATCGCGCGCTGAGAGTTGCTTCGCCCTACGGTCGCGTCATGACCGAGACGAGCATGGGGGACCTGGAAGACCGCATTCGGCGGGCTCGGGAGTGGGCACGCGAGCAGTCCGAGTTCGCGATCAACGAGTTCAGGGGGGGAGGGCGAGGACGCTTGGGTCCAGGAGCTCTCTGCGATGGTTCGGGGCGCCGCACTCAAGGCCATCGCTGAAACGCTTGATCGAGTTCTCGACCCGGAGGAAGCCGAAGAGCCCAGCTAGTGGGCCTGCCCGATCTGTTCCCGAGCGGGCTTCCTGCGGAGGTGAGGGTGCGCAGCCACGTTCTCGCGCGCCTTCGCCTGCCACTTCCGTACGTACACCCCAGCGCGACGCCGGTCAGCCTCGGTCGTCGCCGCGACCTGCCGTCGCTTCCACGATCGAATATTCCGCTCGATCTCCCGCTGCCGTTGGGTGTCCTTGTACGTCGTCCCGGGCGTCGGGTGGTGCGGTGGCCGGGTGGTCACGCCGGGCAGGTAGGCGGACAACGCGTGCCGGCAGTTCGGATGGAACAGGCCCGCAGCCCTCGCCTCGACGAGGCTGCCAGCCACGTGCACGGCCACCGTCTCCGGCGGCCGGAACGCGGCGCGCAGCCCGGTCGGCTGGATCGCAGCCGCGACCCGCACGGTCCGCGGCCCGGAACCCGGCCCCAGGGAGAGGACTTCGCCCTCCCACGGCGCGCACATCTCGCACTCCAGCGGTGCATCCGACACGATCACCAAGCCCACACCGAGCTCTTCGAGGGCATCCACGTGCCCTTCGATCGCGGCGCGCGCGGAGACTGAGCGGACGGCCATCTCGGCGTAGGCCGCGAGCTCCCACGACCGGCCCGCAGAGTCGGTGAAGCCGGTGACGCCGCGCTGCGCAAACTGGTCGAGCGCGTGCTGCGTGGCCTGGCGCCGTGTAAGGCCGCCGAGGAGAACGGACGCCGAGGCGCGGCTGGTCACCGACCGGTAGACATCCAGGATCGCGCGGGTGATCCGTACGTACAGCGGGCGCGTGTCACGCGCGTACGACGCCGCAAGCCGGTCCACGGCCGCCGCGCCGGGCAGGACGCGGCGAGCCTGGGCCTCCCGCCCAGTGTCGAGCGCGCCCAGCTCCGCGACAGCAGCCTGCCGGCCCCGCCCGTACGCATCCGCGAGGGCCTGGCCGACAGCGCCATCCGCGTCCTGCTGAAGGGCGACGGTGACCTCCTCGACGGCCTGGCGGAGGTCGCCGATGCTGCGGAGCTTGATCTCCGCCCACAGAGGGCTGTCGATGCCGTCCATCAGGGCCGTGCGGAGCTTTTCCAGCAGGGCGAGCTCGGCGTCCGCGTACAGCTTGGCGATCGCGGCGGCGAGGTCTTCGGCCATGGCGGGGGAGACGGGCATGCGGCCGCTCCCCTCATTCGGCGCCGGTGAGTACGGGGTCTGCTGTGTCTTGGCCGGTCTCGCGACGGAGTCGTGCGACTTCGGCCTTCAGGTGGTCCACGGACGCTCCAGGGTTGACGAGCGCAACGCGGGCTTCGAGGGATGCCGCCTCGCCGCGGCGCAGCAGTTCGGCTGTCTCGGCGAGGACCTTGGGGTCTTCCTGGATGGAGTCGGCGAACTTGACCTTCGGCCGCTCGATCTCGACGGCCGGAAGGCTGGGGAAGAGAGGCGAGTTCTCCAGGATGAGGATGATCTCGGCGAGGTCCGCGATGCCGACGGCCTCCAGCTCCGATTTCCGGGCGCGGGTGGCCATGCTGCGGGCGGTGCGTGCCTTGACCTCGGTCGCGGTCATCATCGACCCGCCGGTGTCGTCGCCGAAGGTGCCGCCCGAGTAGCCCGCGTTTCGGATGACGCGGCCCACGAGGTCGTCGATCGTGGCCCGGTGCTCGGCGTGCCGGATCTCGAACTGGTTCAGCGTGATCTCGGCATTCTGGGTCGGCGGAATGTTCATCGGGGCGTACACCTCGCGGTCCTGCCACGACACGCCTTCGCCGACCCCGTTGGACTGGAGGTAGCCGGCGGGGACGATGATGCGGCTCTTCGCAAGGCGGACGTCCCGCATCCACGAGGTGTACGTCTCGTCGATGGCGCTGAGGAAGGTCTCCGCGCCCTGGTAGTCGGAGACGCCGAGGCCGGCTGCGCCCGGGACGTCGTGCCAGTCCGGGGCGGTCATGCTGTTCGGGATGTAGACGCAGGCGAGGCGGCCCTTCAGCTGCGGCAGTTCGATGACGGCCTGGAGTCCCTGGGTCTCGGGGAAGGCTGCGAGGTCGACGGGGCTGCCGAGGGTGTCCTCCGTGCCTTCGTAGACGCCGTGCAGGATCACGTTCGGCTCGTGGCGCTCTAGATGCCGGACGACCTTCTGTCCGTCGACCGCGATGACCTTCCAGAACGTCACGGCCTTCAGGCGGTCGCCGAAGAAGCTGGGCGCGGCGCCGTCGGCGCGGACGACGGTGGCCCACGGGCGCGGGCTCAGCGTCAGGTCCCACATGACACGGAGGTATCCGCCACCGAGGGCCGCGGTCATCTCGGCCTGGGCGATCAGCGTGCGGAGCAGCCCGCCGTTCATGAGCTCTTCGAGGCGCTCCATGGTCCCGGTGTCCTCGGTGACCAGGGTCGGTGGCTCGGAGAACAGCAGGTCGGCGCTGGTGCGTGCGAGGTCGCGGGCAAGCGGCATGTGGAGGTTCGCGCGCTTCTCGCCGACGGCGGTCGGCTCGCCCCAGAACCAGCGGGCAAGGGTGCCGACGATGCCGCCGCGGTACTGGCTCGGCCTGTTCTCCGGCTGGCCGTACTGGCGGCCGGTGCGGCGCCGGTTGCGGTAGCGGTAGGTGAGCCGGTCGGGGCTGGCGGCGTACCAGGCGGACCAGTCGTCGAGGTCGGAGGCGATGACGGGGCTGATCGGCGGCCAGGCGGCGCCCTTCTCAGGCAGGGACATCGGGCACCTCCTCTACGGGCTGTCCGGGCGGTGGGGTCCAGCCGAGCGCGACCAGCGTGGCGGCCGTGTCGTCGGGGATGTGGATCGCAGTCTCGGCCAGCGTGCTGATGTCGTGGACGGCCAGCTCCAGCCGCAGCACTGGTCGTTCGCCGAGGCTGGCGTCCAGCGAGAGGGCGCGGACCCCGCGGAGTGGTACGCCGTCGACCTGGATCTGGCCGTCGCCGATGGCGTTCAGCTCGATGCGGGCGTTGCGGATCACGCGGCCACCTCCAGGTTCCGGCGGGTCAGGGGGCGCCACTCGTGGGCAGTGGAGTGCAGCGCGTATCGCAGGGCGTCGGCGGAGTGATCATTGATCTTTACCGGCTTGTCCTCGCCGCGCTCCGCTGCTCGCTCGTCCCAGGCGTACGACGGCAGCTCGCCCAGCACGCCGGCGCACGAGCGGTGGATCCGCAGTAGCCCAGAGGACAGCGCCACGGACACCGAGCGGATGCCGTCGAGGACGTCGTTTACAGCGGGGGTGACACCTGCGACTTGGTCGGTCCACAGCTGGGTCATGAAGCTGGCCGCGGACGGGTCGACGAACACCCACTGCGGCTGCACACCCTGGCCGGCCTCGCCCGGCGGACGGACGTTGGCGAGCCAGTCACGGACGGCTGTGGAGTACTGGGCGTCCGTGAGCTGGCGGCCGGCGGTCCGGGAGTCGTGCCGGTACTCGCTCGCGACGTACAGGTGGTCGTCGTCGCCGTGGCCGATGAGGACGGCGGAGAACGCGTTGACGGTGCCGTAGTCGATGCCGACGGCGGTCCAGCGGCGCATCCGCGGCATGAGGTCGACGACGTGGCGCTTTGCGTCGAAGGAGTCGTACACGGCGCCGGAAGCGAGGCACCATTCGCCGAGGATGAATCGCCGGTACCACAGGCCGGTGTACTGGGCCTTGAGGAGGGCGACGACGGACGGCGCCATGGACGGGTTGTCGTCGATGGTGAAGTGCCAGTTCGTCAGACCGACCTCGGTGCCACGCTGGATGAAGTCCCGGTGCAGCCAGTGGAATGGGCCGTCGGGGTTGGTCGTGGCGAGCAGGCGGGACTGGTCGCCGACGCGGAGCCGGGACAGCAGCATCATCCAGAACGAGTGCGGGACGAGGGTCGCCTCGTCGACGTACGCGAGCGCGATCGTGGCGCCCCGGATCCGGCCTTCCGCTCGCGCGTCGGAGGCGCCGACGAGGTGGACGGTGCGGCCCAGGATCACGGCGGTGCTGGAGCCGGGGGTGTGATGGACGTGCGCGGCGATCGGCCCGAACAGTGCCGTGGACTGGAGCGGGTCGATGAGGTTGCGCTCGATCGTCTGGAGGGTGCGGCCCACGATGACGACCAGGCCGGAGTCGGGGGCGACCGTGAGCCGGATGAGGAACGCGATCAGAGACGCGATCGTCTTCCCGGAGGACACGGCGCCGGACCACAGGGCCAGCGGCGCGCCCTGTGACTCGACGATGCTGGCCACCTGCTTGCGGGACAGAGGGAGAGCGAGGTCACTGAGCATCACCATCCCCCTCGTCGTCGGGCTGTTCGGTAAGCGCCTGGTGGACAGTGGTGAGCCCAGCGGCAAGGTTCCCGAGCAGCGACACGGCCTCGGCCACGCCTTGGTCGTCGCGGGGCGGGACGAGGCGCAGGGACTGGGCTGCGGCGGCGGTCGCGGCGGCCATCAGGGCCCGCTTGTCGGCGGGCGGGGGCTCGGGCACGGGTTCTTCGGTGTACTCGTTGTCCTTCCCGCCGATGTTGAAGACGACTGCTGGTTCCCACATCTGTTCGGTGAGGCGCAGGGCGTCGTCGGTCAGAGCCTCGGCGAGGATCGCGCGCTTCTCGGCGAGCTGTGCCATGCGGTGGCGGGTGGCCTTCTCGGTGCCCTCGGTGGTGAATTCGAGGCCGAGTCGGTCGGCGATGATGCTGATGGTGCGGCCGCTACGGACCAACTGGCGGGCGATCGCGTTCCGGCCGAGTCCCTGCGCATGCAGGTCACGTACCTGCTGTTCGTCTTCCTCGGTGACCGGTCGAACGCTCTTCTTGATCCCCACGATTCACCTCCGGGCGCGCGGGGTGGACGGATAGCATCCGGTCCACGACAGAAGGGGTGCGGATGGGCAAGTACAACGTCAGGCCGGACATCGACGCCGCGGCCGAGAACGCGGGGCCGGCACTCGGGTCGAAGCGCGAGATCGAGCACCTGCCGTCGGTGCTGTGGGAGGGCGAGACGGTCGACATGCTCGCCACGGGCCTCTACGGCGGCGGCAACGGCCTGGTGGTGCTCACCGACCGGCGGCTGATCTTCTTCAAGCACGGGATGATGTCGCAGAAGTTGGAGGATTTTCCCTTCAGTCGCATCTCGTCGGTCGAGTGGAGCGGCGGCATGCTGATGGGCACGCTCACGGTGTACGCATCGGGGAACCGGGCGGACATCAAGAGCGTGGCGAAGGCGCAGGGTGCGGCGCTGTCGGGTCAGTTGCGGATGCGGCTGTCGGCACCGAGCACTCCGGCTCCTGCGGCGGCCGGTCCGGTTTTGACGGGGGCGGCGGATGTGGCTGCCCGCCTGTCGACTCTGGACCAGCTCCGTGTCGCGGGCGCGATCACGGACGAGGAGTACCGCTCGCGGCGTGAGGCGATCCTGAATTCGATCTGAGGATGCGTGAGGGCCCCGGCCGGGTGAGTTGGCCGGGGCCCTTTCGCGTGCGCGGCCGTTGGGGCGGGCGCAGCGGGAGTTCGTTTGCGGGTCCGGTTCCAGATTCTGGGCATGCCGGACTGCCGCCCATGATGCGACACAGGTAGCCGATTGTGCAACTAGGTGCACAATCCGAGTCAGGACACGTTGCCGCGCACACTCTCACCGCTGAAGCCGACTCGGTACGTGACGTACTTCGGGATGAACGCACCCTTCCCAGTGATGACCCCGGTGGCCTTCTCGCCGGGCTCCAACTTCAACAGGTCTATCTGGTTGTCGTCCTCGCCCAGTTCCGCTGCGTGCTTTGTACCGCTGGTGTCCGTGATGCTGAACCACAGAGGGTTCGTGCTGATCGTCTCGGTGCCAGTGTTCGTGATGGTCACCTCAACGCTGGTGTACTTGCCGCCGTCGTGCAGGACGGACGGCTTGAAGGCAACAGGCTTCGCCGTGACCTTCACCGGGGCGTCGGCGGCCGGTTCTTCCTGCGGAGCCTCGCTCGTCGGGGCCGCGGCGCTCCCCTTCGGCGTCGGCGCGGCCGTGGCAGGGCGCTTCGAGTCGCTGCCGGCGTTCCCCTTCGTGTCGTCCCCTGTGACGGCGACGATAACGACGAGGAGTAGGAAGAGGCCGAAGATGCTGCCGAGGACGATGGCGACGATGGCGCCGGCGCCCATGCCCTTCTTCGGCGGCGGGGGTCCGTACGGGCCGGGGTGGCCGTAGGGGCCGGGCTGGCCGGGCGGCGGGCCCCAACCGGGCTGCGGGGGCTGCGGGTGGCCGTAATTCGGCGGCTGGGGCATGGGCGGGCTCCGGTGTGGTCCTGATGCGGTGATCAGGTGAACCTACCGTGACGGTTGCGCCCGGGCGAGGGGAACTGGTGACCTGCATCCCCGAGGCAGCCTGTCAGAAGTGACCGCTATGTTCCCAGCCATGAACATCAACTGGGGGGACGCCCCGACATGGGTGGCCGGCGCCTTCGCGGCAGCAGCCGCCTACTACACGCGCGGCATGCTGAAGAGTCAGAGGCAGCAGATCGACGAGCAGCGGCAGTTCATTGAGGAGCAGTCGGCGAACCTCGCGCTGGAACGCGCTGAGCTGCGGGCCCAAGCGGAGGACCGGCGAATAGCCCAGGCATGAGCGGTCTGGTCGGGCAGGCTCCGCGGCGTGTTCGTGGTGGAGAACAGAAGCGATGCGGTTTTGAGGGATGTCACGGCTCTTCTCGGTGATGAGCCCGCGACAGAGGCGTACGAGATGGTGGAGGCCGGGATCGGCGACATCGTCGAGTTCACTGGCGACTACGGGGGCCAGGTCGCTGCCATCGGACCGGGTCGTCGTTTCGCTTTCCGTGCGGGGACGGAGTGGGGCCCGACTGCCGAGGATGAGGTTGTGGTGTTCCGGGATGAGGCTGGGGTGCGTTGGCGGCTCAGCACGACGGGAGTGCTGGAGGAGGCGCCGGAGAACTCATCGTGATGTAGGTCGGCATGCGGAAGGCCCCGCTTACCCGGTCGCTGTTCCGGGGGCGGGGCTTGAAGTCCACGGCTGAAGCTTTACGCCTCTCCGGCCGGCCGCCGGCCAAGGATCATCGCAATGCCGGTGGCAGCGCTGTCGCTACTCCTCCGGGCTCGGCCATGCAGCCAGACGGCATGGGCTGCGGTCGCATGCTCTTCCAAGACACGTCGATCCCTTGGCCGAGTCGGACTTCGACCTCGCAACGGGCCTGGAAGAGGTGGTAGTGACAGAGGCGAACGTCTGCGAGGGCGTCAACTGCCCGGTGGGGGCACGGTTTGCCGTCGTCTACGTAGCCACATCGAGCGACGACTTGGCCTTTCTCGTCCTTGAAGATCATGCTTCGAGCAACGAGACAGGGCTGGGGTCGGTGATCGGCCGCGTGGGTGGTTCAGCGCTCCTCGCCGTCTGCGAGGCCATCCCACGGCTCCTCGTCGGCCGGCTGAACGGTGGCGGCCTGCTCTTCGGCGGCCCAGCGGGCTTCGTCCTGGGCGTCGAGCCGGTACTCGTCTGCGCGATCCATCTCGTACAGCTCATCGGCGCCGAGGACGTCAGCATTGGTCATGTCGTCGTACTCGCTCACAGGTTTCTCCTTAGGGGGTCTTGGTGACTGCGTGGTGGAGGCGCTCGGCCGGATTCGTGACGGTGTGGCCCCACGGCCACCGGCGCACCCGCGCGTTGTTGTTGTCGCTCTGACCTGCGGCAACAACACCCTCAGGGGCGTCGGAAGTGGGGGAGGGGAGCGGCGGAAAGTCCTCGGCCTTCACCCCGGTCGAGGAGCCGCGACCCTTCATCCGGCACGGGCCGATCGGGATCCCTGCCGCCGTGAGGGCCTCCCGTACGTGTCCGGGGGAGCGGCCCATGTGGTCGGCGAGGACGGCGAGATGAGCGTGAGGGGCGCCCACCTCGTGAAGCGCGGCGGCCAGGGCGGCGGCGTCGGGGAGCGGCTCGCCAGAGGGCTCCGCCGGCTCCTCGGCCGGGGCTGCGCCGGGCATCGGCAGCCGCAGGCCGAGGACGATCGCGGCGACGAGCCACCCGCCCGCTGCGAGACCGGCGATCTGCGTCGTCCAGGGCAGGCCCTTCACGAAGCCAGCCGCGAGCAGCACGCCGAGCAACCGAAGGGCGATGCCGCGGCGCAGCCACTCCCCCACGCGGCCGGCCAGGGCGCTGGAGCCGGTCCATACGGCGATCCACACGCGCATCTCAGCCTGCCCACGAGGCGAGGAAGGAGGCGAGGACATCGCTGGGCAGGGACCAGATCGTGCCGGACCCTGTGGCCGGGAACACGAACCCGGCGATCGCGCCGAGGGCGGCACCGAACACGGGGGTCACGGACGCGAACAGGAAGATGACGAGGAGCAGCAGGGCGACGGCGCCGAGGCCGACATCCCCGAACGGCCCGCCCGTGCCCTGGCCGACACCGAGGCCGGTCAGGCCCTGGCCCACGACCTGCTCGGGCCGGGCCCAGGTGCTGCCGGCGGCGGAGGCCGCGGTGGCGGCGACGAACGCGGTGTACGCGGCCGGGCTACCGGCCAACTTCACGCGACCGTTGCCGCGGACACCGAGGACGAGAGCAACGACGACGGCAAGCGCGATGCCGCCGGTGCCGAGGTGGCCGAGGGCTCCGCTGGCGGCGAGGGTGGTCACTGGATGGCTCCGGGGGTGTGGAAGGCGAGCGCGATGAGGATGGTGGCGGAGGGAATGTGGGCGGCCCAGTCGGCGCCGTCGTGGACTTCGGGGCTGGCGTCTCGGGGGACGAGCCGGAGGGCGAGTGTGCCGATGCGCCAGGCTCCGGCCCAGAGGAACAGGCCGCAGCCGATCGCTCCGGGGCCGGCGTCGGTGAGGAGGGATTGGGTGAGGGGTCCGAGGCCGGTGAGGTAGTAGCCGGCGAGGCCGGCGGTGCCGCGGCGGAGGACCCACCAGCGGATGCGGGCTTTGCGGGGGCTGGGCTGCTGGGCCGGGGTGGTGGGGCGGATGGTGACGTGGACGCCCGGGTGCTGCTCGACCTCAGGCTCGGGGGCGGGGGTGCGGCGGACGGTCAGCCACCGCCGCTGCTCCCCCGCCGGCTGGTCGTCGGCGGGGTGCTGCTCGTCGGGGCCGTACAGGTCGTCCCACCAGTCTCGGCCGGTCACGCCGTCCTCCGGAGCTCGCGGAGGGTCCTCCGGATGGACTCCTCCTTGGCGTTGGCGTCAGCGACCTTGCGGACGTAGCGGATGACGGCCTCCGGATTGTCGATCCCGCAGGAGAGGGCGGTCCGGATGGCTGCCGTCATGGTCATAGGCCCAGAGGGGGGGAGTGCCGGAGTGGTCTCCGGGGGTTCCTCCTGGCTCTCCGGAGGTTCCGGAGTCGGCTCCGGAGTGGTCCGGAGCGCGGCCTCTTCGGCGGCGACGGCGCCTTCCGCGCGGGCCAGCTCGCGGCGGATCGGCACCATGGCGCGCCGGACGCCAGCCTCGGCGCGCTGCGCGTCCACCCACTGCTGGGTACGGGAGTCGAGCGGAGTGGCGTAGTGCCGCAGGACCAGCGTCCACAGCAGCTTCGCCAGCCCGGACACCGTGGCGCCGACAAGGCCGGCCATGAGCTGGCCGGTGGCGTCGCCCTCGACGACGACAGCGACCATGGCGATCAGGAGCGCGCCCCACCCCGCTCGGCGAGGCAGGGTGGCACGGTCGGGGTCGAAGCGGGCGAGCCACTCCAGGGCCATGCAGGCGATCCAGGCGAGGTCGAAGACCGCGGCAGCGGCGTAGGCGGCGGCCGAGTTGGTGGCCCGGTCGAAGAGGGCGCCGATGCTGGACGTCGTCCAGACGATCGAGGCGGCGGCGATGCCTCCGGCGACGGCGGTAACGCCGCTGCGCACGATCTGGTCCCAGTCCCGGGGAGGCAGGGGGACGTGAATGTCGTACGGGTCCTTCACGAGGACGGTCTTGCCGTCGATGGTGTGGGGGACGAGGCGGTGGCGGCGGTCGGTGCGGGTGCGCATCAGGTGTCCTGCGGGTGGTCGAGGGCGGTGACGAGGGTGCGGAGCGCGTGTTCCAGGTCGACGGCGGCGTGGAACATGGCGGTCCGGCTGTGGATGTTCGCGTCCTGGTGCCGGGTGAGGGCGCGGCGGGCGATGTGGAGAGCGACCTCCAGCGGGATGGCGCCCGGCGGGACTTCAGTGCCCGGGGTGTGGAGCGGGACGGGCGCGGGGGGCGGAAAGACCGCGGCCGCGCGGCGGCGAGGCCAGGGCAGTCGCATGTTCATCGACCCCTCCTCTGCTGCTTGTCGGCGGTGAACCGAATGCTGCTGGCCTTGCGCGTGGCGTACTGGGCAAGGCACTCGTCTGCGGTGATGGGGGCGTCGACGATCGTCGTGTGTCGGGCCTGCCGGTCCGGCTCGGGCTCGGGCTCGTACGTGGGCGTGTCCATCAGGCCGTGACCCCCTCGACGAGGAGGCGCAGCCGGGCGGCGTAGGTGTCGCGGGTGTCGGTGCGGCGGACCTCGGGGAGGGCGCGGCGCAGGTCCCACATCACCCCGTTGGCGACGGCGCTGTCGGCGTGCTCCAGGGCGTACAGACGCGCGGCCATCTTGGCGGCCTCGCCCGTCATGGGCTCGTCGGGCTGCTCGGTGGTGAGGCGGTCGGCGATCCAGGTGAGGCCGGCGCGGGTACGCAGCTCGCGCATGGAGGGCGCGGGGGTGTGGTCAGCCACGGCGCGCTCCCCGGGTGGTGTAGTCGGCGATCACCGGGAGGGCGAAGCCGTCGACCTCGGTGGCGGGGTCCCAGTCGGTGGTGATCTGGGCGGTGGCGAGGCCGGGGAGCTGGGTGGTGAGGGTGGTCTCGATGACGGTGTAGGTGGTGCCGTCGGAGACGGTGCGGGTTGCCTGGGCGAGGGTGAGGGTGCCGCCGACGCGGGCGTAGACGTCCTGGAGGGTGTGGATGTCCCAGATGGTGACGCGGGTGGGGGTCTCGTCGTGCTGGAGGGTGAGGGTGCCGCGGAGGCCGAGGGCGCGGCGGACGCGGGTGGTGAGGAGGATGCGGGCGGTCGGGTGGCTGGTGGGCACGCTGGCGGCGCGGATACGCTCGGGCACGGCCTTCTCCTGTCGTTAGCAGGGGTGGGCTGGCCCCGGCCGGGCTCTCACACACCGACCGGGGCCGTTCTGCGTACGAGACCGGGAGCGGCCTCGCACCACCAAGCTAGACCCTAGGGTCTAGCTCATGCAAGACCCTAGGGTCTATCGTGGTGCGCAGCCGCACTCCCACAGAGGAAGGGACGGCGGGTGGCGGACCAACCGGAGGAGGTGCAGCGGTTCGTGGAAGCGATCCAGGCACTGGAGGCCATCGAGGACGACGCCGAGGCGGCGCGTGCCGCGACGGCGGTGCTGGAGGCGTGGCCGGACTACCACGCGAAGATCCGGGAGCTGCGGCAGCGGCGCGTCCAGGCCCTGAAGGAGAACGGGTTGACGTGGCAGCAGATCGCCGATCAGGCGCTCGGCGGCGTGCACGCGACGCGGGCGCAGCAGATCGCGGCGGGGAAGCGCGGTACGAAGCGGCCGACGAAGGCTGAGGCGGAGGAGTAGCGGACGCCCCCATGGCCCCCGCCCGGATCCGTCCGGCGGGGGCCTTCGTCTTGGGGCAGCGGGCTCGATCAGCGCAGGCCGAACTGTCCTGCCAGGTTGGTAATCCGCTTGGCCAGTTGCTCGGCCTCGGCCGTACACGGTGCCGGCCCCGTGACGTGCTCGATCAACATCAGGATGTTCTCGGCTTTGAGTGTTAGCGGCAGCATGTCGAGCGCCCTGTACAGGTCATCCCGGGAGAGCCGGGTCTCCAGCGGGTGCAAGGCGTCGGCGTAGCTGCTGGCGAGACAGTGGTGAGCTGTCTCGCCGCCGAGGAGCGTCTCGTACGGCTCTTCGAGTTTGCGGCTGATGAATGGCGCTGCCGAAGGGGCGCGATGGGGCACTACTCCTCCAAGGAGATATACGGCCCCGCGCCTTGCATCGAGCGTACGACACAGGATGCCCTTTGTCTGACGTGCCGTCCCCCGTCCGGATCCGTGCTGTCGCCTGTCCGGACGCAGGTGAGCGCCCGCCTGTCGGGGGATGGAGAGGCGGACGCTCGACGGTCATTCCGCTGCCCGGACCCGTCCGGATGCGGTCCGGACCGTCCGGATCCAGGGTTGGTCCATGGAAGAGGAGCAGCCGCACGTAGTCGTCAACCCGCCGGGCCCGGAGTCGTGGCCGCCGATCGAGTGGCGCGGCGGAGGGCCTGAGGTTTGGGCTTCCGCAGAGGGCTAAGGGCTAGCCCACAGTCGAGGCGTCTGGAGCCGGGGGCGCCGGGGTTGCCGCGGCAAGACTTCGGCCGGCAGTAGCGACCAGGTGCTCGATGGCTTCCTTGATGGCTTGAGCGTTGAAGGCGACGCCGAGGTTGAGTTCCTGGGCGACCTTGACGTGCGTTGCGGCGGCCGTCTCAGTGACGGGTAGCTCCGCGAAGCGCATCATGGTCTCGGCGACGATTCCGACCAGCACGATCCTGCTGCCGATGTTGAGTGCATTCGGGCCGGACTGGTAGGTCCCCTGGTTGAACAAGAAGACAGGGCTGCCGCTACTGCCTCCGAAGACTGAACCGTCGATCAAGAAGACCGGCCGGCCGCTGTAGTCGAGCTCAATGGGTGTCGCAGTGATCCCGCGACGCGCGATGGGCGTGAAATGACGGTCGTCACGGTAGCCGTTCGGATAGCCGACGAACGTGACTTCTTCGATTGCGTCGACGAACAGCGACGGCGTTTCGGTGGCGAGGAGCGACAACGGAATCGCCTGGATGAACAGTTGGTCCGCGATCGGCATGAACGTGGTTGCGAGAGGCATGACCGCGATATCGACGGCGGGGTCCGGGTGCCCGACGTAGGCACCCGGACCTGCGGGTAGGTCTACAGCCACGCCATGGCCGAGGTTGGGTACCTCCTCACCAGGCTTCCTGGGGATGAAGTGCCCGACGAGCCGCTGGGCTCCGTCCACCACGTGCTTGTTGGTCACCAGCATGGGGCACTGGGAGCCATCCTCCAGGGTGGCGGTCATGATGAAGCCGGTGCCGAAGCCGTTACCCTGCGCGCCATAGTGATCTATTCGGACGGTGGCGAAGAACAGCATCTTCGCGATGGTGTCGATGTTCACGGTCGCAGCATGCCACCGCGAAACAACGCGAACAGACGCATTCGGCAAACGAGATCAGGCCGCTGACGCGCGCCCCCGCGCCGCCGCCCGCTGCGCCCGGCGCGCCGCTGCCCGGTACGCCCGCCACTCCGCCTCCGCCCGCGCCTTCGCCGCCACGTCGAGCGCCCGCTGAAGGGCGGCCAGCTGTACCGGCGTCGACCACACCCGCGCCCGCTCGTCGACCACGAACGGGACCGGCGCGTCACAGTCGACGAGGCCGGTCGAGCACGTGATGCTCACCAGCGTTGCGGCCTCCGTGTGCACCATCAGCACGCCCCCGCACCACGGGCACGGCTTTCCCGGCAGCGGCGCCGACGCCCGCCCGGTCCCGAGGACCCGGTCGAGGCGCGCCGCGGCCTCGCGGGCGTAGCTGGCGATCCGGGCCGTCTCCGTCGCCGGGGTGTCGGGGGTGAGCCGGCCGAGGAGCCAGCGGGCCGCGGTCGGGACGGTCTTGCGGGTGGGGTCCTGGCCGTACCAGTCGGAGGGGTCGACGGCGTCGAGGTTGGCGAGGTTGGTGGCGAGTGTGACGAGCGCGATCTCGATGGCGCGGCAGGCGTCGGCGACGTGGAGGCGGACGGGGACGGGGCGGTCGCCGAGCTGGGCGGGGTCGCGGTCCTCGCGGATGGGGTGGGTGTGGCCTTCGCCGACGTGCTCGCAGTGGGCGCAGGCGTAGTACAGCTGGCCGGAGGGGTGGCGGGTGGTCCGGAGCTCCTGCGGGTGGTGCAGCGTGTGGGCGATCGCTTCGGCGAGGGTGCGGTAGCCGGCGGTGGCGGCGGCGTCCTGCTCGTCGAGGGCGCGGAGGTACTCGATGCCGGGGCGGGCGGGGGGCCAGGTGGCGGGGCCGTGGGTGTCGAGGAGTTCGCGGAGGTGGTCCCAGTTGTTGATGACGTGCTGGAGGTCCTGCGTGGCGGTGCGGTTCATGAGTGCGCTCCGTGGTGCGGGTGGGGGCGGTACGGTGGTCGCACTGTGTGGGGCGTGCCTGGCCTGGGGAGGTCTGTGGGCACGCCCTTCGCGCTGAACGGGTCAGCCCCAGTAAGAGCAGAGGAGCCAGCGGGCGGACTCCTGTGTGGGGCTGAGGCCGAGGACGTCCAAGGCGGCGCGGAGCCGGGTGTCCCAGTCCAGCTGCACGGCGAGGTCCTGGGCGGGGTCGATCTCCTCGACGTCGCCGCGGTGGACGGTGATGACCTTGGCGGCGATCACGTACATCGGGTAGTCGCCGGAGCAATGGGTGTCGAACTCGACGCCGACGCGGGTCTGGGCGGCGCGCTTGCGGTCCCAGTAGCCCTCGACGCCGCTCGTCCACTCCTCGGTGAAGCCGCCGAGCTCGGCCAAGAGCTTCGTCTCGGCTGCTTCCTGGAAACCTTCGCTGTCCTCGTCCTCCGGGTCGTACCAGTCGAGGGCGGGCAAGCCGTCGAATTCGCTGAGGCCGTGGAGGTCCCAGCCGCCGTCTCCACTACCGAGGTGGTAGCCGTACATGAGCATGGCGTTGGTGGACTGGCCCATGATCAGTGCTCCTTTGTGGTGGCGCAGTTGGTCGGCATCGGGCATTCATGGGGCTGCTCGGGCGTCCAGCGCCCCCACTGCCGGCAGCCGTCGCAGTGGGACCAGCCCTCTAGGACGATGTCCGCGTAGCGGTAGGGGGTGCCGTCGGCGTAGGTCGGGCGTGAGCTGCCGAGGAAGGCGTCCAGATCGGCAAGGATCTGAGCGGCCCGCTCACTCGGGCGCAGGCTGCCGACTGTTGCGCTGCGCCAGTGGTCCCGCACGACGCGCGCGAGGATGACGATGCAGGCAGCTTCGTCGCGGTCGCGCTCGACCTCCTGGATGGTGCCCTCGGCGGCCTTCAGCTGCGCGATGCCCTTGTTCCGGGCCTGCGCGAGGCCGTGCCGGTCGCGGTCGAGTCGCTCGTTTTCGTCCTGCTGCGCCCGGATCGCTCCGGCGAGGACGCGGGCTTCGATGGGGCTGAGGGGCTCGGGGTGGCCGGCGGCGATCCGGTTGAGGCGGCGGGTGAGCGCAGCGAGGAGTTGTGCGCGGTCGTTCCGGCGCTGGACGGCGCGGGTGCGGGCGGTCACCTCGCTCGCTCCTTATACGTCTCGGCGCTGACCGTCGGGGCCATCACGCACCGGGACGGCACGCCGACCAGCCAGCCAGTGCCCGGCAGGTCGCAGGCCGCTGCCGCCGGGTGCCGGTCGACGTACACGAAGTCCTGCTGCACGTCTGCCATGTGCGGCTCGCAGACCAGGGAGAAGTCCGCAGCCCCGGGGGTGAAGTGCCATGCCACGTGCCACCCAGCGGGGGCACCGCAGGCGGGCGCGTTGGGGCTGGGGACGTAGGCGCATCGGACGGTGCCGAGGCGGGGCACGGGCGTGAGCGTCGGGAAGGGGCTGCTCACGTTGTCCTCCTGGTGGGTGCGAGGGCGCAGGGCCGGCGGTAGGTGTGGGACTCGCCGCACTGGGCGGGGCATTCGGCGTGCCAGCCGCGGCGGGTGTGGGAGGCGACGATCCGGGCGCGGTCGCGGACGGTCAGGCGTACGGGCAGCCCGGCACGGATCTGGGCGCGCTGCCGTCGGCTGCCGTAGGTGCAGCCTCCCCAGGCGCAGACCCAGCTGGGGAGGGCGCCGGCGCGGTGGGCCCAGTGGCGCCAGCGCTGGCGGCGGGAGCGGTGTCGGGCGGCGGGGTGGCCGAGGAGGACGGCTGTGCCGAGGACTGCGAGTGCGACCAGGATGGCGGCGGCAAGGTGGGCCATCAGGGCCTCCTTCGGGGGTGCTTGAGGATGTGGGCGGCACGGCAGGCCGCGATGGTGGTGAGCAGGGAGGCGGCGAGGTACCACGCCCACCAGCTCACGACTCGGCTCCCGGGCTGCTGTCGGCGGGGCCGAGGTCGATCACGTGGTCGCCTTCGACGCAGTGCGAGGACACGCAGCGGCCGACGGACATGGCGTCGAGGGCGGCGTTAACGGCGCGCCAGATCATGGCGTTGCGCTCGACGGGGTAGGGCGGCAGGTGGTTGCCGAGGCTGCGGATGTAGGCGTAGACGGCGTCGTAGGCGGGCTGTCGCGGGTTGGTGGCCTGTGCTTCGGCCGGCTGCCCGACAGCGGGCTGCTCCGCCTCGTACTTCCGCTTGGCGGCGGCCACGATCACGGCCATGTGGCGCTGGTCATCGGCGGTCCAGTCGCCGGTGCCGCGAACGAGTACGGGGGTGCCGTCCACGTCGACGGGGCGGCAGGTTTCCTGCTGCTCGGCAACTGGCACGTCCCCCGGGGCGGCGAGGTCCTTGCGAAGGACAGCCGCACGCTCGGCGTCGAGCTCCAGCCAGTACGGCGCGTGGTCGGGGGCGGGCCCGGAGAGGCAGACGATCACGGTGTCGTCGTCGCCGTGGAGGACGTCGCCGAGGCCCCAGCGGAGCGGGGTGGGGTCGTCGTTGGTGGTCGGGTCGGGCTGCTCAGCGGCTGGCACCGCGGCGAGCTTGGCCTCGGCGGCGAGCGCCCGGCCGTGCATCTCGTTGTAGACGGACCACAGCACGGGGCGCTCACCGGCTTCGACGTACCGTCCTACTTCCTCCATCAGCTCGTTGTTGACCTGATCGGCGTGGCGAAGGCTGGCCGTGTGCTTGTCGTGCAGCCGCGCGATCTCGGCTTCCAGCTCGGCCACGCGCTGCGCGGTGTCGGCCTGTCCGGTGGTCTGGCGGGCGGCGGGGGTGACGAATGCCTGGCAGTTGCACCGGAGGCGCGCGGAGGTTACCTGGCAGCGTCGGCCGGGCGTGTGCCAGTTGTACGGGTGCTGGCAGGTCGCGCACGGCGTGTTCAGGGGGACGGTGACGGGCTTGGCGGCCGAGGCGGGGGCCTGGCGGGCGGCGTCCCGGATCCCGGACACCACCTCTTCCACGCGGGACTGGGGTACGACGACGTCCTCGGGCTGGGTCCAGATGGAGATGCCGGTGGAGCTGGTGGCGACGGTGAGGCGGGCGCCGGTGTCGTCGCGGTACTCGAAGGACATGCGGGGCTCCTGATCAGACGAAACGGATACGGCCGTGGGCCCACTTCACGCAGTAGGCGTGGCGGCCTACGACGAGAGCGAGGCCGATGGTGACGGCGGAGAACTGGTTGCCGTACCGGTTGCGGGTCAGGTGGAAGCCGGGGTCGGCGACGGCGTAGCGGTACACGGTGGGCCAGTGGAGTTCGGCGTAGTGGACGATCTCTCGGCCGTCGGGCTCGGTGAAGTTCTGGCCGATGGGTTCGGGCATGGTGGCTCCTGTTGGTGGGGGCTGTCGCGGAGGACGGCCCGGCGGCGAAGGTCAGGCGGAGGGGCGGAGCTGGAGCGGCGGGGTAGTGGGCTTCTGGTGAGCCCCGGTGCACGCCTCGCCGAGCCATCCGCGATGCATCGGCAGCTGTCCGGTCTTCTTGGGCACGAAGAGGTACGGCATCGAGGTGCCCATGACGCACTTCTCGCCGGCGGGGCAGAGGACTCGGCCGACGGCCCACTCCTCGGTGGTGTATCCGGCCTCCAGCTCGGCGCGGGCGGCCGCGACGCGGTCGGCGGTACGGGGATCGATCACGGGTCTGCTCCTTGGGGTGGGATGCTGTGGGTGGCCCCGCTCGATTCCCGCGAGCGGGGCCGTCTTGCGTGCGGGGTCAGGCGAGCGCTTCGTCCCAAGCGCCGGCGTGGTCGTGCTCGTCCTCGGGCCGGTCCGTCGGGCATCCGGGGCAGTAGTCCCGGCCTTCGACGTCCGTCCATCCGTCCCGGGCGTTGGCCTGGTGGTGACGCTCGGCCTGGTCGGCGGAGCGCTGGAGGTGCGCGGTGAGCGCGTAGGACGGGCAGTCCGCGCAGTCGCAGATGGTCTGGGTACTGGCGGCACGGATGCTGCGCACGGGGTCTCCTTCGTAGTGGGCGGGTCAGGTGGTGGCGGTCTGCTGCGCCTTGAACGCCTTGGTGCGGGCCTGGTGGACGTCGCTGCGGCGCGGCCGGGTGCCGCCGTGGCTGGTGCAGAGCACGTGGGGCGCGGACCCGCAGGCCGGGCAGGCGACGGCGAGCGCGGGCAGGGGCGGGGCCGGGGTCTCGGCGAGGTCGGGCATCGGGAGCTCCTTGGGTTCGACGAGGGCGAGCTGGCCGGCAGCCTCGACGGCGGCCCGGCGGGTCGCGGCGGCGGTCTGCCGGTGGTGTTCGCGGTCGTAGTGCAGGTGGCAGCCCTGGCACATGGCGCGCAGGTTCGCCGGGTCGCAGTTCTCGGGCGTGTGGTCGAGGTGCGCGACAGTGAGGACGACGCGCGAGCCGGTGCCGTACGCCGCGCCCCCGTTCTCGTTCGGGCAACGGCCGGGGTGAGTGCCGCGCCCGCACTCCCCGTGGCACTCGCAACGGCCGGCGGCGCGCTCTGTGCGGATGCTGAGGCTGATCTCCGGCCAGTCCGCCGGGTAGCGGCCGCGGTTCTCGGGTCGAATCGGCATCAGCCGCCAGCCTTCCGGCACTCGGGGAACTCGCGGCCGAGGTGGTACCGCGGCACAGTGCACTCGGGCTGACCGGGCGCCGGAAAGGGGCCGTGCCACGTGTGACCGTTCGGGTCGACGGGGATCGGCTCGCCGCAGTGCGCGCAGATCATCGGGTGCGGCCGAGTGTCGATGTCCCGGACCCACGCGGCAGCCACGGCGCCGACCTGGACCAGCTCGGCGCGCAGCCGGACAAGGTCGTCCTCGGCGAGGGCCTCGTACACCTCCTCCAGGAGGATCAGCGACCAGCGCGGGCCAGCGAGGGACTCGGCAGCGTTCTCGGTGTCCTCGCGAGCCTGATCGGCCATGCCCACGTAGTACTCGGCGCCGGTGCCGTCAGGGTGCTTCTGATCACCCCACTTCACGAGCTGCGCCGCACGCTCGATGTCGACGGCCACGACGAACTGACGGAGGCTGGGGGTCTGGAGGAAGACGGGGGCGGTCATGCTGCTCCTTCGGGGTGTCCGGATCGGATCCGGATCGGTGGGCGGACGGTCCGGGCGAGTCCGGGGCTGCTCCTGTGCGCGCGGCCCGGAGGAACCGGGTGTCCGCGCCGCGTGGTCGGGTCGTCTTCTGGGTGTCGTGGGTGTGCTGCGCTGGGTGTTCAGGCGGCGTCGTGTTGGAGGCAGGTGGTGTATCCGCGGTCGAGGCGGTAGCCGTGGAGGGGCTCGTGGCAGACGGTGCAGAGGGGGGTGTCGGGGGTGTCTGTTCTGGACGTTCCCTCCCCGTCCCCCCTCCTAGAGGGGGGTGACGGGGGAACGGGGGGCGTTCCAGGCGTTCCCTCCGCGTTACCGGGGAACGTTTGACCTGGTGCTTTACCGTCCCTTTGCCCGTTCCCGGGAACGTTCCCGGGGAACGTCTCCTGGAACGCCTCGGGGGAACGTTCCGGGGGAACGTCTGCGGCACGGTTCTGGCGGGCCTTGACGATGCGGGCTACCTTCTCGGATCCGGCCGCGATCTGAAGTTCGGCGAGTTTGCCCTTCACGGTGCGGTTGCCCGCCGTGAGGGGGACGCCGGCGCGGTCGAGGCGGGCGATGATCTCCTCGTCGGAGCCGGGTACCGGCGCCGCGTCGGAGGTCTCCCACTCCATGACGATGTGGCGGGTTCCGCCGTGGGCCCAGCCGTCGCCGTCGCGGCGGGCCTGGCGGACGAGGTTGAAGACGTCGGGTCCGATGCCGGTACGGGTGTGGGTGCGCTTGAGGGAGAGGGCGCCGCCGCCGAGGGCGGAGAGCTCCCAGACGTGGTCGACGTCCTGGGTCTTGGCGGAGGATCCGCGGGCACCGCGCTCGGAGTCCTTGCCGCGGTGGTCGAGGCGGACGGAGCTGATGCGGTCGCGCTTGAGGGGGAGCAGAGTGTGGCGGTAGAGGTTCAGCCAGGTGTCGGCGTCGTTCTCGCCGCCGGAGATGAAACGGGACACGGTGTCGATGACAACGAGTTCGGCCTGGGTGGCCTTCACCATGGACATGAGGTCGACGCCCCCACCAGCGGTGTCGAGGGGACGGACGGGCGGGAAGCTGGCGTAGCGCAGCTCGCCCATGTTGCGGGGGCCGGCCCCGAAGCTGAGGAGCCTCTCCTGGACCTGCTCCTGGCCGTTCTCTGCGTCGAGGTAGAGGACGCGGATCGGGTCCTGGGGCTTGTCGCCGAGGAAGCTCTGCCCGGAGGCCATGCGCCACATCCACTCCTGCGTGAACAGGGACTTACCGGCCTTGCCGTCGCCGACGACGGTGATCTGCTGCCCCGGGCCCATGAGACGGCCGGGGAGGAGTTGGATGCTGCCGAAGTCGGTGGCGAAGAAGGTGCCCCAGTCGAGGAGCGTGGAGACGAGGTGGGAAGGGCCGTGGCCAGTGGCCTCGCGCAGCTGTTCGGCCTGCTGGAAGTCGGCGACAAGGCTGCTGAGTTCGTCGCCCGACTTGCCGTTCTGTACAGCGATCTTGAGATTGTTCGCGTGCACATCGAAGCGGCGTTCACGGGCCTTGTTAGCGACCTGCTGGGCGAAGTGGGGGGCTGTGGAGCCGGGGAGGTACTCGGAGCCGAGGCGGTAGATGAGCTGACCACCCTCGACCTCGTGGAGGCACCTGGCGCGTTCGATCTCGGTACGTACGAGCGCCGGGTGGGGCGGGGTGCCGGCGGCGACGAGTCCAGCGACGGTGTCCCAGATGAGGCGGTGGGCGGGCTTGTAGAAGTCCTCGCGGTCGAGGATTGCGGCACAGGCTTGGTAGGCGCCCGTGTCGTGCATGACGGCGCTGATGACGAGGGCCTCGGCCTCGGCGTCGTGGGGCGCGCGCGTGTTGAGGCCGTCGTGGTCCGCCTGCTGGTGCGGGAAGGGGCGGACGTTCGCCACGGGCTCTCCTAGAACAAGGTGGTCGGCTCGGCTGGTGGGCAGCGGTGTTCGGTGACGTGCGGGTGGTCGCAGGTCGGTGGGTGGCTGGTGGTGATCCAGCGGAGCCGGGGCGGGCTGTGGGCGGACGCCTTGTAGAGGCACCAGATGAGCCGGTTGGGCTCTCGTACGGCGGCCTGCTGGTCGAGTGAGAGGGGCGTGAGGTCGGCGGTGACCTTCAGGGCGGCTACGGTGCCGACCCACTGGGTCAGGGCCGGGGCCGCGCACGACGGGCACCGGGAGTCGGCGGCGCCCGTCGCGCGACGGCCCGTCATCAGGCCGGGGTGCCGTTCATGATCGGCTGCTCGATGTCGGTGCCGATCGCCTCGACGACGTCACCGAACGCCTTGCGGATCACGTCGCCGGGGCGCTCCAGCCTGTAGCCGAGGGTGAGGCCGCCATCCTTCGTGATGCGGTACCGGAACCGCGCGGTGAGCTTGTAGCCCTCGCTCCCCTCGAAGGGGACCAGGCCGATGACGAAGGTCTCCGGGATGGTGAGCTGTCCGCGCTGGCCGGCCTTCGCCTGGACGGTCTCGGCGTAGGTGAACTGCCGCTGCCCGGAGGACAGCCGGGTGGAGTTCTGCCACTCCACCTTCGTGGCGCCCTGGATCGACTGGGCGATCTCGAGCATGTCGGCGGCGGTCGGCTCGAGGAGCTCGGGCAGGTGGTCCTCGAGGAACTCGGCGAACTGCTCCTGCTGCATGAGGCGGCCGTCGTGCTCGAGCCACTGGGCCCACGACTCGGTCTTGCGGAGACCGAGGATGAGGCGATGGCCGGACCAGCGGGCGGTGTCGGCGGTGTGGGCGTCGAGGACCGCGGTGACGGCGAGCCGGTCGGCGTCGGCGTACACCTCGGTGGAGTCGTCGGAGTGCTTCGCGAAGTAGGCGTGGAAGGAGGTGGCGTCGCGGACGGTCGTGGAGCCCGACTTCCGGGCCGGGATGCCGGTGTGCTCGGGTCCGGTCAGGTCGACCTTCTGGACGCCGCCGGAGGTGCGGAGCACGTAGAACTTGCCGAGCTCGAGCTCAGCGGGGGCCGCGGCCTGCTGGGCGATGTCGATGACGGACTGGATGCCGTCGAGGTCGGCGGCCGGGGCGGAGGTGTAGCGAGTGGTCATGATCAGGCGTCCTTGAAGGTCGTGGCGGCGGGGGCGGACCGGAAGTCGATCTGCATCTGGCGGGGGTCCTCGCGGACGGGCTGCCCGTCGGCGTCGAGGAAGTAGAGGTTCTTCACCGGGGTCGGCTTCGGGGCCTTCACGACCGACTCGACGCCGATCGGCATCGGCGCGCTCTCGACGCCGTTGGCCGGCGGGTCGACCACGATCGTGATCGTGAGGGAGCCCTTCTTGCCGTGGGCGCGGACGGCGTCGAGCAGGGCGTGGAACTCGCGGGACAGCTCCTCGTCGGTGCGGCCGGAGAGGTGGGAGGCGAGGAACGCGGCGACGGGCGCGGTGGCCGGCTGCTCGTCGGTGTGGGTCTCGGGCTGGGTCGCGGTCATGCTGCTTGTGCTCCTTGGCTGGGGTGGTGCTGGTGTCGTGCTCGGATGGTCTGGACGAAGGCGGTGACGGCGGCGGCGCCGACGACGGGGCCCTCGGTGGTGCGGCAGGTGAGGCACTCGTAGCGAGCGCGGGGCGGCTGGGCCCAGGTGCCGTTCTTCAGTTGCTTGCCGCAGTCGATGAACAGGGCGCCGGTGACCTGCTGGCGGGAGCCGGTCATACGGCCGACGCCCGGTCCCTCATGCGGTAGCGGTGGTGAAGGTGGTACCGCTGGGCTGGGGTGAGGCTCCCTTGGACGCCGTAGCGGTTGTCCTGACGCTTACCGCCTTCGGCAGCCATGGCGTCGTCCAAGCAGCTCTGCACAACCGGGCATCGGTTGCACACGTCCTTGGCGTAGGCGGTGCCTGCCTTGTCCCCTGGGTCGGGGAACATGGCGTCAGGGTCGACTGCCTGGCAGGCGGCGAGCGCGCGCCAGTTGATGGACTGCGCCGTGCTGACTCCGCGGGTCTCGCTCATGCGGTGCTCCCGAAGATCCTGGCGAGCTGGGCCTTGAGTGCCTGGCGCATCGGCTGGTCCTCGACGTGGCAGGGGTGGACGCAGCGCTTCACGCCGCACCCGGGGAAGACCTTGCCGACCGGGGGCCGGCCGTGGTGCTGCTGGAAACTCCAGCGGGCCGCGCTGTACGAGGCGCCCTCGATGGTGCTGATCGCGTAGTCGTGGCCGAGCCAGATGAGGTGGCCGTCTTCCTCGCGGGTGCGGCGCGCGAAGGTCTCCTCGACCGTCTCGGGCTTGGTGCCGGGCTTGCGCGGAGGGAGTCCGAGGGCGACGCGCGCGGCACTGACGGTCCGGTGGTCGACGTGGAGGGCCTTTTCGATCGCGGCCTGGGAGTGTCCGGCGCGGAGCATGTCGGCGATGTCCTGGCGGATCTTCATGCCGCCACCCCCAGCGTCAACTCCGGCCAGGTGATCGAGTCAAGGGCCCGGGAGTGCGACGGCGGGACTTCGGCGAGCGGGTGCCCGAGGTGGTGCAGGCCCATCGCGAGGAGGACGTAGGCGTCGGCCTCGTCGTACTTGTGCCGCCCCTCGCACTCGACGCCGTACCGCTCACGGACAGCGTCGCGAACCACGGCCTTGAGCGGATCGCCGCGCAGCCGAGCCCCGTCCTCGCCCTTCGGGGCAGCGGTCCCGACCGCGTAGATGATCCGCTGGTCCGGGTTCACGACGGCGTACGGGATGTCGCGCTTCCACAGGTCGTGGCGGACCATCCATCGCATCGCCGACAGGGCGTCCGCGCCCTGGTTGTTCTTCGAGAACGCGGCGCCCTCGATGATGACGAAGTCGGCGGAGCGAACGAACGAGGCGATGCCGGTGAGCTGCTGGGAGAACCGGCCGTGCTGGCTCCGGCCCGTCGCGTGAACGTGGTCCGTCCAGCCCTCGCCGGCGACTCCAGTGGTGCCCATGGCAACGTCGAGGCCGATGACGAGGGGCTTGGTGCCCGCGGCCGGGAGGCGGGTCATCCCGGCCGCGGGGGTCTCGGTGGTGGTCACGCGTTCACCTCACGCAGCTGCGGGATGCCGGAGTTCGCGGCCTGGAGGTCCTCCACACGGCTGCCCAGCTCGCGGATCGTGCGCTGAGCGAGGCTGAGCTGACGCCGGAGCTCGGCGGTCTGCGCGTCGTCCACCACACCCGCGCGGAGCTGGGTGATCGTCCGGGCCTGCCGCTGGAGCTGCTGCTCCATGTCGGTGAGCAGGGCAGTGTTCGGCCGGGAGTCCGCCTGCCGGAGGCGGTGCTGGGTGTCGAGCTGCTCCTCCAGTTCCCGGATGCGGGCGTTCTTGGCGACGATGGCGTCCTGCGCGCGCTGGAGCCTGCGGTTGGTGGGAAGCATCAACGGTCTCCTGCCTGCTGAGCGGGGATGAGGGGCCAGTGCGGGTCGATGACCGCAGCCGGGTCGTGCTTGTCGCCGGACTTCGCCGGGTCCCGCAGGTACGCCTGGAACCGCTCGGCGTGCGATCGGGCCCACGCGACCTGCCGGGTGTGCAGCTCGTCGAGGTCGACTGCGAGGGACCCGAAGTGCTGGGTGCGCAGGCCGCGGACCCAGTCGGGCCTGTCGCTGTGGGGGAGGTGGGCGATGTTGCCCATGTGCCAGGCGGCGCGGGCCGACATCAGCGCGTCGTACTCGGCGCTGTGCGCCTGCTCCTCGTCCCACTTCAGGCCGTACGTCTCGGCCGTGGTCCGCATCTGGTAGGCGCCCTGTTCCTCGGACACGCGTCGGCGGTAGGGGGCGGCCTGCCGGTCGAGGGTCATGGTGTCGATGACCCGCATCCGCTGGGCGCAGTCCGGGATGGTGTCGGTGAGCGGGCCGCCGAGGTGCCGCTCGGACTCGGCGGAGAGGAGGTTGAGGTCGTAGCGGCCGATGTTGTGGCCCACGATCGGGACGCCGGCGGCGACGACCTCGGACAGTGCGGTGACGATCTCCAGGACGCCCTCGGCGGCGGGTTGGCCGTGCTCGGCGGCGTGCTCGTCGGTGATGCCGTGCACCTTGATGGCTTCAGGCTCCATGGGGATGCCGGGGTTGAGGAGCCAGGTCCGGGTGTCGGTGGCGAGGCCGCCGCTGATGAGGATGAGGGCGCAGGTGACGATGCGGGCGGTGTCGTGGTGCTTGTCGCTGGACTCGAAGTCGAGCGCGGCCATGCGGCCGAGGTGCCAGGTCACGAGGCCGCCCCCTGGCCCGGCTTGGCCGTCTTGGGCCACTCCGCCTTCTGGGCCGTCGAGGCATCCGCCGGGGCCGGAGCGCTGGCCTGCTGCTGGATCTCGGAGACGGTCACGCGCTGCTGCGGGAACTCCTCGTCCACGGTGACCTCGCCCCGCCGCAGCGACTCGGCGATGATCTGGAGCTGGCCGAGGTCCAGGTTGGTCCACTTGTCGCTCGCCCGGCCGCGGTTCTCCTCCAGCTGGTCGACGGTGACGCCCATGCTCTCGAAGTGAGCGACGGCGTCCGCGATCCGCTGCGAGCGCGGCTTGTCTCCGGCGCCGTTCTCCAGGGTGTTCGTCGCGATGGCCTTCGCCTGCTCCCGGTACCAGTCCGGGAGCACGGTGAAGATCATTTCCCTGAGGCGGCGGGCTCCGTTGTTGGAGTTGTTCTCGTAGACGTCGCGGGGGTCCTCCAGGCGGCTGGAGCCGTTGCTCTTCGTCCAGCGGGCGTGGGGGACGATGAACGTGGTGCTCGCGCGCTCGTTGGTCTCCAGGTCCCAGGCCCACGCCTGCATCTCGGACTCGCCGGCCTCGTCGTCGCGGCGCAGCTCGTGGACGCCGTGGTGGATGTTGCCCCAGCAGCGGGCGAGTTCCTTGGCGAACTGGATGGTCTCGCCGGACACGTTGGACCCGCCGCGGCTGAAGCGGAAGAACGACCGGACGGCGAGGCTGTGCTGGGAGAACGCGGTCCGCATCTTCTGGAGCGCGAGGGGCTCGTTGCGGGGGAACTGGCGGGCCACGATGACGGCGGCCTGGACCTCGGCGACCGCGCGGGACTGCTCGACGGCCGTGCCCTGTCCGATGAACGTGGGTGCCGGGGCCGGGACGGGGGCGTAGGACTGCTCTGCCGGGTAGTTCACAGGTACTCCTGGGTGTCGCGGATCTCAGCCCACGGGGGAAGGGACAGGTAGGCGATTTCGTCGCTGTAGCCGGGCCAGTAGCCGGTGGAGGTGCACTCGGCGAAGCGCTCCAGCGCCCGTCGGTTGCGTGCGGCGCCGAGACGTCGGGCGCTGGCGTCCATCTCGACGACCGTGACCACGTACGGGGCGGTCTTCTCCTGGCAGACGAAGACGAACGCGGCGTCGTCGTCGGCGAGGCCCAGGGCCCTCGCGCCGGCGCGGTACCAGTCGTCCTGCTGGTGGTAGCCGAACTCGTCCACGGCCTTCGCAAGCTGCTCGGGGTTGGCCGAGCGGCACGTCTTGTAGTCCGGGATGATCAGCCGTCCGGCCCGGGGGTCCGGCAGCCAGTCGAGACGGGCCCGGCGCATGACGCCGGTGCGCTCGTCACGCCAGAACAGGGACTGCTCCGGCATTCCGCGGCCCGGCTCGAACAGCAGGGACGCGACCGGGTGGCGGCGCAGCGCGTCCGCCATCGCGTGCACCTGCTGGTACTCGCTGGGCTTGAGCGGGATGTTCCCCGCGGCCCGGACAGCGGCGACGTCGGCCTTCACCGCGTTCGTCCGCCACTCCTCGGCCTCGATCTCCACGAGGTCGGGGCCGTTGCCGAGGACCAGCTTGTGAGCGGCGTTGCCGAGGTCGAAGACCTTCTTCGGCGGCTGCGGGTGGTCCTGCTCGTACCGGAAGACGGCCGGGCAGGACGGGAGGAGGAGCTTCCTCGCCCCGCTCGACGAGAGGCTGTCGCGCTGGGCGTGGTACTCGTCGTTGCTGAGGGTGCCGTAGATGCCGGGCTCGGTGATGGGGGCCGGGCCGTCGGCCGAGGTGGTGGCTGGGGCGTGGATGGTCGTGGTCATCAGGAGTGGTCCTTCCTGACGGTGTAGAAGCGGTGCGGGGTGTCGTCGTGGCGCTCGAGGTAGCCGTCGCGGTGCAGACCGGCGAGGAAGCGGCGGACACTCATGCGCAGGACGTGCGTGCCGGTGAACTGGCGCCATGTCCGCTTGACGCGGCCGGTGGTCCACTCGCCGCCTTCGGCCTGGATCGCCGCCAAGACCAACTTGCGGACACCGCGCGCCGGGTGGGCGGGGTTCGGGTCGCTGCCGAGCGTGTAGGAGCGGGCTCCGTGGTGCTCGGCGGGTACGAGGTAGGTGCGCCGGGCGAGGTCGCGGAGGTCACGGCGCGCGGTGTTCCTGCCGACCGTGGCCCATGCGCTGGACTGGGCGTAGATGGCCAGTGCCAGCTTGGTGGTGACCGGCCCGCCGTCGTGGTTCCGCAGGACGGCGAGAAGGTGGTTGCGGCGGCTGCTGCATTCGCCGGACGCCTTACCGAGGCGGCCGGCGGCCGGGGCCTGAGCGGCCCCAGCCTGCGCGGACGTCATCATGCGGCGCTCCTCAGGTTCAGCATCTTCGGCTTGTACGAGCGGCGGCGGGTGTCCGCGTCGTCCTTGGCGGTGAGGGCCCCGCGGGCGGCCAGCGCCCGCAGGTCCTTCCGCGCGGTGTTCCGGCCGGACGTCGGCCACGGGCTGCGGTGGAGGGCCTCCTCCGCGCGGATCGCGGTCCAGGTGCCGCCCCGCTGCCGGATCTCGGCGAGCAGCCAGTCCCGGCGGGCGATGATCGGGTCAGCCACGGGGCACCTCCGTCATGCAGTGCCGCTCCCAGCGCGGCACGAAGGTGTCGAGCGAGGCATCCGGCGTGGTCATCCCGAAGCGCTTGCCGCACTGGCACGAGCCGATCAGCTCGCAGTCGCCGTACTCGACGATCAGCGCGTGACCGCCGGCGAGGGTCTCGCGGAAGTCGGGGTCCGGCTCGATGTCGCGCGGCTCCTTGTCGGCGCGGCCGAGTAGGGCCGCGGCCCCCGCCTCGTCGTACCCGGAGCGCTGGAGCGCGTTGAGGATCTCGGTGCGGGCGCTCACGCGGCACCGCCTTCGGCCAGGGCCGGGATGCCGCGCTCGGTGCGGAACTCGGCGATCGCCTTGAAGCAGCACACGGGCTCGCCCGCGATGCTGTGCGCGTCCTGGTTCGTCGAGTCGTCGGCCGCCTCCTCGGCGTTCAGCTCCTCCCACAGCAGGTCGCAGTGGGAGCAACGGTGCTCCTCGTCGACCTCCACCCGGCCCGAGCGGACGTGCGACTCACGGAGGAAGGCAGCGAGCATCTCCTCGCAGCGGCGCCGGTAGTCGCCGTCCACGTCGTCGCTCACGAGCCGGTCACCCATCGAGACGCCACCGAGGTCGCCGAGGCGGCGCGGGGCCACGGTCAGCTCGAACGGGGCGCCGGTCAGGGTGCCGTTGAGGTCGGAGTCGAGCCCCGTGAACCCGAGCGCGCTGATGTTGACGTGGGTGTACTGGGGGTTGATCGAGATGACAACGCGCCAGTTGTCGCGGTGGGTCGTCTTCACGCCGCACCGCCCATCTCGCCACGCTGGCGCGGCATCGTGACCGAACGGCGGCTCGCCCCGAAGCGCATCAGGCGCTCAACCACGGTCGACAGCTCGGAGTGCAGCCGCATCGCGTGCGTCTTGTCGATCGGGACCTGCGCCGTGTCCATGCCGGCGGCGTCCTCGACGATCTCGACGGCCGCGTCCAGGGTGCCCTCGTCCTGGGTGCTGCTGACGACGACCGCGAGGTAGTCGAGGGCCTCGATGATGTCGTCGCGGACGTTCGCCTCGGACCAGCCAGCGACCAGCTGGACGAGGGTGTCGAGACGGATCCGGTCGGCGCGGAGGAATCCGGCGAGCCAGTCGGCGCGGGAGGAGAAGGAGAGGTCGGGGTTGGTGGACTCGGTGCTCACAGGGCGCTCCCGGAGGTCTCGATCGTGGTGGTGCTGCGGGGGGCGAGGACTTCGAGGGTGTGGTCGAGCGGGTCCATCAGGTGCCGCTGCTCGGCCAGTTCGCCGGCCGTCGCGGCGCGCTGCCTGGCGAGGATGCCGCGCAGCTTCGCCACCTGCGGCGACACGTCCTCCGGCTGCTCGGCCGGGGTGGCGTCGTGGGTGGGCGCGCAAGGACCGTTGTGGGCCACGCGCCGGTAGCAGGTGAAAGGAAACTCGGTGCGGCCCAGGTCGGCGCCGCAATACTGGTACTCGTCCTCGGGAGGCGGCGTGAGCGGAAGCCCGGTCAGGTGCCGGATCTCGCGTTGGCTGATCGTCTGCTCGGAGACGACCCGCCCGTCCCGCCAGTGCTGTCCCCGGCGCATCCGGCAGGCGAGCCGGTTGAGTCCGGCCTCCAGCTCGGCGACCCGGTCCCGCTGCACCCGCAGCGCCTTGACCGCGTCGTCGAGTGCCTCGTTCGTCGAGTGCCGTTCCGCCTCCAGCTCGGCGATCCGAGCCCGCAGCGCCGCCAGTTCGGCCGCCGAATCCGGCGACTGGAGCAGACACGCCGCCTCCAGATCAGCCGCGATGCCGGCCGCCGCCACACGCCGCGCGTTCACGCCGCACGCTCCGACGTCGTCGCCAGACGCTCCAACAGCGCCACGGCCTCGTCCGTCGACCGGCCGGCCTCGTCGCCCCACTCGTCGACGTGCGCCTCCAGGCTCCGGGTGTCGCCCCAGTACGGGCCGTCGTCGATGCTCATGGCGAGCG
The DNA here is from genome assembly GCF_042743475.1 of Streptomyces sp. NPDC059534. Taxonomy (NCBI): domain Bacteria; kingdom Bacillati; phylum Actinomycetota; class Actinomycetes; order Kitasatosporales; family Streptomycetaceae; genus Streptomyces; species Streptomyces sp. NPDC059534. The sequence goes on from NZ_JBHWAQ010000019.1 coordinate 67,546, forward strand.
CGGAGATCGCCTGGTCGGCGATGGGGCTGTCGCGGTGGGGGTCTCCGGACGCCGCGCACTTCAGGGCGGCCACGATGCTCATCGGGCGCAGGAAGTGGGGGATGCACATCTCGCGGTTGAAGGTGTCCGGGACGTAGTCGCCCTGCCACAGGCCGTTCGCCGCGAGGATCCGGGCGGCGCCGAGCAGGACGGTGGGGACCGTCGTCGGGCGCGGCGAGGGCAGCAGTACCAGGACCGGACGCCGGTCGAAGGCGGGGAGGTTGGTGGGGGAGGTGAGTTCCCCGCCGTCCCGCGGCTGCGCCACGAGGGGCGGGCGGGAGATAGAGTTCGTGGTCACGGGTGCTCCGATTCCATGGGTCGGGTATCCGAAGGGGCTGTGTACGGACCGGGCCTGGTCCGTCCGGCCCCGTTTTCGTTCAGGCCGCCTGTGCGGCGGGAGCCGGGACGGTCGCGGGGACCTCGCCAGCGGGCCGGGCGAAGACCCGGCGGAGCTCGTCGATGAGCTCAGGGCCCGGCGGCGGTGCGGCGGCGACCTCGGCACGGATGTGCTCCATGACGGCGTCGCCGAGGAGTCGCCGGTATTCCTCGCGGATCTCTGTGCCGCGACTCATGCGACATCCGCCTCATCCATCTGGGGGGCGATTTGTACGCCGCCAGCCCGTTCGACGGGGATCCACAGGACGAGGACATCTACGCCGAGTGCCGCAGCGATGGCATATGCGGATTCGCCGGCCACCGATTCCTGCAGTCCCGCGAGGAGGTTGCCGATGGTGCCGTGGGGGACTCCTGCGGCAGCTCCCAGCTGCCGGATGGTGACGCGGGCGCCGGTGCCGGTTCGCTGCATGAGCAGGCGCAGGAGCTCTGGGTCGACCAGGCGATGCATGGGGAGCGGAGGGCTCAAGGTTCACCTCGTTGAACAGGTTGTTCTCTGTGTTGAACAAGATGAGCATGGCACATCTTGAACATGTTGTCCATCACCCAGAACAGAGTGTTCATTGCGATGAACAGTGCGGCTGGAATGCGTCCGGAGTGACCGGCCCCTACTGGCGGCAGCGGTCGGTGTCGTGGACACTGCGTTCAGCGGAGAAAACGATCGGCGGGGCAGACCTGGGCAAACGCACCAGGCGCCCCGCCGGTCTCATGGACACCCGCCGACCTAGACCCCCACCAGGAGTGGCAGGATGATCGCTATGGCCGACCGGGACACGAGCGCGCTCAGGACCCTGTCCGACGTCGTACGCGAACGCCGCCAGGAGCTGAAGCTGAGCCTGCGCGAGCTGGCGGATCGGTGCGTCGACTCGGAGACCGGCGCCATCATCAAGTTCGGGTGGATCAATCGGCTGGAGAAAGACGTACCCGAGCTGACCGCTCCGAAGGCGCCAGAACTCAGAGCGCTGGCCGCCGGCCTAAGCCTCCCGCTGGCAACGCTCCAGGAAGCCGCGGGTGTCCAGTTCCACGGGGTGACGACCAGGTGGAGTGGCAGCAGTAAGACCCGCGCCTTCGTCAACCGATTCGAAGAGCTGCCCCCCGAGGATCAGGAGCGGGTTCTGGCCATGCTCGAAGCGTACGCATCGGCTCAGCCGCCCCAGAAGTAGGTCCAAGCCTCAGTTCTTTCGCGGCTGCTTCCCGTACCAGACCATGAGCTGGAAAGTTGTGTCGAGGCCAAGAGCGCTTCGCATGGCTGCAAGGTCGCTGCTGACCGTCCGATCGCTGACACTAAGTCGCTTGCCGATCTGGCCCAGCTCGAAGCCTGCGGCCAGCAGCTGCAAGATCTCCTGCTGTCTGCGTGTCTGCCAACCCTTCTGGGTGGTGGGCCCCTCCCATGCCTCCGCCCGCATCCAGCCGATCAGGTATGACTCCCGCATGTACGTGACCGTGGCCAGGTCTCTGACGTGCCAGCCGGACATGTCTTCCGGGTCCTTGGATGCCAGGTTCCGAATGAAGGCTTCGCGGCCGTCAATGATGATGATCTGCGGGAAGGGGCCGTGTAGGACGCGGATCTCTGCTCCGGACGCGAGCATCTCCTCGGTGTAGTCCTTCACCGCCGGATTGGCTCGTGTGCTGGCGTGGTAGATGATCCGCATCTGTACGCCGCGGAGCAGTAGACCTGTGTCTCTTTCCATCACGCTCTGTATGGTGGCCCGCTTCCGGGGTCCCGGCTGTGCCGTGAGGACCTCCGTGGTTGCCCGTGACACCGACTCGTCGATCCGGGCGCTTACGAGCTCCGGCGTCGGTAGTAGCTCGCTTCCGGGGCCTCCCCAGAGGCGGGCCTCGGCGTGCTTCGCGGCAAGTCGGTCGAGCGACGCGATGTCGGCCATGCGGCGTGCAGTCCGGTGGAGGGCGGCTTGCTCGGCGGCCATGAGGTGCCCTATGGCCAGCTGGGCGTCGAGTGCGATGTAGTACCCAGGGCGTACCGGGTTTTGGGCGACCAGGCCAAGAGTGAGGAGCTGCTTGAGCCCGGGTGCGTCATCGGTGACCGGCCTCTCCTCAATGATCATGCTGTACGTCTCGTCGGCCCCGGGCGCGAGGGCGAGGGCGAGTTCGTCGTCTTGCGTCCCCATAGTGACTCCCTTCACATCCTTGCAGATACCCGCAGTTGCCGATTTACGCAACCTCCTGCGCCTTGAATCTTGCGCTAGGGATCGGAGAGCCTACTGACAGTGAGATCCAATCGCTTGACTGTGCGATTTTGGGCCTCCGGACGGAAGGATCACCCATGCGACCGAAAACCGCCGCCCGCACCCTCGCCGCAGCCGCCGCCCGCACCCTCGCCGCAGCCGCCGCCCGCACCCTCGCCGCAGCCGCCGCCCTCACCCTCGCCGGCCTCGCAGGAACCGCCACCACGACCACGAACGAGACCGTCGTCGCAGACACCGGATGGGGCACCCCACCCGCCGAACACACCCCCACCCCGACCACGACCACCCACACGACCCCCGTCACCGCCCGCGACACCGGCTGGGGCTAAATCGCCGCAACCGCCCGAATGCGCAAGCCGCGCGGCCCCACGCACCACACCGCAGCACATTCCAGAAGAATCACCACACCAAAACCAGGGGGCCGAGTGAACAGCGTCACCGCGCCGCAGGCGAGCGTACAAGTCGAACTGGCCGAGCTCCCCGGGGGAATGGGCCTCGCCGCAGGCGTAGGCGAGGACGGGCGGCTCACTCTGCTACTCAACCCCCAAGCCACACCCGAACGAGTCCGCGACGACCTCGACAGCATCCTCGGCCACTTCCTCGACAGCGGCCACCTCGTCTGGGGCGACCTCCAGAAGCCGGGCCTCCCTTGAAGTCCCCAGAGAGGCAGCAAAACGGGCGCAGCGCCGACCAGCGCTGCGCCCTATCGCATGGAGGCCCCGCATCGCCTCTCACGGAACGCCTCCCTACGCCCTTGAGCGCCCACCACGGTGACGAGCCGCCTGAAGCACCCGATCTGCCTCTGCCTGCTGCATCTGCGCATACTCCCCAGGCGTGATCGCCCGCTCGCGATACCCCGGCTCGCCCCTCCACGACAACCGGATCCGCCCCGGCTCCAGGTTCTTCACCCCAGGCCGCGACGCCCGGTGAAGCCGCACGGTCACGGTTTTCCGGATGACCTCCCGCTTCTGCTCGACGGAGAGCCCGGGGACACCCTGTTCCTCGTCCCCGAACCACTCCACCCAGGGATCCGGGGCGGCAAGGAGGCCAGCGACATGGGCGGGCACCGACGCGGATGTCGCAGCGAGCTTCTCCTCGGCCTTCTTGATCAGCGGCATGAGGCTCTTCTCCAGGCCAGCCAGGCCCATTGCAGAAAGCCGGAACTCACCCGATTCCTCGTCGAACTCGGTTGCCAGCGCCCGCCCCTCCTTCAGCTGGGCCCGCATTTTGGTCAGCCGGCTAGACAGGGCCTCCTGCTCCTTCGCCTTCGCGTCCCCCTTCGGGAAGAAAACCTCCCGCGCGGTCGACGACTTCAGCCACTCCAACAGGGCAGACTCGACGTACGCGTTCAGCCAGTCCTCTCGCAGAGCGGTGTCCCACCCCCACTCGCACCGCAGGTACGGCCGGTTCTTCGGCATCATGTGTGCCTTCAGGCCCGCGTGGTCGCCGCACTCGCCGCACAGGGCGATCGTGGAAAGCAGGTGGACCGTCACCGAGTCCTTCCGCGTCGTTCGGGCGTGGTCCTTTAGGAGTGCCATGACCCGGTTGAACAGCTCCTCACCCTCCGGGCCCTCCAGCAAGGCCGGCCAGATTCCCGAGCCGACGTGCACGCCGCGGTGCAGCCGCCGCCCGATATACGCCTCGTTCAGCAGCATCTTCCGGACGTAGATGACAGTCCACGCCGATCCGCTTTTGCGCTGGGCGGCGGGCTGCTGGTTCAGCCACCGTGCGACGGAGGCAAGGGAGTGCCCGGCGTCTACCCTGGCCCAGCACTCCCGGGCGATCGGCGCCTGCTCGTCGTGGATGAACTGGCCGACCAGCTCGCCGGTGTCGGGGTCGTACTTACGCCGGTACCCGAACGGCACCGGCCCGTTCGGCTTGCCCTTCTCGGCATTCAAGCGGGCCGTGCGGAGGTGCCGTTCGCGGGCAGACTCGGCCTCGTCCTCGGCCTGGAGCGCGTCCTGCGCCGTCAGCTTGCGGTCGTCGCGCTTGGACAGGTCGTAGACCGTGCGGTTGTAACACAGAAGCACTCCGGCCTCGTGGCATGCGGCCCGGAGGCGAACATACTGCTCCAGGTCCCGGTAATAGCGGCTTGCCTCGAAGGCGACCACGATCTTGCCCCGGCCCTCCCGGATTGCCTTCAGGAGGTCTTCGAAGTCCTTCCGGGCCTTCTTCGCATGGCGGCTGGCGGAGATGCCTTCGTCTCGAAAGACGTCGGCGACTGGCCAGTTGAACTCCGCGCACACGGACCGTCCGTCGTTGATCTGGTCGTCGACGGATGTCCCCTTGCCGGTGTGATCCACTGATGCCCGCCCGTAGAGCAGGGCGTGCCAGGTTTCGATGTGCGGGTAGACGAGGTGGAGGTACTCGGGTGCGACGGGCATGGATCGAGCGTAGCCACGACCTACCCCCCTAGGAACCCTTTCCTGGCGGCCTCTTCGTCGGCATGGTCCTCTCCGTCCTCGGCGGCTCCATGGCCTTCGCCTGGCTGCCCGAGAAGCCCGCCGGGAAGCGCGGCGGCCTGCTCCGCCGCTCGCGGCGGCCGGCCGCCGGACCGCCCGTACCCCCCGTGTCGGTGGGGAGCGGATCCGTATGACACGCATGGCAGACCGCCTCGGCCCGTCCCTCGCCCGGGCGCGCACGGCCGGCCCCCGTGCCGTCGCCGACTGGAACGCCCGGATGCTCGCCGAGGCGTCCGACGGCACCCGCCGCGGCACCCGCTGGGGACGCGGCGCCCTCGCCCTCGTCCCCTCGGTCCTCGCCGTCGGGGCCCTGGGCACCGCGCTGGCGCAGGGCGCGCTCGCCGCGAACTTCAGCGTCACCGGACAGCCGTTCACCCTGACCTCCAACGGAGTCGAGGGCACCGGTTTCGGAGCCATCGTCAACACCCCCGCCGTCGGGCGGCCGGACGGCACCTCGACCACCAACACGGCCATGGCGCGCGTCGGATTCGCGAGCGCCGGGCTCGCCGGACTCTGCGGCATCGTCCACCAGACGATCGCCGGAGTGCCGTACTCGCTGCTCCTGACGGGCGGCCAGAAGGTGACGGCCACTCCGCCGGGCACCTTCACCACCGACATCGACGCGTCCAACCTGTACATCCAGGCCACCGAACTCCAGGCGTACGGGCCGACCACCCTCCAGAACGCGGTCCTCGGCCAGTCCGCCGACCAGGTCACCGTGGCCGGCAAGCCCCTCACGGGCGCCCTGCCCGGCGGGTTCGGACTCGGCTCGGCGGGCGGTGAGGGCGGCAGCTCCATCCGGCTCCACGGCCTGAACGCCACCGCGTACGACGCCGAGATGGCCGGGGCGCTCGTCCTGCCGGACCTCAGGATCAGGGTCGTCGCGGGATCGGCCACCACATGCTGAGCCGGACGAAGGCCGCGTACGCCTGGTTCCGCGCCTTCCGCCGTACCCGGCCGTTCTGGGGCGGAGTGTGGCTGATCGCGGGGGGCTGGACCGTCCTCAAGTTCTCCCTCAGCTCGCTTCAGCTGATCGTGAGCACGGGATTCGGGGGAGTGGCCGGGTACCTCGTCGGCGGCGGGATGATCCTCTGCGGGCTCGTGCCGATCGCGCTGCCCGCCCAGCGGTACACCTTCGGGCTGATCGGCGCGGTGCTGGCGGTCGTCTCGCTGGTCGTCTCCAACCTCGGCGGGTTCCTCCTCGGCATGGCGCTCGGAGTCCTCGGCGGTTCGATGACGGTCGGCTGGGGCGCCAAGCGCCCCCGCCGGGCACGCGAGGCGGTGGAGGGGTGACGCGCCGGGCCCGGCACAAGGCGCTGGCGGTGCCGGCCGCCCTGCTGCTCGCGGTCGTCACCGCCGTCTGGTCCGGGCAGCCGAGCAGCGCCACCGGGCCGACCGCCGCCCCCGAGCCGCTGGGCGTGCCCTTCCTGCCGGCCCCCGACCCCCTGCACGTCACGATCTCCAGCATGGTCGCCGTCTCGATGACCGTGGACAAGAACGTCACGATCCGGCTCTCCGACGGCACGACGCGGACCACGACCCAGTACACCTTCACTAAGCTCAAGATCCGCTCGCACATGAACGTCACCCAGCGGGCGGCCGGTCACACCGTCACCATCGACGTGCCCGGGGAGGGCTCCCTCGGCGGATACGACAGCGCGGGGAAGCCCGAGACGACCACCATGTGGGGGAGCATCACCAACGTCTGCGTCCGGGTCCTCGTCAAGATCTGCGGAGTGCAGGGCCTGCTCGACTTCTTCGGCTCCTTCATCCCGCTCACCGCCGGGGCCGAGGACTTCGTCGGCGACATCTACGCGATCCGCACGGTCGACGACCACGCGGCCCTCGACTCCACCGACAACCCCGTGCACCTGCCCGGGACCATCACGGTGACCGTCCCGTGAGCCCCGGCCACCGTCCCGTGGAGGGGCGCACGCACTGGCGCCGCTCCCTCGCCGTCGCCGTGCCGGCGCTCGCGGCCGCCGCCGGCATCGGCTCCGCCATGGCCACCGGCGCGCTGGCCGTCGGCCTCCGGATCCAGGACCGGCCGGTCGACTTCACCACCAGCAGCCTGTACGGAACCCAGTACGGCGCCGCGGTCGTCGACCAGACCGTCGTACGGCCCGACGGCACCACCGGGACCGTACGCGTGCTCCGCATGGGCTTCGCCGACGGCATGCTCAACGGCCTGTGCCTGAGTCAGCGGCAGGAGATCGCGGGAGCCACGTACACGCTGCTGCTGACCCTCGGCGACGACAACCCCGGCTCCTGGGAGATCAGGACCAAGAACACCGTCCTCGACCTGCGCAGCGCCACGGGAGTCCTCGACATGGACGGCGTCGTCGACCTCAACGTCAACGGCGCCGACGTGAAGACCGTCAAGGACGCCACCGGCGCGTACGTTCTCAACCCCCTGGACAGCCCGCAGCACCGGTTCGGCATCCAGGCGCGGTACGCCAAGTTCGACCGGATCGTCGGCAAGGCCCAGGACTTCCAGATCCCGGGCCTGCTCACCACCCCGAGACTCAAACTCGCCGTCCGGCCGGGCACGGTCGCCTGCCCGGCCCCGGCCGATCCGACGGGCACGCCGGGGACGCCGTGAGGCGGTGCCGGCGGCGGCCTTCGTGGCCGTCGGGCCTCGGGGGCCGCGGCCGAAGACCCGGCCGCGAGGGCCGCCGCGGCCGAAGGCTTGGTCCGGAAAGCCGCGGTGACCGGGCCCGTCCGGACGGGCCCCGGCCGGACGGGACGGCCCTACGCCTCCGGCATCGCCATGGTGGCGACCGGGGCCGAGGTCGGGCGGGGCGAACCGCCCTCGGGCTCGACGGTGATGCCGATGCCGGCGGACCGGTTCGCCGGCCCTTCGAGGAGGGTGGCGGACGTCGCCGAACCCGGAGGCATCAGACCGGCCGGCCGCATCGTCCCGGCGTCGTCGTACCAGAGCTGGTAGACCTTGCCGGACGGCGGGGCAGGCATCCCCGCGGCCGCGAACACCGCCCTGTCCAGGGAGGGCGAGTGGACCAGGGTCCCCACGGCGCCGTCGCCGAGCCGAGCCGTCGTCACCCGCGCGTCGGGCGCGGCGAGGACGGCCGCGACGGCCTCGGCCCGCGCCTCGGCCCGGGCCGCCCGCAGACCGGCCTCCTCGGCGTGCCGGTACTCGACGCCCGCGACACCGGCGAGCGCCACCACCCCGGCGAGCGAGGCGGCCAGCGCCCAGCGCGGCAGCCGGCGCAGGCCGCGGCCCCCGCCGGACGCGCGGCCGGTGTGCGGGGTCACCGGCGACACCTGGCGGACCCCCTGGATCCGGCGCAGCACGTCGGCGCGCAGCGCGGGCGGGACCGGTTCGGCGACGGCGAGACCGAGCCGCGCGGCCGTCTCCGACAGCTCGCGCACCTCGGCGGCGCACGCGGGGCACCGGGCCAGGTGACGCTCCACGGCGTCCCGCTCCTCGCCCGTGTCCAGGGCGTCGAGGACGTAGGCGCCGGTCAGCGTGTGCAGGTCGTCGACGGTCACGCCGTCACCCCCAGACAGTCGCGGAGCCGGATGAGCCCGTCGCGCATCCGGGTCTTCACGGTCCCCAGCGGCAGCGAGAGCAGCTCGGCGACCTCTCGGTAGGTCAGACCGCGGTAGTAGGCGAGGGTGACGGACTGGCGCTGGCGCTCGGTCAGACCCCGCAGACAGCGCCGAACCCGCTCGCGGTCGAGGCGGTTCTCCACCTCCTCGGTCACCTCGTCGTACGCCGGTGTGTGGTCGAGCAGGGCCACCCGCCGCGCCCGGTCCGACGCCGCCTGCTCGGAGCGCACCCGGTCCACCGCGCGGCGGTGGGCGAGGGTGAGCGCCCAGTTCAGGACGGAGCCCCGGTCGGGCCGGTAGCGGGCGGCGGAGCGCCAGAGGTCGACCATCACCTCCTGGGTGACCTCCTCGGACTGCGCCGGATCCCGCAGTACCGAGCGGACCACGCCCATCACGGGGCCGGAGACCCGGTCGAAGACGGTCGCGAAGGAGTCCTGGTCCCCCTGGGCGACCCGGACCATCAGCGCGGGCAGGGCCTCGTCGCCCCGGTCCGGTGCCGGACCTCCGCCGACGCGTGCGTGCTCTCTCACCGGATGTGCCCTCCTGCGTTTTCTCGGCTGCACTCCTCCTTCGGAGCCGCGGCCCCGGCGGATTGGTCGGCCCGGCCACCCGCTTCGGGGAGGCGGGAGAGCGCACCCGGCCACCACGCCCGGGGGCCGAGGTCCCGCACCAGCGCAGGGACCAGGAGCGAGCGGACCACCAGGGTGTCGAGCAGGACCCCGAAGGCCACGATGAACGCGATCTGCACGAGGAAGGCCAGCGGGATCACGCCGAGCGCGGCGAACGTCGCGGCGAGCACCACGCCGGCGGAGGTGATCACGCCCCCGGTCGCGGTCAGGCCGATCCGGACGCCCTCGCGCACCCCGTGCCGCAGAGACTCCTCGCGGACCCGGGACATCAGGAAGATGTTGTAGTCGACCCCGAGCGCGACGAGGAAGACGAAGCCGTACAGCGGGACGGAGGCGTCCGTGCCCGTGAAGCCGAGGACGTGCTCGAAGACGAGCGCCGAGACGCCCAGGGTGGCGGCGAAGTTGAGCGCCACCGTCGCGACGAGGAGCAGGGGCAGCACCACGGAGCGCAGCAGCGCCATCAGGATCACCAGGATGATCGCCAGGACCACCGGGACGATGAGCGCGCGGTCCCGTGCGGCGGTGCGCTGGGTGTCGTACTGCTGGGCGGTGGAGCCGCCCACCACCGCGTGGGCCTCCGGGACCGCGTGTACGGCGGTACGGAGCCGGGCGAGCGTCTCCCGCGCCGCGTCGCTGTCGGACGAGGCGCCGAGCGTGGCATCGATCCGCACCCGCCCGTCCACCATCAGCGGCGCCCCGGGTGCCGGGCGGCCCGCCGCGTCCACCGGGAACGCCGAGTCGATGCCGTCCACGTCCTCGGCGGCGGCCACCACCCGCGCGGCCGCCCCGGCGTCGGCGATGATCACCGCCGGGTTGCCCGCGCCGCCGGGGAAGTGGCGGCCCAGGGTCTCCTGCGCGGCGACGGACGGCGCGTCGTTCACGAAGATCTCGTCCAGCGGCACGCCCCGGGAGTCCAGGGCGGGCGCGAAGGCCGCGCAGGCCAGCAGGCCGGCGAGGGTGACCGCCCACACCTTGCGCGGCGCCCGGTCGACGAGGGCGGCGATGCGGTGCCAGACGGCTTGGCCGCCGGTCGTGCGGGAGGCGGCGGGAGAGGGAATCGGGCTCGGAGCGTCGGCGGCCTTGGTGCCGGGCGTGCCCGGGGCGTCCGATGCGTCCGGGGCGTCCGGCGTGGTGGTTCCGGAGACGGCCGGTGTGTCCGGTGCGGTGGTCCCGGAGACGGCCGGGGCGGTGGCGGGGGCCTTGGGGAGCGCCGTCGGTCGGGCCGGCCAGTACGCGGCGCGGCCGGTGAGGACGAGGGCGGCGGGCAGGAAGGTGAGGGTGCTGAGGACGGCGCAGACGATGCCGATCGCGCCGACGGGGCCCAGCGCCCGGTTGTTGGCCAGGTCGCTCACGAGGAGGGCGACCAGGGCGAGGGCCACGGTGGCGGCGCTCGCGACGATCGGCTCGAATGAGCGGCGCAGGGCCTTGCGCATCGCGGCGAAGCGGTCCGCGCCGGGGGCCGCGAGCTCCTCGCGGTAGCGGGCGGCCAGGAGCAGCGCGTAGTCGGTCGCGGCGCCGATCACCAGGATGGACAGGATGCCCTGCACCTGGCCGTCGACCCTGACCAGGTCGGCGTCGGCGAGCACGTACACGATCGCGCAGGCCAGACCCAGGGCGAAGATCGCCCCCAGGATGATCATCAGGGGCAGCAGGACGCTGCGGTAGACGACCAGCAGGATGAGCAGCACCGCGATCAGCGCGACGCCGAGCAGGAGTCCGTCGATGCCGGCGAACGCGCCCGACAGATCGGCCTGGGTGGCGGCCGGTCCCGCGAGCCACACGGTCGTCCCCGGTACCGAGGCCGCCGCGGCGCGGACGGCGTCCAGCGTCTCCGGCAGCGCGTCGCCGAGGCCGGGTCTGAGCGGGACGACGGACCGCAGCGCCTTGCCGTCCTCCGAGGCCAGCGCGGGGGAGGGCGGTCCGGCGACGCCCGGCTGCCCGGTCAGGCCGGCGACGGACCGGGTCGCCCCGGCCGTCGCGCCGGGATCAAGGGACCCGCCGTCGCGCGCCGTCCACACGACGATCGCGGGCAGGGTCTCCGCGGCGCGGAACGCCTTCTGCTCCTCGACGACCCGGGTCGACTCGGCGCTGCGCGGCAGGAAGGCGGCCTGGTCGTTCGTGGAGACCTCGCCGAGCCGGCCGGCGAAGGGGCCGAGGCCGCCGCCCACGACGAGCCAGACGGCGAGGAGAGCGAGGGGCAGGAGCAAGCGGGTCCGGCGCAGGGCGCGGGGCATGGGAACTCCGAACTATGTCTCGACCATTAACTATCTCAATGATTGAGAGAAATTTGTACCACGACGACTCCTGGAGGTTTCCCCTGGGGGACCACGGGGCCGATGCGGTACGAGAGTGCTCTCGACCGCTCCTTCGGGCGCCACCGCCCGTACGGATGCACCCGATTCAGCGGCGCGGTACGCGCAGGGCCCCGAGTTCCTCGTTCAGCGTGTTCAGGAAGCGCAGGGCCACGGCGAGCTCGTCGGCGTCGAACTGCTCCCGCGCCCGCTCCGCGGCCTCCGCGAGCGGCAGGAAGTACCGCCGGGCGGCGGCCTTCGCCCCGTCCTCGTACCGCACGTGCACGACACGGCGGTCCGCGCTCTCCCTGGACCTGCGGATGTGCCCGGCCCTCTCCAGCCGGTCCAGACAGGCCGTCACCGCGCCCGACGTGAGACCGAGATGCTCACGGAGCCGCCCCGGCGTCAGCGGCTCGGGGCTGTCCAGGACGACGGCCAGCGCCTGCACGTCCGTGGGGTGCAGCCCCTGCGCCTGGGCGAAGCCGTGGACCAGGCGGTTGATCTCGCCCTGCGTCCGACGCAGCGCGACGGCGAAGCTCTGCAGGTCACCCGCCGCGCCCCCGGGGGCGGCGGTAACGTCTCGATCATCTTCGCGGGCCACGCGTCCAGCCTATAGACGTCGCTCCCGTGCATCCGCCCGGGCCGCCGGCGGAGAAGAATCGGCAGGGCACCCCCTCGCGCGGGACCGCGGCCGGCCCCCCGGCCGGCCCCTCCCCGGGACGGAACGGAGTACATCCCATGGCGACGCCTCCCACGACCGCGTCATCCGGCCCGTCACCGGATCCCGCTCACGGCCGGTCGTCCGGCCCGTCACCGGATCCCGCTCAGGGCCCGTCGCCCGATCCGATGCCCGGCTCGTCATCGGACCCGGCGTCCGACCCGGCGTCCCACCCGGAGTCCGCAGCGGTGTCCGGAGTGGCGCCCGCTCCGGCGCTCTGCCTGGTGACCGGTGCCGGGGGATACATCGGCGGGCGGCTCGTCCCCGAACTGCTCGACGCGGGCCACCGCGTCCGCTGCCTCGCCCGTACGCCGGCCAACCTCCGGGACCACCCCTGGGCCGACCGGGTCGACGTGGTGCGAGGGGACGTCACCGACGCGGCGAGCCTGCGTCCCGCGTTCCGCGACGTCGAGGTGGCCTACTACCTCGTGCACTCCCTGGGCTCGGGGCGCGGCTTCGAGGAGACCGACCGGCACGCGGCCCGGACCTTCGCGGAGGAGGCCCGCGCCGCCGGAGTGCGCCGCATCGTCTACCTCGGCGGCCTCACTCCCGCCGGAGTCCCCGAGCGGGACCTCTCCCCGCACCTGCGCTCACGCGCCGAGGTCGGCCGGATCCTCCTGGACTCCGGCGTCCCCACGACCGTGCTGCGGGCCGCCGTCGTCATCGGTTCCGGTTCCGCCTCGTTCGAGATGCTCCGCTACCTCACCGAACGGCTCCCCGTCATGGTGACGCCGAGCTGGGTCGGCACCCGGGTCCAGCCCATCGCCGTGCGCGACGTGCTGCGTTACCTGGTCGGCAGCGCCGACATGCCGCCGGACGTCAGCAGGGCCTTCGACATCGGGGGCCCGGACGTCCTCACGTACCACGACATGATGATCCGGTACTCGGAGGTCGCCGGCCTTCCCCGGCGGCTCATCGTGCCCGTCCCGATGCTCACCCCGCGCCTCTCCAGCCATTGGATCGGACTCGTCACCCCCGTGCCCGCGGCCCTGGCCCGCCCGCTCGCCGAGTCGCTGCGGTACGAGGTGGTGTGCGCCGAGCACGACATCGCCGACCACGTCCCCGACCCGCCCGGCACCCCCGTCACCTTCGACCGTGCCCTCGCGCTCGCCCTCCAGCGGGTCCGGGAAGCCGGCGTCACCACCCGTTGGTCCTCCGCCTCCCTGCCGGGCGCCCCCAGCGACCCGCTGCCCACCGACCCCGACTGGGCGGGCGGCAGCCTCTACACCGACGAGCGGGAGCGGACCGTCGAGGCCGGCGGCCGGGAACTGTGGCAGGTCATCGAGGGGATCGGCGGGGAGAACGGCTGGTACTCCTTCCCCCTGGCCTGGGCCGTACGCGGCTGGTTCGACCGGCTCGTCGGCGGGGTGGGACTCCGCCGGGGCCGACGCGACGCCCAGCGGCTCCGCGTCGGCGACGCCCTCGACTTCTGGCGGGTCGAGGAGATCGAGCGCGGCACCCTGCTGCGTCTGCGCGCCGAGATGCGGCTGCCCGGGCTCGCCTGGCTGGAGATGCGGGCCGAGCGCGACGACGACGGCCGCACCCGCTACCGCCAGCGCGCCCTCTTCCACCCCCGTGGCCTCGCGGGGCAGTTGTACTGGTGGAGCGTCGCGCCCTTCCACGCCGTCGTCTTCGGCGGCATGGCCAGGAACATCGCACGGACGGCGGAGAAGGCCGCGGCTCTGACGGGAGCGGCGGCCGACGACGCCGCGGCCTGACCGGCGCGGTCGGTGGCGCGCTTCCGCATCCGGCAGGTGGCCGCGAACGGAAGGGGTGTGCAGCACGCACCACGTCAGCACTCGACACCCAGCAGCCCGTACGCGACACACAGCACCCACCACGCCAGTACGCCAGCACAGCACCCCGCCGGGTGCGATCCCCGGGAGTGGCGCCATGACCGTCTCCGTTGTCCTCTTCACCTCCGATCTGCGCCTGCACGACCATCCGCCCCTGCGCGCGGCCGTGGAGGCGGCGGACGAGGTCGTGCCGCTGTTCGTCCGGGACCCGGCCGTCGACCGGGCGGGATTCGCGGCGCCGAACCGGCTCGCCTTCCTCGCGGACTGTCTGGCCGGCCTCGACACCGGTCTCGATGAGCGCGGCGGGCGGCTGATCGTGCGCGGCGGGGACCTGGTGACGGAGGTGTGCGCCGTGGTGCGGCGGGCCGAGGCCGACGAGGTCCACATGGCCGCCGGGTACTCGGCCTTCGCCCGCGCGAGGGAGGGGCGGTTGAGGGAGGCCCTGGAGTCCGGCGGGTGCCGCCTGTACGTGCACGATGCCGTGACCACCGCCGTGCCGCCCGGCGACGTCACCCCGCAGGGCTCGGACCACTACGCCGTCTTCACGCCGTATCTCAGGCGCTGGTCGGCCGAACCGCTCCGGGCTCCCCTCCCGGCCCCGCGGGCGGTGCGGGTGCCGTTCGGGCTGCGCTCCGAGGCCCTGCCGGAACGGTCCTCGGTGGCGGGCGTCTCCGAGGGGCTGGCCACGGGAGGGGAGGCGGAGGGGCGCCGGAGGCTCGGGGCCTGGCTGTCCCGGCACGCCGACGGCTACGAGTCGGGCCACGACGACCTCGCGGGCGACGTCACCTCGCGTCTCTCCCCGTACCTCCACTTCGGTGCGGTCTCGGCGACCGAGGCCGTCCACCGGGCAAGGGCGCGCGGCGGACCGGGAGCCGAGGCGTTCGTACGGCAGTTGTGCTGGCGGGACTTCCACCACCAGGTGCTCGCCGCGCGGCCCGAGACCGCCGTCGAGGACTACCGGCCGCGGCTCGACCACTGGCGGCGGGGCAAGGAGGCGGAGGCCGACCTGCGCGCGTGGCGGGAGGGGCGGACGGGCTACCCGGTGGTGGACGCCGCGCTGCGCCAACTCGCCCACGAGGGCTGGATGCACAACCGGGGCCGCCTGCTCGCCGCCTCCTTCCTCGCCAAGACGCTCTACATCGACTGGCGGGAGGGCGCCCGGCACTTCCTGGGCCTCCTCGTGGACGGCGACGTCGCCAACAACCAGCTCAACTGGCAGTGGGTGGCCGGAACGGGCACCGACACCCGGCCCCACCGCGTCCTCAACCCCGTCCTCCAGGGCAGGCGGTACGACCCCGAGGGCGCCTACGTCCGGCACTGGGTCCCGGAGCTCGCCGAGCTCCCCGGCGCGGCGATCCACGAACCCTGGCGGCTCAAGGGCCTGGACCGCGCCGCGTACGACTATCCCGACCCGATCGTCGACCTCGCCGACGGCCTCGCCCGCTTCCGGCACGCCCGCGGCCGGGACTGAGCCGGGGACGATACGACGCACGAACGCTGCGAGCCGCGGGCCCTGTTCCGCCGGCCGGACGCCGACCTCCCCCGGACACCGTCACGAGCCAGGCGGGCCGGTGCCTCCGGCGTGGGAGCCGCGCCCTCGCGGCCGACACGTTCGGTGTCCGGGCGGGCACCGCCCGAAGCCGAATCCGTCCGACGGGACCGCGGCACCGAAATACTTCCCGTCCAGCGTGTTACTTCCAGCTGGCTCTGTTTCTGACGGGGTGTGTGACCTGGCAGACTGCGGCCCTCACCTTCTCTCCCCGCGCGTGACGGGCGGACCGCTCATCGCGGGGGAGCGGCACAGCGACTCCAGGAGGCCCCCATGGCGCAGCGGCCCGGTCACGCGGCCGGCACGGCCCGTACGAGCGGGCTCTTGCCCCCGTCGCGGCGGCGGGCGAGCGGGACGGCCGCGCGATGACGGGGTGCAGGACCCGCCGGGCCGAAGCCGGCGCGCTGCTCGTCCGCAGCGCGCCCGCGGCACCCACCGCGGCCGTGCTGCTGCTCCACGGGGGCCGCGCCGACGGACCCGAGCCGCCGCCCGCGCTGAACCTCCCCGCACTCCGCATGCGCCCCTTCGCCGCCGCCGTGACGCGCGCCGTCCGTGGCCGGGACGTGCTGATCGCCGAGGTGCGCTACGGCCACCGCGGCTGGAACGGCGACCGCGCCGACGCCGCCCGGGACGCCGAGGCCGCCCTCGTACGGCTGCGCGAGGAAGCGGGTCCGGTGCCCGTCGTCCTGCTGGGGCACTCCATGGGCGGCCGCGCGGCCCTCCGTACCGCCGGCGACCCGGCCGTCCGGGGCGTCGTCGCCCTCGCGCCCTGGTGCCCCACCGGCGAGCCCGTCGACCACCTCGGCGGCCGGCGGCTGTACCTGCTCCACGACGAGGCCGACCGCGTCACCTCCGCCCGCGAGTCCTGGGACTTCGTCCGCCGGGCGAGAGCGGCCGGCGCGGACGCCGCCGGCATCCCGATGCCGACCGGCGGCCACGCCATGCTCCGGGGCGCGGGGCTCTGGCACCGGCGCGCGGCCGAACTCACCGCCGCGCTGCTCTCCCACGGCTGACGCCGCTCCTCTGGGTCGGCTCCCCCGTGCGTACGGGTCGCGGGTCGGCCCCCGGCGCGTTACTGGTTCCCTCGCCGGGTACGCGTGCGCGTACCCGGCGAGTCAGGGGCCCGTCCCCGGAGCGGCGCGCGTCTCGTCGCCCGGGTACGCGTACCGGAGCACGTCCCGCGAGCCGGACCCGATCCGCAGGCCGTCCCGCAGCAGCCCCTCGGGCCGGAAGCCCGACCGCTCGGCGGTCCGTACGGACGCCGTGTTCCACGGCTCGACGTGCAGCTCCAGGTGGGAGAGTCCCAGCTCCCGCACGGCCCAGTCGGCGACGGCCCGCAGCGCGGCGAGGGCGGCGCCCTGCCCGCGCCCCGATCCCACGACCCAGTAGCCCACCGACGCGCGGTCGGGCTCCGGCCTCAGCCACAGCCCGGCGTTGCCGACCGGGCGGCCGCCCGGGTCCACGATGACGAACGGGTAGCCCGTACCGACCGTGGCCCGGCGCCACTGCCGCTCGACGAACGCGATTCCCTCCGGCTCGGAGTACGGGGCGGGCACCGTCGTGATCAACGGGATGTACTCGTCCTGGGACGCCTCCCGCACCAGCGGGAGATCGGAAAGCCGCCAGGGCCTCAGGGTGAATCCGCCGGCGGCGGCCAGCTCGGGCACGTGGAGAGCGTCGTCCATCCGGTCATCGTGCCTGGCGCGGGGCACCGGCCGCACGCGCGTTCCGGCGGTGTAGGGGCGGGCGTCGCCTGCGGTCGGCGTCATCCGGTTCGGGGCTGATCCGGGGTCTTCGTCGTCCGGGGTCTTCGTCCGGGGTCTTCGTCGTCCGGCGACGGGAGGGGCCGGGGTCGGCCGCGTCCGGGCCGGGGTGCTCGCCCGGCGGTGGCCTCATCCGGCTGTGGCCGGGCTCCCCGGTTCCGCGTAGAGACGGGACAGGACGGTCAGCGCCTCCCGTAGGCCCGTCGGGCGCGGCATGCCCGGCGCCGGGGTGCGGCCCGCCCAGCCCGGGCCGGCGAGCACCACGAGCGGGCGGGTACGAGCGCCCTTGACGCCGAACGAGCTCGCCGCGACGTGCCCGGCGAGTGCGTGGTGGGCCGTGGACCGTGCCTGCGACCAGAGCACGACCGCGGCCGGCCCCATGCGCCGTACGGCCGCGTCGAGAGCCTCGGCGGGGACGGCGGCCCCGAACATCCGGGTGGGCAGGCCGAGTTCGGCGAGCCCGGCCGTCAAAGCCTCCAGCGGCAGGGTGTGCTGCTCACCGGGCACGCAGGCGAGGAGCACCGGGGGAAGGGAGTCCGTGCGACCGGGCGGCCCGGAGGGTGCGGCCTGCCGGAGCGCGGTCGACACGTGCCAGGACAGCAGGTGCTCCACCTCGACGTAACGGTCTCCCGAGGACTCCCACTTCCGGCCGACCGCGTGCAGCGTCGGCGCCATCACCTCCTCCCAGGCGGTGACGAGGCCGTGTTCCGCCACGACCTCCCGGAGCAGCGCGTCCACGGTGGGGCTGTCCAGCCGCACGGCGGCGCGGGCCAGCCCGCGGCACTCGCGGCGCACGTCCCCGAGCGGCAGCCCGTTCCCGGACCCCGGCTGCCGGGCGCGACGGAGTGGCTCCGCATCCTCCGGAGGGAGTGGCTCCGGTGTTCTCTCCCCCGGGGCGATGCGGGTCACGCGGGCCGCACGGGCCGCCTCCGCGGGAGGGACGCCCGAGGCCGTGAGCCGGCACATCTCCTCCAGCGCCGCGACGTCCCCCGGGGCCCACCGCCG
Organism: Streptomyces sp. NPDC059534; assembly: GCF_042743475.1. Lineage (NCBI taxonomy): Bacteria > Bacillati > Actinomycetota > Actinomycetes > Kitasatosporales > Streptomycetaceae > Streptomyces > Streptomyces sp. NPDC059534. The sequence continues at coordinate 85,968 of NZ_JBHWAQ010000019.1, forward strand.
GTGCCGGCCGTCCTCCCGCGCCGCGGGGCCGATGCCGTACCTCCGGTCCCACGAGCGCAGGGTGGTCGGCGACACCCCGAGGCGGCGCGCCACCGCCCCGGTCGTGAGGCCGTGCGCGGTGTCGGACATGAGGCCAGGTTACGACGCACGAACGACGCGAGTACGCGGACGGGCGGATGCCTCACCGGTGCGGTCCCGACCCGGCCCGGTGAAGGGGCTCCGGGAGGCTGCCCCCGGCGTCCCGCTCGCCTCAGCCGCCCGCCCCGGCCCGCTCCTCCGCGAGCAGGTCCGCGCAGGCGGCCCGGGTGGCCCGGTGCACCGCGCGGGCGAGGCGCGCGCCCCAGAGAGACCGGGGCCCGGCGAAGGACTCGGCGCCGTCCGCGACGGGCGAGGGGGCGGCGACGCAGACGGCGTCCGTGGGGGTGCCGGAGGCGTCCGCGCCCAGCTCGACGAGGGCCTGGGTCTTGGCCTCGGTGGCCGTGGCGACGGCGTTCACGAGGGCGGCGTCGGTGAGCGGCACGGGCAGCGACACGATGATGTTGATCGTTCCGGGGCGTGGCGGCGCGAGGTCTCCGGCCCCCGGCGCGGCCGCCCAGCCGCGTACCCCGATGCCCGCGGTGACCAGGGCCTCGGCGCCGCCGTCCGCCGCGTGGCGCCGGTCCGCGACCGAGGCCGCCGTCATCAGTCCCACACCGGTGCCTTCGAGCCCGGCCCCGGAGGCCAGTTCGCGAAGGTGGGCGACCGGGTCGAGGCGGCCGTAACCCGGCGGGACCTGGGCGTTCAGCACCCACGCCCGCTCGCCGATGCCCCCGCCGAGCACGGCGCTCGACACCATGCGTACGCCCGGTCCCGGCGCCCAGACCAGGAGCGGCCACTCGCGGCCCTGCTCGCGGTGGGCGAGGAGGGCGGCGTCGGCCAGAGAAGGGCTGGTGAGGAGGGTCCGCGGAAGCACCCCACACCCTAACGCGGGGCCTTTCTCACTCGTTCGGGTGAGGGACCCAACCGCGGGGCCGCGGGTTCCGAATCACCCACGACACCAGGGCCACGGGCGGGAGTTCCGCCGGCGGCCCGGACACGTCACCACACTCCCGGCCGGGGTGGTCCCGCTGTTCCTCCTCACCGTGCGCGGTCAGCCGCGCATCCGACCCAAGGGGTTCCTCCTCATGAACGCTCTCCGCCTCCGGCGCGTCGCCGTCGCCGTGGCCGCCTCGGCCGTACTGCCCTTCGCCCTGGCCGCGTGCTCGGACTCGGACGCGGACACCGGCACCAAGGCCGGTTCCGAGGCGTCGACGTCCGCCGCGCAGGACAACACGACGTCGACCGGGTCGGACATGGCCGAGGCCGGTCCGTTCGGGCCGGCCTGTGCCTCGGTGCCCGAGGACGGCGCCGGCTCCTTCGACGGCATGGCGAAGGACCCCGTCGCCACGGCCGCGTCCAACAACCCGGCCCTGTCCACGCTGGTCGCCGCCGTGAAGCAGGCCGGCCTCGTGGACACCCTCAACAACGCCCGGAACATCACCGTGTTCGCCCCGACGAACGACGCCTTCGCGAAGATCCCCAAGGCCGACCTGGACAAGGTCCTCGCCGACAAGGACACGCTGACCAAGATCCTCACGTACCACGTCGTCGGCCGGAAGCTGACGCCGAAGCAGCTGGAGAGCGGCTCCTTCACGACCCTGGAGAAGGGCATGATCACGACGAAGGGCTCGGGCGAGTCGTACACCGTCGACGACTCCGCGAAGGTCGTCTGCGGCAACGTCCCCACGGCCAACGCCACGGTGTACATCGTCGACACCGTCCTGATGCCCGAGTAGCGGCCGCCCCGGTCACCCGGGCCGGGCGAGGGCAGAGCCGGGGGGCCCCCCCCGCCCCCCCCCCCCGCCCCCCCCCCCCCCCCCCCGCCCCCCCCCCCGGCGGGGGAGGGCCCCCGCGGCGGCCCCGCCCCGCCGCCCCCGCGCCGCGGCCCCCCCGCCGCCGTGCCGTACCGCTCACGGGGAGTCGTACGGCCACAGGTCCGATGTGACGCCGCCGCCCCCGGGCTCGTTGGTCGGTCATGCTGTCCCGTCACGCGAGCCACGACACCTCGATATCCGACCGCCGTCCCGCGCGGGAGGCGGCCGAAGCCGCGCTCGTCGAGAACTATCCCGGGCTGGTCCGGCTCGCCTACCTGATCCTGCCGCCCGCGCTGGGCCGCCACCGCCGCGTCCTGACCGCCCACGCCCTCGTGCAGCGGGCCCTCCCCGCGGCCGCGCGCCGGACCCGGCCGGAGACGTCCCGCGCCGGAACGACGCACTCCGTGCCGCCCGGTGCCGAACCCTCCGCTGATGCAGGCGGGTTCCCGTCGCAGGGCGAACCACCCGGTCCCTCCCTCCCCGGGCAGCGCGGTGCCGAGCGGCCCGCCCACTCCTGGCTGCGGGCCACGGTGGTCGGGGCCGCGCTCCACCCGCCCCGGCGTTTCGCCCGGCCGGTGCCGTTGCCCCTCGTGCTGGGCCTGAGGCTCTTCCCCCGGGCCGGAGGTTCCGACGAACTCGCCCTCGACCGCGCCCTGGCCGGAGCGTCGCCGGAGGTCCGGGCCGCGCTCGCCCTCCGTACGCTCGAACACCTCCCCGAGGACGCGGTGGTGCGCCTCCTCGCCTCGGCCGGTGTCGCGGAGCCGTCCGCCGCACTGCGCGGGGCGGAAGAGCTCGTCGCGGCATCGGGCGCGGACATCGCGGAGCTCCTCCGCAGCGCCGAGTTCGACCCGTGCACCGTCCAGACCCGCCCCACCGATCTCCTGCGCCGCAGCCGCCACGGGCGGCTCGCCGCCCTCGCGGGCGCGCTGCTGCTGGCCGCCACGGCCACCGTCGCCACCGCGGGGCTCCGCTCCGACCCGGAGCCGGTGCTCGCGGGACCGGCGAGCACCGGCTCCGCCGCCGGTACCGTCCGGTCCCTCGACCCGGCCGCGTTGGTCCGGGCACCCGCCGACCGCTGGGCCGACACCGCGCGGGTCGACTTCACCGCCTGGCCCGCACGCGGACCCCGGACAGGGGACGCGGCCCTGCTGAGCCGCGCCCTCGTCACCTGGGCGCGGGGAGCCGACGGCGGCGCACGGGTGACCGCCACCCCCGGGACGTCGACGCCACCGCCGGCCGAACCGCCCCGGCTGCTGTTCGCGGGCACGGTCGACGGCGCCGACGTGGTGCTCCTGCACGACGGGCGGCGACTCGCCCGCTACGCCGAACCCCGCGACGGCCGAGGGCCCGTCGTCCTCGACCTCGCGCGCGCGGACGACGCCGACGTCACCACAGGCGCGGCCGTGGTGCTCGGCCGGACCTCGGTCGGAACCCGCTTCCTCCTCGCGCCCTGGATCGCCGAGGCCGCCGTACGGGACCTCGGCACCCCCGGCACCGCCGCCCGCCCCCTGCCCGTCGACCCGGACGGCGTCACCGCGCCCGTCCCGTACGACGCCGCCCCGGGCACGGCCGGCTGCGCCCGCACCACGGCTCTCCAGCTCCGCTCCTCCACCCGGATCGTCGAGGACCACGCCTTCCTCCTGGCGGACCTCGGAGAACTCACCCCGGTCCACCTCACCTGGACACCCCCTCCGGGCGCCGGCGCCCCTCCGCGTGCGCCCCGCGAGGCCACCGGGGCCCGAGGACTCGCCGCCTGGGCCCACTCCGCCTGCTTCCTCGCGGAGTTGCACGGCGCCGGCGTCCGCTCGGTCAACCGCTGGGAGTACGCGGACCAGCCCCTGCCCGAACGCGCCGGCCGCGCCCTCTGGGTCTGCGCCCGCGCGGACACCTGGGAAGGCGGCGCCCGCGTCGCCCTCTCCTTCGAGATCCCGACCGGAGGCCGACGCGTCGCGGAGCTCCGCGACACGGCGGCCTGCAGCCGCTTCGGCCGGCACGTGCTCGCCGGCGGATACTGGTCCGCCCCGTCGGGCACGCGCTACTTCCTCGCCGCGGGCAGCCGCCGCGTCGTCGGCGTCACCGCCACCGGCGCCGTCTCCGCCACCGCACGGGCCCCTATGCTCGCCGCCAAGGCTCCCCAGGCTGCCACTGACGACAAGGCCGCCAAGGACGACAAGGCCGCCACTGACGACAAGGCCGCCGCGGACGACGCCGTCCGGCTCACCGGCCGTCTCGCCGACGGCTCACCCCTGTCCGGCGTCACGCCCACCCCCGCCGGCCCGGACCACCCCGGGCGGCCGTCACCTCCCTCGCCGAGCGGCGGCTAGCCTGGCCGGATGCTCACCGAAGTCACCGCGACCCGGTACGTGACGCCGCTGCGTGAAGGCGGCTCGCTCCCGGGCATCGTCGAGGCCGACGACCTCGGCACCTATGTCATGAAGTTCACCGGCGCCGGCCAGGGCCGCAAGACCCTGGTCGCGGAGGTCGTCTGCGGGCAGCTGGCGCGCAGGCTGGGCCTGCGGGTGCCGGAGCTCGTCGCCATCGAGTTGGACCCGGTCATCGGGCTGTCCGAACCGGATCAGGAGGTGCAGGAGCTGCTCAAGGCGAGTGGCGGGCTCAACCTGGGCATGGACTTCCTGCCGGGGTCGCTCGGTTTCGATCCGCTGGCCTACGAGGTGGATTCCCGGGAGGCCGGGCGGGTGGTCTGGTTCGACGCGGTGATCAACAACGTCGACCGGTCGTGGCGGAACCCGAACATGCTCGTATGGCACGGCGAGCTGTGGCTGATCGACCACGGCGCGACGATGATCTGGCACCACAACTGGCCGGGTGCGCAGGCGTCGGCCGCCAAGCCGTACGACGCGTCGGACCACGCGCTCGCGCCGTTCTCGCCGGACGTCGCCGCGGCGGCCGCCGAGCTGGCGCCGCTGGTCACCCGCGAGCTGCTCGAGGAGGTCGCCGCCGACGTGCCCGACGAATGGCTGGTCGACGAGCCGGGCTTCGCCTCCACAGACGAGGTGCGGGCGGCGTACGTCGACGCGCTCCTGCCGCGCGCCGCCACCATCCACGAGCGGATCACGCTCGGCCCGCGTACCCGGAACAGGCCCCAGCAGCCGCCGGGCTGGCTCGCCGAGCGCCTCGCGCCCCGCGCGCACTCCACCGAGAAGGACAGCACCACGTGACCGACCGCGACGTCTTCGAGTACGCGCTGCTGCGCGTGGTGCCGCGCGTCGAGCGCGGTGAGTTCTTCAACGCGGGCGTGGTCGTCTACTGCCGCGCCCGGTCCTTCGTGGCCGCCCGTACGCATCTGGACGAGGCCAAGCTGTCGGTGCTCGACCCGACCGCCGACGTGACCGGCGTCCGGGCCGCGCTGCGCGCGGTCGAGGGGGTCTGCCTGGGCGGCGAGGCGGCGGGCCAGGCGGCCCGGGACGACGCCGGCCGACGGTTCCGCTGGCTGATCGCGCCGCGCTCCACGGTCGTGCAGCCGGGGCCCGTGCACACCGGACTGACCACCGACCCCGAGGCGGAGGTGGAACGCCTGCTCGACCTGCTGGTGCGCTGAGGCGCCTCGCTCCGGGACGGGCAGTGACCTGGTGCACCCGGTGGGCCGTTGACACCGGGTGCCAGGGCTTCTAGCGTCTCGTTCTGCGGACGATACTAAGCGGTCGCTCATGTGCGGGACGCAGGAGCGGGCGACCGGTTCGGACGCGACCAGGGACGATCCAAGGGCGAGGAGAACCAAGCATGTCCACCACCGAGCAGCGCGTAGCCGTCGTCACGGGTGCCGCACGGGGTATCGGGGCCGCCACCGCGCTCCGCCTCGCGGCCGAGGGCCGCGCCGTCGCCGTACTCGACCTCGACGAGGCGGCCTGCAAGGACACCGTCGAGAAGATCACCGCCGCGGGCGGCACCGCCCTCGCGGTCGGCTGCGACGTCTCCGACAGCGCGCAGGTGGAGGCCGCCGTCGCGCGGATCGCCGCCGAGCTCGGCGCGCCGACGATCCTCGTCAACAACGCGGGCGTGCTCCGCGACAACCTGCTCTTCAAGATGTCCGAGTCCGACTGGGACCTCGTCATGAACGTGCACCTCAAGGGCGCCTTCCTGATGTCGAAGGCATGCCAGAAGCACATGGTGGACGCGGGCTTCGGCCGGATCGTGTCGCTCTCCTCCTCCTCGGCGCTCGGCAACCGCGGCCAGGCCAACTACTCGGCGGTCAAGGCCGGTCTGCAGGGCCTCACCAAGACCCTCGCCAAGGAGCTCGGCAAGTTCGGCATCACCGCCAACGCCGTCGCCCCGGGCTTCATCGTCACCGAGATGACGGCGCAGACGGCCGAGCGCGTCGGCATGGGCTTCGAGGACTTCCAGGCCGCCGCCGCGTCCATGATCCCGGTGCAGCGGGTCGGCCGCCCCGAGGACGTCGCCAACGCGATCGCCTTCTTCGCGGGCGACGACGCCGGCTTCGTCTCCGGCCAGGTCATGTACGTGGCCGGCGGCCCGCTCAACTGACGTCACGGCAGCAGCGACAGGAGGAGGCGGGTATGACCGCGAACGAAAGGCCGGAGCTCTCCGGCAAGGTAGCCCTCGTCACCGGCGCGAGCCGGGGCATCGGCTACGGCATCGCCGAGGCGCTGGTCGCCCGCGGCGACCGGGTCGTCATCACCGGGCGCGGCGAGGAGGCCCTCAAGGAGGCCGTCGAGAGGCTCGGCTCCGACCGGGCGATCGGTGTCCCGGGCAAGGCGCACGACGAGGCCCACCAGGCCACCGCGGTCGAGGCGGCGATGGACGGCTTCGGCCGGCTGGACTTCCTGGTGAACAACGCCGGCACGAACCCGGTCTTCGGGCCCATCGCCGATCTCGACCTGGGGGTGGCCCGCAAGGTCTTCGAGACCAACGTGATCTCTGCGCTCGGCTTCGCCCAGCGCAGCTGGCACGCCTGGCAGAAGGAACACGGCGGCGCGATCGTGAATATCGCGTCGATCGCCGGTGTCTCCGCCTCGCCGTTCATCGGCGCGTACGGCATGAGCAAGGCCGCGATGGTCAATCTCACCCTGCAATTGGCGCATGAATACGCGCCGCTCGTGCGGGTCAATGCGATTGCGCCGGCCGTCGTGAAGACGAAATTCGCACAGGCGCTCTACGAGGGCCGGGAAGCGGAGGCGGCCGCCTCCTATCCGCTCGGCCGGCTCGGCGAGCCCGCGGACATCGGCGGCGCGGCCGCCTTCCTGACCTCCTCGCAGGCGGAGTGGATCACCGGCCAGACGCTCGTCGTCGACGGCGGGATTTTCCTGAACGCCGGAGTTGGGTGACCGATAACCGGACACTTTCCGGATTTCGTGTCCGGATTGACCCCGGTTATACGTCGAATGCCTCAAGTGCCCCGTCAGGCTCGAACATTGACCTGACGGGGTGCTGCGGTATCGTCGGCCGACCCCTGGCTGAACGAGGAGCGTGCACGTGTTCAACCGGACCAGTCTGCAGGCCGCTGCAGCCCTTGTGTCCATATCCCTGGTGTCCGGATGCGGTGTCTTCTCGGACAGTGATTCCGCCGGGGATCAGAGAATCGTCATCGGCACGACGAGCTCTCCCACCACGCTTGATCCGGCTGCCGCCTGGGACAATTCCTGGGAGCTCTTCCGGAATGTATTCCAGACCTTGGTGAGTTTCCCGACGGGAAGTACGACTCCACAGTCGGACGCCGCCGACTGCAAGTTCTCCGACACCTCCAGCCGGGTCTTCGAGTGCAAGCTCGTCGAGGGCCTCACGTTCTCCAACGGGCACAAGCTGGACGCCAAGGCCGTGCAGTACTCGATCGAGCGCATCCGCACGATCGACCAGGAGGGCGGCCCCAACGGGATGCTCGGCTCTCTCGACAAGATCGAGACCGTCGGCGACCGCACGATCGTCTTCCGGCTCAACAAGCCGGACGCCACCTTCCCGTACGTGCTCGCGACCCCGGCCATGTCCCTGGTGGACCCGGCCGACTACCCGGCCGACAAGCTCCGCAAGGACGGCAAGGTCACCGGCTCCGGCCCGTACGTGCTCGACTCGTACGAGGAGCGCAAGGTCGCGGAGCTGACGAAGAACCCCTCCTACAAGGGATTCGCCGACCGCAAGAACGGCGGCGCGACGATCCGGTACTTCGACGACTCCGACGCCATGGTCGCTGCTCTCAAGAAGGACGAGATCGACGCCACCTACCGCGGCCTCACCGCCGAGGAGGTCGTCGGCCTCCAGGAGGACAAGCCCGAGAACAAGGGCCTCCAGCTCGTCGAGTCCACCGGCGCCGACATCCGCTACCTCGTCTTCAACGCCCAGGACCCCTCGGTCGCCAAGCTCCCCGTCCGCAAGGCGATCGCCCAGCTCGTCGACCGCGACGAGCTGGTCAACAAGGTCTACCAGGGCACCGCCGAGCCGCTGTACTCCATGGTGCCCAAGGGCATCGCCGCTCACACCACCAAGTTCTTCGACCGCTTCGGCACGCCCAGCGCGGCCAAGGCCAAGAAGATCCTCCGTGACGCCGGCATCGACGAGCCCGTCGAGCTGACCTTCTGGTACACCACCGACCGGTACGGCTCCTCGACGGCCGCCGAGTTCGCCGAACTCAAGCGGCAGCTGGAGGAGCAGGGCCTCTTCAAGATCACCCTCAAGGGGAAGCCCTGGAAGGAGTTCCAGGAGGGCTACCAGCAGGGCCAGTACCCGGTCTTCGGCCGCGGCTGGTTCCCCGACTTCCCCGACCCGGACAACTTCGTCGCCCCGTTCGTCGGCAAGGAGAACGTCCTCGGCACGCCGTACGTCAGCCCGCGGATCACCAACGAGCTGCTGCCGAAGTCCCGCCGCGACAGCGACCGGGGGACCGTCACGGACGAGTTCGTGGAGGCCCAGGAGATCATGGTCCAGGACGTCCGCCTGCTGCCGCTCTGGCAGGGCAAGCTGTACATCGCGGCCGGCGAGGACATCGGCGGCGGCGAGCGCGCGCTCGACCCGCAGACGGTCATGCAGCTGTGGGAGCTGTACCGCCGGGCGAGCTGGTAGACGGCCTGCGGGGGCCACTGTCAGTGGCCCCCGGTAGGTTCTCCGACGGAGAGACAGAAACGTCCATCGGAGGTTGTTGACCGTGACCGACACCAGCATGCTGCCCGACTCCTGGCGAGGGGTTCTCGGCGACGAGCTGCAGAAGCCGTACTTCGCCCAGCTCACCGAGTTCGTCGAGCAGGAGCGCGCCGCCGGCCCGGTCTTCCCGCCGAAGGACGAGGTCTTCGCCGCCCTCGACGCCACCCCGTACGACAAGGTGAAGGTCCTGATCCTCGGTCAGGACCCCTACCACGGCGAGGGGCAGGGCCACGGCCTCTGCTTCTCGGTCCGGCCCGGCGTGAAGACCCCGCCCTCCCTGCGGAACATCTACAAGGAGATGCAGGCCGAGCTCGGCCACCCGATCCCGGACAACGGCTATCTGATGCCGTGGGCCGAGCAGGGCGTCCTCCTGCTCAACGCCGTGCTGACGGTCCGGTCCGGCGAGGCGAACTCGCACAAGGGCAAGGGCTGGGAGAAGTTCACGGACGCGGTGATCGCCGCCGTCGCCTCCCGCCCCGACCCCGCCGTCTTCGTCCTCTGGGGCAACTACGCGCAGAAGAAGCTGCCGCTCATCGACGAGGAGCGGCACGTGGTGGTGAAGGGCGCCCACCCCTCGCCGCTGTCCGCGAAGAAGTTCTTCGGATCCCGTCCCTTCACCCAGATCGACGAGGCCGTCGCGGCCCAGGGACACGAGCCGATCGACTGGCGCATCCCCGACCTCGGCTGAGCCTCGGCCCGATCCGGGCCGGGGACGGCTAGCGTCGTGCCTCCCAGTGGATGAGCGGGTGGAGATCGCGGTGACCGAGCAGCAGCAGGTGTCGGACGACGGGGTCATGACCAGGATCGGGCAGGCCCTGATGCTGCTCCACGGCGGAGACCGCGAGGAGGCCCGGAACCGCTTCGGGCTGCTCTGGCAGCAGATCGGCCCGGACGGGGACCCGCTCCACCGGTGCACCCTCGCGCACTACATGGCCGACGCCCAGGACGACCCCGACACCGAGCTGGCCTGGGACCTGCGGGCGCTGAGCGCGGCCGAGGGCCTCGCCGAGGAGCGGCTCGCCGCCCACGGCTCGGCCGTCGCGCTGCGGGCGCTCTACCCCTCGCTCCACCTCAACCTCGCCGCCGACTACGTCAAGCTCCAGCGCCCCGACGCCGCACGGGTCCATCTGGACCGGGCCCGCGCGGCCTCGGAGACGCTCGACGACGACGGCTACGGCAACGGCGTGCGCGCCGCGATCGAGCGGCTGGAGCTGCGACTCCGGGGCGAGTGAGACGGCCGGCGTCCGCCGGGCCGGACGTCCTGCGACAGGGCCGCAGGCCACGGCCATACGGCCGTACGGCCTGCGGCGGCTCGTGGGTCTGCCCTGAGGGGGCGCGGCTCACCGGCCGTGCGTTCCCCGGCAGATCTTGGCCTGTTCGCTCTTCGGGTCCCAGCCTCCGAACCGCCGGCCCAGGGCGCAGAGGTCGTCGCGGGAGACCGGCGGGCCCTTCGGCAGTGCGGTGAGATCGGGCAGCTCGGGCAGCTCGGGCAGCTCGGGACGGGCCGCAGAGCGCGGGTGCTCCCGCTGCCGGGGTACGGGATCGGGGCGCGGGGTCTCGGACCGGTGCGGGGCGGCCGCCCGCCGGTGTGCGCCGGGCGGGAGTGTCGCACGGGGTGCCGGGGACGGCGGGGGAGCGGGGAGCGCCGCTTCCAGGGCCTCAAGAGCCGGGCCCTCGACGATCTGCGGAGCCACCTCCTGGGCGGGGCGTACGGTCTCCGCCGCGGGCGCGGGGACGGGCGCCGTCGGCGCCGCGTCCACCGAGACGCAGCCCGCCAGGGCGGCGACCGCCGCCCCGACCAGGATCTTCGCTGTGGTTCGGGTTCCATGCACCCGCGCAACTCTGCTGCCCCGGTGGCGATCTTCGCGCCCCTACCGGCGGGGAATGCCCCGCACGGGTGCCCTCGCGGGCCCGGCCTTGACCGGCCGGGCCCGCGGGCGGACGGCCGGTTGCGGGCGCCGAGCCCGGCCGCCGCCCCCGTCGTCGTCCGGTCAGTCGCCGGTCGCGCCGTCGATCCGCTCGCGGATCAGGTCCGCGTGGCCGTTGTGACGGGCGTACTCCTCGATCATGTGGAGGTAGATCCAGCGAAGGTTGAAGGTCTCCCCCGAACGGTGCTTGCCCACGCCGATGTCGTCGAGGCCGTGGGCGGCGGCCAGGGTGCGGGCGTGCGCGATCTCGCCCTGCCAGGTGGCGTGGGCCTCCTCGTACGTGTCCTCGTCCGAGGCGTGGATGTCCCGGTCGTGGTCCTCCTCGGTCGAGTAGATCCAGGGGGCCTCCTCGCCGGCGAGGACGCGACGGAACCAGCCGCGCTCGACCTCGGCCATGTGCCGGACCAGCCCCAGCAGGTTGAGGTCCGAGGGCGGGGCGGACGGGGTGCGCAGCTGGGCGTCGTCCAGTCCGTGGCACTTCTGCGCGAGGGTGACGCGGTGGAAGTCGAGCCACTGCTCCAGCGCCTCGCGCTCGCCCGAAGTGGTGGACGGGTCGACGCGGGTGACGGTCTCGGTGCGTTCGGTGGTCATGCGCGGCATCGTCCCTCATGATCGGCGGCCACGCCAGGGATTTGGCGGCCGGCCGGGGCGTCTCGGCCGGGCGGTTCGTCGAGCATGCCGCGGAGCAACTCCTCGAAGCCGGTGCGCAGTTCCGCCAGGCTGGGTACGGCCGCGTGGAAGGAGCCGGCCGCGCAGGAGAACATCAGCCCCTCGCACCAGGCGATCAGTGACAGCGCGTGCCGTTCGGGTTCGGGCGAGCCGGCCGCCGCCATCATCGCGATCAGCGGGGTGTGGAAGGCGGAGCCGGCCGAGTCGAAGAAGGTCCGCAGCTCGGGGCGGCGGGTGGCTTCCAGGGCCAGTTCGTACCGGGAGACCAACAGGGCGCGGTGGTCGGTGAGATAGCGGTGCAGGGCGAGGGCGAGCGCGTCGACGAGCGCGTCGTCGCCGCTGTCCGGGCCCGGCATGTCGTGCGGGGTGAGGACCTCCGACTCCCGCTGGACCTGGCGACGTACGGCCGTCTCCAGCAGGGCCTGGCGGGTGCGGGCGTGGTTGGAGGTCGAGCCCTGCGGCAGTCCGGCCCGCTCGTCCACGGCGCGGTGGGTCAGCCCCCGCATCCCCCGCTCGACGAGGAGGCCGAGGGCGGCGTCGCCGATCCGCTCGGCGCGGGAGACGGGGGACTCCGGGGCCGGGGTTCCGGCGGGGGCTGGGCTCATGGGGACAACCTACTACCGGCCTCTACCCACGCCACTACACCTGTAGTACGGTCACGGTGTCGGAGTCACTACACCTGTAGTTACCGACCCGAGGAGGAGTCATGGAGCAGCACCGTGCCGTCGTCGTCGGAGCCGGCATCGGCGGACTCACCGCCGCCGTCGCCCTGCACCGGCGCGGCTGGGAGGTCACCGTCCTCGAGCGCGCCGCCGACCTCGCACCCGTCGGCGCCGGCATCGGCCTCGCCCCCAACGCCCAGCGCGCCCTCGACGTCGTCGGCCTCGGCGACCGCGTCCGCGCGCTCTCCGCCTGGCAGGGCGACGGCGGCATACGCACCCCCGGCGGACGCTGGCTCGCCCGCACCGACGCCGCCGCGGCCGCCGCCCGGTTCGGCGGGCCCCTCGTCCTGCTCCACCGCGCCACCCTCGTCGAGATCCTCACCTCGGCCCTCCCCGAGGGAGTCCTCCGCACCGGCGTGACCGCCACCGTCACCGACCCCGGCGACGACCACCGCCGTGCCCGCCTCACCGTCTCGGGCGGCGGGACCGGGGCCCGGAGCGAGATGGAGGCCGAGCTCGTCCTCGCCGCCGACGGCATCCACTCGGCGACCCGCCGCGCGCTCTTCCCCGACCACCCCGGCCCCCGCTACTCCGGCAGCACCAGCTGGCGCGTCGTCGTCCCCGCTCCCGAACGGGCCTTCGCCCCGCACGAGACCTGGGGCGCCGGCAAGGTGTGGGGCAGTCAGCCGCTCAAGGGCGGCCGGGTCTACGCGTACGCCATGGCCGTGGCCCCCGCCGGCGCGCACGCTCCCGACGACGAGAGGGCCGAACTCCTGCGCCTCTTCGGGGACTGGCACCGTCCCGTCCCCGAGATCCTCGCCGGCGTCGCCCCCGACCGGATCCTGCGGCACGACGTCCACCACCTGCCCGACCCCCTGCCCGCCTTCCACCGGGGCCGCGTGGCCCTCCTCGGCGACGCCGCGCACGCGATGATGCCCAGCCTCGGCCAGGGCGGGAACCAGGCCGTCGAGGACGCCGTCGTCCTCGCCCACCACGCCCGCTCGGCCCCCGACTTCCTGCCGAGCCGTGCGCTCGCCGCGTACACCGCCGACCGGTTGCCGCGTACCAGCGCCCTCGTCCGCAAGGCCGCCCGCACCGGTGCGATCACCATGCTCTCCGCCCGCCCCGCCGTCGCCCTGCGCACCACCCTGGTCAGCGCCGTCTGCCGCTTCGGCCCCGGACTCGCCCTGCGCGGCTTCGACGGCATCTGCGACTGGCGCCCGCCGGTCGAGGCGGTCGGGACCGCCCGGGGAGCGACCCCCCGCCGCGTAAGCTGACCAGCGCGAACGGCCCGTCCGACCGCGGTCGGGGTCGGCGAACGACGACAAGGGAGAACCCGTGAAGGTTGGCTGCATCGGACTCGGCGACATCGCGCAGAAGGCGTACCTTCCCGTCCTCGCCACCCTGCCGGGCGTCGAAGTCCACCTGCAGACCCGGACGCGCGCGACCCTGGACCGGGTGGCGGACACCCTGCACCTGCCCGCCGGGCAGCGTCACGGCGACCTCGACTCGCTGCTCTCCGCCGGACTCGACGCCGCGTTCGTCCACGCGTCCACCGCCGCGCACGCCGAGATCGCCACCCGGCTCCTCGACGCCGGGGTCCCCACGTACGTCGACAAGCCCCTCGCGTACGAGTACGCCGACTCCGAGCGGATCGTCGAGCTCGCGGAGAAGCGCTCGGTCGCCCTCGCCGTCGGCTTCAACCGGCGCCTCGCCCCCAGCTACGCCCAGTGCCTCGACCACCCGCGGGACCTGATCCTGCTGCAGAAGAATCGGATCGGCCTGCCCGAGGACACCCGCACCCTGGTCCTCGACGACTTCATCCACGTCGTCGACACCCTGCGCTTCCTCATCCCGGGCGAGATCGAGCACGTCGACGTGCGCGCCCGCGTCCGCGACGGGCTCATGCACCACGTCGTGCTCCAGCTCTCCGGTGACGGCTTCACCGCCATCGGCATGATGAACCGGATGAACGGCTCCACCGAGGAGGTCCTGGAGGTCTCGGGCCAGGACACCAAGCGCCAGGTCCTCAATCTCGCCGACGTGATCGACCACAAGGGCCAGCCGACCGTGCGCCGGCGCGGCGACTGGGTGCCGGTGTCCCGTCAGCGGGGCATCGAGCAGGCCGTACTCGCCTTCCTCGACGCCGTGCGCGAGGGCCGGGTGCTCAGCGCCCGCGACGCCCTGCTCACCCACGAACTGTGCGAGCGGGTCGTCCGCGAGGCGCTGACGCAGGCGTCCTGACGGAGGTCTCCGCCGGCCGGCCCCGGGCCCGCACCGGGGCCGGGCCGTCGGTCAGTGGCGGCGCCACCGTTCGTCGACGACGACCGACCGGAGGCGCCAGCCCTCGGCGGTGCGCCGCGCGGTGAAGGCGTAGCGGCCACCGCAGACGAAGTCCTCCCCGGAGGCGAATCGCATCGGGTTGACGTAGTCGGCGCGGATCTCCGCCTCGTCGCCCGGCTGCGGGTAACCGTCCGACTCACGGAACCGGACCAGCCGGTTCACGATGAGGTGCTGGCGTACGGGGAAGAGCGTCATCGTCTCGGCGAGCCAGTCGGCCACCTCGGCGACCGGGCCCTCGATCCCGCCCGAACCCCGGTAGTCGGCCCGGCCGTCCGGGGCGAAGAGCGCCCGGTAGGCGGTCCAGTCGGCGTCGTCCACGGCCGCCGCGTACCCGGAGACCAGGTCGTCGACGGCGAGTCGGTCCATCACGTTCGCGAGGTCCACGCGCTGCGTCATCGGCTCAGTCTCCGGCAGCGGGAGCCCGGGGCCAAGGGGCGTGCGCGGGGGGAGTTCCGGGGCGCGGTCATACTGTCCGACATGCGCGTGAACATCGATCCCCGCCTGAGCGGCGCCCCCGCCTTCTACCGGCTGCTCACCGCCACCGTCGTGCCCCGCCCCATCGCCTGGGTCTCCACGACGTCCGCCGACGGGACGGACAACCTCGCCCCGCACTCCTTCTTCACCATCGCCTCCGTCACGCCGCCGGTCGTGCAGTTCACATCCGTCGGACGCAAGGACTCGCTGCGCAACGTCGAGGAGACGGGGGAGTTCGTGGTCAACCTCGCCCCACAGGATCTCTTCGAGCAGATCAACGCGACGGCGACCGACTTCCCGCGCGGCGTCAGCGAGTTCGACGCCTGCGGAGTGGAACGCGAGCCGAGCCTCCACGTGAAGCCCCCGAGGGTGGCCCAGTCACCCGTGGCGCTCGAGTGCGAGCTGCACAGCACCCTGCGCATCGGCGACTCCACGGTGGTCTTCGGCCGTGTCGTGCACGCCGCCGTGGACGAGGCCGTCCTCGTCGACGGCCACCCCGAGATGTCCCTCCTGCGCCCGCTCTCCCGCCTCGGCAAGAACGAATGGGGCACCCTGGGCGGCATCGAGGAGATCGCCCGGGTGCCCTACCGCGCCTGACCCGATCAGCCCGCGGACTCGCCCGCGTGGGGGCTGAGGACGTCGGTGCCGACGAGGATGAAGAGCAGGATGCCGAGGAGGATGCGGTAGATCACGAAGGGCATGAAGCTCTTGGTGGTGATGAACTTCATGAACCAGGCGATCACGGCGTAGCCGACGGCGAAGGCGATGATCGTGGCGAAGATGGTCGGGCCCCAGGAGACGTGCCCCTCGCCGGCGTCCTTCAGCTCGAAGACGCCGGAGGCGAGGACCGCCGGGATCGCGAGGAGGAACGAGTACCGGGCGGCCGCCTCGCGGGTGTAGCCCATGAGCAGGCCGCCGGAGATCGTCGCGCCCGAGCGGGAGACGCCGGGGATGAGGGCCATGGCCTGGCAGAAGCCGTAGATCAGGCCGTCCTTGACGCTGAGGTCCTTGAGCGTCTTGCGCTCGCGGACCACCCGGTGGCGGCCGCCGATCTCGTCGCGGGCGGCCAGCCGGTCCGCGACGCCGAGGACGATGCCCATGACGATCAGGGTGGTCGCGATCAGCCGCAGGTCGCGGAAGGGGCCCTCGATCTGGTCCTTGAAGGTGACGCCGAGGACGCCGATCGGGATCGAGCCGACGATCACCAGCCAGCCCATCTGGGCATCGTGGTCGGAGCGCATCGCCTTGTCGGTGAGCGAGCGGAACCAGGCCGAGACGATCCGGGCGATGTCCTTGCGGAAGTAGATGAGGACAGCGGTCTCCGTGCCGATCTGGGTGATCGCGGTGAAGGCCGCGCCCGGGTCGTGCCAGCCGGCGAAGGCCGCGGTGAGACGGAGATGCGCGCTGGAGGAGATGGGAAGGAACTCCGTCAGCCCCTGGACGAGTCCGAGGATGAACGATTCGAACCAACTCATGGGGCTAGGGCCGTCCCGTTTGTACGTGTGCGGTCAGAAGGTCGTGCGCAGCGTACCGTCCCAAGATGACGGGCCAGTGTTCAGCCCTCGAGTGCGCCCGTACCGGGTTCCACCGGGCCCGTACTGGTCCAGCCGGGTGACCTGACGTGGTGGCTGAGGCTCGCGCGGTCGGCCTCGCCGCCGCAGTGCGCGCACACCACGCGAGGGTCGAGGACCTCGCCGCAGTCGTGTTCCAGGACGACCGGTCGGTCGTCCGCGTTGAGGTGGCGGTCGCCCCAGGCCATCAGCGTCACCAGGACCGGCTGGAGCTCCTCGCCGGCCGCCGTCGCGCGGTACTCGAACCGCGGCGGGCGCTCGCTGTACGGCACCTTCTCCACGATTCCGGCCTCGACGAGCCGCTTCAGGCGGGCGGTGAGGATGTCGCGGGGCGCGCCCGTGTTGCGGGCGATCCGGTCGAAGCGGTGCACGCCGAGGGAGATCTCGCGGAGCACGAGGAGCGCGTACTTCTCGCCGACGAGCGCGAGGGTGTCGGCGATCGAGCAGGGGCGGGGAGCGGCCTTCATGGGCTCAGCCTAGGGCAGCGGCGAGCATGAGGGTTTGGAAAGCTAATGGACTAGGTTTGAAAATCCAACTCACTGGGCTATGTTACTCCCGAGTGTCGGTCCACTTCTCCAACTCAGGAGCCTGTCATGCGCGACGCCGTCATCGTCGAAGCCGTCCGGACCCCGATAGGGAAGGGCAAGGCAGGCGGAGCCCTGTCCCACGTCCACCCCGTCGCCCTCCTCTCCCACACCCTGCGCGCCCTCGTCGAACGCAGCGGCATCGACCCCGCCCTCGTCGACGACGTGATCGGCGGCACCGTCGACCAGGTCGGCGAGCAGGCCATGAACACCACCCGCTACGCCTGGCTCGGCGCCGGATTCCCGGACTCCGTGCCCGCCACCACCGTCGACCGGCAGTGCGGCTCCTCCCAGCAGGCCGTCCACTTCGCCGCCCAGGGCGTGCTCTCCGGGACGTACGACATCGCCATCGCCTGCGGGGTCGAGTCCATGAGCCGGGTCCCCATGTGGTCCAACGTGCCGCCGGGCGCCGACCCCTTCGGGCCCGGCGTCGCCGAGCGCTACCCCGAGGGGCTCGTCCCGCAGGGTGTCAGCGCCGAACTGATCGCCGCCAAGTGGTCCATCGGCCGCGAGGCCATGGACGCGTTCGCCACCGCGTCGCACACCAAGGCGGCCCGCGCCTGGGCGGCCGGGCTCTTCGACGACGAGGTCGTCCCCTACGAAGGCGTCCGCCGCGACGAGTCGATCCGCCCCACGACCACCCCGGAGATCCTCGCCGGCCTCCGGCCCGCCTTCGAGGACCCCGCCTTCACCACGCGCTTCCCGCAGATCGACTGGTCCGTCACCGCCGGCAACAGCAGCCCCGTCAACGACGGCGCCTCCGCCGTGCTCGTCATGGCCGCCGAGACCGCCCGCTCCCTCGGCCTGCGGCCCCTCGCCCGGCTGCACAGCTTCGCCGTCACCGGCTCCGACCCGCTGCTGATGCTCACCGGCGTCATCCCCGCCACCGAGAAGGTGCTGCGCCGCGCGGGCCTCGGCCTCGCCGACATCGACCTCTTCGAGATCAACGAGGCATTCGCCAGTGTGGTGCTCGCCTGGCAGCAGGAGACCGGCGCCGACCCGGCCAAGATCAACGTCCACGGCGGCGCCATCGCCCTCGGCCACCCCCTCGGAGCCAGCGGCACCCGCCTCACCACGACCCTCGTCCATGCCCTCAGGGCCCGCGGCGCCCGCTACGGCCTCCAGGCCATGTGCGAGGCCGGCGGCCTAGCCAACGCGATGATCGTCGAGGCGCTCTAGGGCCTGTCGGCGGGCCGGGCCGGTCGACCGGGGCCGCTCAGGCCCTCGGGCCGCGGCCCTCAGCCCGCGGTGCCGACCGGCTCGCGATCGGGAGCGGGAGCCGGGCCGGGAGCCGGGGCAGGTGCCGGAGCGCGCAGGCCGTGCCGCTTGCGCCAGGCCACCACCGCCCCGCCGAGACCCGACAGGACGATGAACCCCGCCGAGAAGAGGAAGGCGGGCGAGCCCGGCGAACCGGCCTGGGCGCCCGCCACCACGTACGCCGCCGTGTTCGGCACCGAACCCAGTGCGGTCGCGAGGAGGAACGGCACGTACCTCATGCGGGAGACCGCCGCACAGTAGTTGGCGGCCGCGAACGGCACGCCGGGGAAGAGCCGGATCGCCAGCATCGAACGGAACCCGTGCCGGCTCAGCTGGCCGTCCGCCGCCGTCAGCCAGCGGCCGCGCAGCAGTGGCCGCAGCGCGTCCTGCCCCAGGTACCGCCCCAGGGTGAAGGAGATCCCCGCGCCGAGCACCGTCCCCGCGACCGCCGCCGTCAGGCCGGCCGCGGAGCCGAAGAGCGCGCCCGCCGCCAGGTTGAGCACCGGCCGCGGCACGAAGGCCGCCGTGCACACCCCGTACGCGAGACCGAACAGCAGCACCGCGCCGGCGCCGCTCGTCTGCTGCGGCCAGCCCGAGGAGAGCAGTCGCTGTGGCTCGTACAGCACCACCAGCGCCGCCGCCGTGAGCAGCAGCAGCGCGAGCAGGGAGAGCCGCGAGCGGGGCGACAGGAGGGCCCGGGAGCAGCGGACGGCGAGAGAGCCCGGCGGCCGGGGGACGGGGGCGAGCATTCGGGGAGAGTAACGGACGCGTCAGTATGATCGCCGTAATGTGCGTCATGTCCGTCCGGGCCCGGCCCCGGAGCGCGCCATGACCGAGAGGGCTCCATGACCGACACCGCGCCCCCCGCGAGCGCCCTCGCCGACACCGTCCTGGAACGGCTCACCACGGTCTACCCCGCCGCGGGGAACCCCTTCCGGGCGCAGGAGATGGTCGCGTACATGAAGGGCGTGGCTCCCTTCCTGGGGGTACGCACCCCCGAGCGCCGCGCCCTGTCCCGCACCGTCCTCGACGGCACCCTGCGCCCCGACGAACGCGACTGCGCGGCCATCGCCCTGCGCTGCTTCGCGCTCCCCGAGCGCGAGTACCACTACTTCGCCGTCGACTACCTCCGCCGCCACGCGAAGCGCTGCTCCTCGGACTTCCTCCCCGTCGCCCGCCGGCTCGTCACCACCGTCTCCTGGTGGGACACGGTCGACCACCTCGCCGCCCACGTCGTCGGCGCTCTCGTCGCCGCCGACCCGCCGCTCGCGGCCCGTATGGACGAGTGGATCGAGGACGACGACCTGTGGGTCGCCCGCACCGCGCTCCTGCACCAGCTCCGCTTCAAGGAGGCCACCGACGCCGACCGGCTCTTCGCGTACTGCCTGCGGCGCTCCGCCGACACCGACTTCTTCCTCCGCAAGGCGATCGGCTGGAGCCTGCGCGAGTACGGCAAGACCGCTCCCGGAGAGGTCCGCGCCTTCGTCGCCGCGCACACCTCCCGGCTCTCCCCGCTCTCCGTCCGCGAAGCCCTCAAGAACCTCTGACCCCACCGCCCTCCGCCCCCACTCCTACTCCAGAGTGGGTACATGACACAGGCGGAGAAGCGGACGGCTCGCCGTCCTCACCTCCCGCACCCCGGAGGCGTACGGGCGCAGGCCGCCGCCCATGCCGAGGAGGTCGCCGCCGTCTGGAACGGGTGAGGACGCGTACGCGGAACGGCTTTCGGGCGGCGGAGAAGCCGAGCCCGCGGCCGGTACGGACCGGCTGACGGCCCGTACCCCCGGCACCGGCACAATGAAGGCGTGAACGAGCACATCCCCGTCATCCGCGAGGTCGACCAGGGCACCGCGCGCCTCATGCCCGACGTGGACCGGGAGCGGGCCTGGCTCCTGACGGTCGACGGCGCGCCCCAGTCGTACGTGGACCTGGACGATCCGGCGTACCTGGAATTCGAGTACGCACGGCGACTCGCCCATGTCGTCGACGGCGCGGCCGACGAGGGCGAGCCCCTGGACGTCCTGCACCTGGGCGGCGGAGGACTCTCCCTGCCCCGGTACGTCGCCGTCACCCGCCCCGGCTCGCGCCAGGACGTCGTCGAGGCGGACCGCGGACTGCTCGACCTCGTCGCCGAGCACCTGCCGCTGCCCGACGACTCGGGGGTCACCGTGCACGGCGCGGACGCCCGGGCCTGGTTGGAGGCCGCGCCCGCCGCCTCCGCCGACCTGATCGTGGGCGACGTCTTCGGCGGCTCGCGGGTGCCCGCGCACCTCACCTCCGTCGAGTACGCGCGCGAGGTACGGCGGGTCCTGCGGCCCGGCGGCCTCTACGCCGCCAACCTGGCCGACGGGGCACCCTTCGACTTCCTCCGCTCCCAGCTCGCCACCTTCGCCGGGGTCTTCCCCGAGCTGGCCCTCGTCGCCGAGCCGGCCGTCCTGCGCGGCCGCCGCTTCGGGAACGCCGTCCTTGTCGCCTCCGCCCGCGAGATCGACATCGCCCGTCTCGCGCGGCGCGCGGCCGCGGACGCCTTCCCCGCGCGCGTGGAGCACGGCGGGAGCCTGGACCGGTTCACCGCGGGCGCCGCACCGGTCCAGGACGCCGGAGCCGTACCGTCACCCGTTCCTCCGGACGGCGCCTTCGGTATCGGCTGAGCGTCCGCGCGGCGCCGGCCCTACGCCGGCCCGGCCTTTCACGGCGGGGCGCCGCGCCCTTCGGGCCCGGTGCCCCGCCGCCTCCCGCTCAGGCTCCCTGCGGGGTGCGCGTGGGCTCCGGTTCGGTCGAGGGACCGGGCGGAGCGCCCGCGGCCTCCTTCGCGGAGGGACGCCGGGTCAGGTTCCGCACGTCCGGCACGAGGAGGACGAGCGCGGTGACGACGACCATCAGGGCGGCGGCGCCCCAGAGCGCCTCGCTGCGGCCGAACGCGCTCTCCGCCGGGCCCGCGAGGGCCGTCGAGAGGGGGAGCAGCGCCGTCGAGCCGAACCAGTCGTAGGCGGAGACCCGGGAGAGTTTGTCCTCCGGGATCTCCTGGTGCATGGCCGTCATCCACGAGACGCCGAAGACCTCGATGGCCACGCCGCTGACGAACATCATGCCCGTCAGGCCCGCCGCGTCCAGCGGTACCGCGAGCGCCGCCGAGGGCAGCGCGATGGGGAACACGCACAGGGTCCCGACGAACAGCAGCCGGCGCGGCTTCCAGCGGGTCATCAGGACGGCGCCCGCGACGGTCCCGACGCCGTACGCGGCCAGCGCGATGCCCCAGGGGCGCGCTCCGCCCAGCTGGTCCCGGGCGACCAGCGGTCCGAACACCGCCTCGACCGCGCCGATCAGCGCCACCACCACGGAGAACTGGGCGACGATCGACCACAGCCAGGGCCGGCTGACGAACTCCTGCCAGCCCTCGCGCAGATCGGCGAAGAGGCCGCCGCCGGGGGCGCGGTCCGGAACGCCGTCCACGTCGAGGAAGGCGCGGAGGCCGCCCGCCACGGCGAACGCCAGCGCGTCGACCGCGAGGACCCAGCCGGGGCCGACGAAGGCGACCAGCGCGCCGCCGAGCGCGGCTCCGCCGATTCCGGCGCCGTGCATGGCCATCCGGTACACGGCGAAGGCCCGGCTGGCCTGCTCGCCGCTGACGCTGGCCATGAGCATGCCCTCGGCCGCCGGGTTGAAGAACGCCTGTCCGGTGCCGCAGAGCGCGGTGAGCACCATCATCTGCCAGATCCGGGCCTCGCCGGAGATGACGAGCACCGCGAAGAGGGCCTGCGAGACGCAGTTGAGGGCGTTGGCGGCGACCATCACCCGGTGCCGGGGTATGCGGTCCGCGACGGCGCCGCCGATGAGCAGGAAGAGGACGAGCGGGAGGAAGCGCGCCATCGCGACGAGCCCCACGTCACCCGCGCTGCCGCCGGATTCGAAGACCGCCCACGTCGTGGCGATCAGCGCGCCGTGCGCGCCGAGGTTGGTCACGATCGTGGCGGCGGTCAGCAGCACGTAGTTGCGGCCCGCCCACTCGGGACGCCGGGAGGGGAGCGGGGCGCGGCCGGGGGAGGCGGGGGAGTCGGCGGGATTGTTCACCCCGGGACTATCCCTGTCGCCTCCCCCTCCTGCCAAACCGATATCCGGACGGGCCGGCCGGATATCAGCCGAGTCCGCCTGATGTGGGTCGAGTCGGCCTGATGTGAGCCGAGTCGGCCGGATATCGGTGGGTCCCGTCAGGAACCGGAGGCGAGCCGGACCGTGGAGAGGATCTGACGGATGGTCGCGTCGGGCAGCTCGTCCTTGACGCCGTCCGCCCCGTAGAGCACCCAGGTGCTGAAGTCGCCGGCGGCGTTCTTGAAGGTGAAGGCGATCGCCTTGCCGTCCGTCTCGCACTTGTTGCGCTTCTTGACGTTCGGCGCCGTGGCCGTCGACATGCTGCCGGTGAGCCCCGACTTGGTGGTGTACGGCACCGCCTTGGTGATCTTGATGGTGCTCTGCGGCATGTGCTGCGCGTAGCCGCCCCACACCCACGTGCCGGCCTCGCTGTACGCGGCGTCCGACGTGTTCTTGGCACCCTGGCCGCCCTTGGTGCCGGCGGTGCTCAGGCCCCAGGTCTCCTCGGTGCCGTTCTTGTCGGTGTCGTAGGTGCACCACTTGCTCTTGAGGCGGGTGGGGCTGGACATGGTGACGAGCGGCGTGCCGTCGTTCTTCTTCTCGTCGTCGAAGTACGTGATCGTCCCCGGCTTCAGCACCTCCCACTCGGGCGGTACGTCGAAGAGGGTGCCGTACTTGGGGTTGTAGACGACCTTCCAGCCCGGGATCGTCGGCTGCTGGGCGGCGCCGTCCCGGGGGTTGTCGAGCGACGGCGACGTGCTGGGCGTCGCGTCCCCGGAAGGGGTCGCCGGAGCGGTGGCCGGCACGGACGGCTTCTGGTCGTCGGCCTTCGGCGTCGTGTCGTCGTCCTTGCCGAGCACCAGATAGCCGGTGACGCCGGCGGCGACGACCACGGCCGTCGCGGCGACGATCGCCACCAGGGTCGTCTGCTTCTTCTTCCCGTCGCCGGGGCCGCCGGGCTGCCCCGGGCCCGGTACCGCGTACTGCTGCGGAACCGTCGGCTGCTGGTACGGGTTCGGCTGCCCGTAACCGGGCTGCTGTCCGTAACCCTGCTGCGGGTAACCGGGCCCCGCCGGCGGCGGCTGCTGCGGATACCCCGGCTGCGGCGGCGGCTGCTGCGGGTAGCCGGGCTGCGTCGGTGGCTGCTGGTACGGGTTCGGCTGCTGGTACCCCGACTGCTGGTAGGGGTTCTGATTCTGGTCCTGCGGGTTCTGCTCGCCCCCGGGCGGCTGCTGTCCTGGCCACATGGCCAGTAACCATAGAGGTGTGGGGGCGGCCGGACCACGAGAGGGATGGCCAAGGCTGCTACTGGTGGGTAACATCACGGCCATGAGCGCAGACCAGATGACCGTCGGCGAGATGCTCGCCGCCACGGTCCCCATGGCCGGAACCCTCAACCTCGAGTTCCTGGAGACCACCGCCGAGCGCGCCGTCGTGCGCCTGCCGGACCAGCCCGCCTACCACAACCACCTCGGCGGCCCCCACGCCGGCGCGATGTTCACCCTCGCCGAGTCCGCCAGCGGCGCCATCGTCCTCGCCGCCTTCGGGGACCAGCTCGGCCGCGCCGTGCCCCTCGCCGTCAAGGCCGAGATCGGCTACAAGAAGCTTGCCATGGGCCCCGTCACCGCCACCGCCACCCTCGGCCGCCCCGCCGCCGACGTCGTCGCCGACCTCGACGCCGGCCTGCGCCCCGAGTTCCCCGTCCGCATCGACATCACCCGCGAGGACGGCGCCGTCACCGGCGAGATGACCGTCCTGTGGACGCTCCGCCCCAACGACCCGGGGAAGTAGCCCGCACGACGGGCGCGGGACCCGCACCGGTCCCCATCCCCTCCCGGTGACCCGCCGCTGCCTCCCTCTTCGGTGACCCGCCGCGGCCCCGCGCGCGGCGGAGTGAAGGGGAAGGCGTCCCACGAGGAGCACCTTGTCCTACGATCGCCCCGGCCGCCCTGTCGGCGGCCGGGCATCGTTGCGTAGGAAGGAACCACGTGACCCACACCCTGACCGTCAACGGCGAGCAGATCACCCTCACCAAGGAGACCGTCCTCCTGGCCGCCGCCGACGCTCGCCCGAGCGTCCGCCCTCGGCGGCACGGCGTACTCGTCGGATCCGTCCTCTGGGCCCCGAAGGACCTGCTCCGGACCGTCATCGGCAACGACGACCTCGGGAACGTCGACTCCCCGCGCGCCATGAAGGCGTTCGACACCCTGGGCTTCCAGACCTTCACGGAGACCGTCTACACCTCCGGTGGGCTCCCCTTCGTGCACCCCGAGAACCGGCTTCGGACTCCTTGAGAGAGCCGACAGCCACCGTGAAGTCCGCACCCAGGGGGGTCATCGTGCGTCACCGCTTCCTCGCGGCCGTCGCCCTGCTCGTCACCGTCACCGCCACCGCGTGCGCGGTCCCGTCCGGGGAGAGGGCCGACGCGAAGCCCTCGGTGACGCTCACGCAGGCGGTTCCCGCACCCGCCTCCAGCGGAACGCCGACCACCGCCGCACCCGCGCCCGAGGCGACACCGTCCCCGAAGCCGGTCACGCCCGAGCTCACCTCGGTCACCATCGACGACTGGCGTTACGGGTACGCCTGGCGGGGCTTCTCCACCGACGTCGAAGGCGACGGAGGGCAGTACGACAAGCCCGGCGAAGTGCACGTCACGCTGACGGTGCAGATGACCGCCACCGACGACCGGCGGCCGGCCATCCCCTCGCCGAACAGCCTGTGGGTGGGGCACAACTACGGCTTCGGCTTCTTCGTGAAGCCTTCCAAGTCCCCCGACTGCCTGCCCCACGAAAGCGTCGGCCTGTGCGAGCTGTCCTCCGGCCCGTTCTACGCCGGCTGCGAGCAGCTGCGGAACGACGGGGACGGGACCAACTTCCCCCAGCGGGGCTCGCTGATCATGAGCTGCCGCATCGACGCCACCTTCCCCGAGTCAGTGAAGGCGAGCGACTTCAAGGTCGGCATCCACTACGACGAATGCTGCGACACGGACGCGAAGCATCGGGTATGGCTGCCGTTCCAGGACCTGCCCCTGCCGCCGCGCGCGAGCGAGGAGCCCCAGGGGGAGACCGCGGAGCCGGAGACCGGAGGTACGCCGCCGCCCATCCGCTATCTGTGACACCGGGGCGGCCGCCCTTGCCCGGGATCGTCGCGGTGACGGCGGTCGGCCAGTCGGGAAACCGACGGAGCGTCACGCGACGGGTGACCCTCGCCGGCACCGCCCGCAGCCTCTTCTCCTGGGACACCGCCCGGCACGGCTGGATCCTCGGCACCGGACGGCGGAACCTCCGCGTCGGCGCGTCCTCGGGTGACCCAGGACTCACCACCGACGTCGAGGTCGGTCCCTCCTGACCGGTTAGGCTTCCCGGGCGTGCCCGACGCGGTGCACGCCGGGCGGCCGACACGGGAGGAACCGCGTTGCACGTGCAGGAGTGGCTGGAGACGATCCCGGCGGTCGCGATCTACGCGCTGGTGGGCCTGGTGATCGGCCTGGAGAGCCTGGGCATCCCGCTGCCCGGCGAGATCGTGCTCGTGAGCTCGGCGCTGCTCGCCTCGCAGCACGGCGAGATCAACCCGTACATCCTCGGCGCCTGCGCCACCGCCGGCGCGATCATCGGCGACTCGATCGGCTACGCCATCGGCCGCAAGGGCGGACGGCCGCTCCTCGCGCGGCTCGGCAGGAGATTCCCCAAGCACTTCAGCGAAGCCAACATCGGGCTCGCCGAGAACTCCTTCCAGAAGTGGGGCATGTGGGCGGTCTTCTTCGGCCGCTTCATCGCCCTGCTGCGCATCTTCGCCGGTCCGCTCGCGGGCGTCCTGCACATGCCGTACTGGAAGTTCCTCATCGCCAACGTCCTCGGCGGCATCCTGTGGGCCGGCGGCACCACGGCCGTCATCTACTCGGTCGGCGTCGTCGCCGAGGCGTGGCTCAAGCGCTTCTCCTGGCTCGGCCTCGTCCTCGCCGTGCTCATCGGCATCGCCTCGATGCTGGTCGTCCGCAACCGCGCGAAGAAGGCGGCCGCCGCGCGCGCCGCCGCCCCCGAGGCCGATCCGGTCCCGGTCGCGGACTGAGCCCCGTACGTACGCGCCGGAGGGCGGCACCCCCTGACGGGGGCCCCGGACTGCCCCCCTTACGACGGCGCGGCGGGGGGCCACCCGTGCCGGGTGCCCCCCCTCCGGCATACCGGGCCCGGGTAGGGCAAGACGCCGCCTAGGCGTCGAACGCCTCGGCGTGGCCCTTGGCGAGCAGCAGGTACATCTCGGCGTTCAGCTTGATGCCCTCCTTCTCCTCGTCGGTCAGCGGGCGGCGGACCTTCGCCGGGACGCCGGCGACGAGGGAGCCCGGCGGGATCTCCATGCCCTGCGGGACGAGCGCCTGGGCGGCGACGAGCGAGCCGGCGCCGATCCGGGCCCCGTTGAGGACCGTCGCGCCCATGCCGACGAGGACGTCGTCCTCGATGACGCAGCCGTGCACGGTCGCGTTGTGGCCGACGGTCACCCGGTCACCGATGGAGACGGGGAAGCCCGGGTCGACGTGAACGGTCGAGTTGTCCTGGATGTTGGAGTCCTCACCGATGGTGATGGGGCCGCAGTCCGCGCGCAGTACGGCGTGGTACCAGATGCTCGCGCGGGCGCCGAGTGTGACCTCGCCGAGCACCACGGAGGTCGGGGCGGTGAAGGCGGTCGGGTCGATCAGCGGCTCCTTGCCGCCCACACCCTTGATCAACGCCTCTGTCATGGTTCGCTCCTGATCGTCAGCCGTCGTGTCGCGCCCGGGGGACGCCCCCGGCCGCAGCCTATTGCGTGCTCATGACGGACATCACAGCGCACCGCGGTGATCAGGCACGAAGGCGCCGACTACGGTGGCCGGGTGCCCAGGAACAGAAACACGTTCTCATCCCTCGCCGCCTGGCGGCGCCGGGTCGTCGCCCGTGCCGTGCAGGGCGGCTGGCGCTGGGTGCAGCAGGCCGGTTCCGTCACCGCCGAGCACCCCGGGCGGCTGCGTTTCCGCCGCCTCGGCGCGGGCACCCGGCTCGCCTTCCCGCAGGGCACGGTCTTCGGCGAGCGGTGGATCGAGATCGGCGAGTGCTGCATCATCGCCGAGCAGGTCACGCTGACGGCGGGCATGCTGCCGGACCTCGACCTCGGGGCGGACACCGTCCTGACGCTGGGCGACGGGGTCGTCCTCGGCCGCGGCAGCCACGTCATCGCCGACGCGCGGGTCTCCATCGGATCGGACACCTACTGCGGTCCGTACGTCTACATCACGTCGACCAACCACAGCTACGACGACCCCGACGAACCGGTCGGCCGCCAGTGGCCCCGCTCCGCGCCCGTCTCCATCGGCCCCGGCTGCTGGCTCGGCACCGGCGCCGTGATCCTCCCCGGCGCGCGGCTCGGCCGGAACGTCGTCGTCGCCGCGGGCGCGGTGGTACGCGGGGACGTGCCCGACCACTCGGTGGTCGCGGGCGCCCCGGCCAGGGTCGTCCGCAGCTGGGACCCGGAGAAGGGCTGGCAGCCCCCGCTCCGCACGCCCGCCCCCGTGCCGATCCCCGAGCACGTCACCCCGGAGCAGCTCGCCGCCCTCGCGGCGTGGGAGGTCGAACGGACCGGCTGACCCGGCACGTCACCGGGAGTCGAGCACCCTGGATGCCGGCGCCCGGGGGGCCGGAGTGTCCGGCCGTCGGGGGCCTTCGCCCGACTCGCCGGCCCGGAACGGCACGTCAGCCGGCGGCCAGGAGCACCGTGCCCACCAGGGCGAGGCCCGCGCCCGCCGCCTGGACGGCGCGGAGGCGTTCCTTGAGGACGCCGCGGGCCGCGAGGGCCGTGACGACCGGGTAGAGGCTGGCGAGGACCGCGGCGACGGTGACCGGGCCCTGCTGGGCGGCGATGGCGTAGGTGCCGTTGGCGGCGACGTCGGCGAGGCCGACGAAGGCGAGGGCCGGGAGTGCGGCGCGGACGACCGCGGGGCCGCCTTCGGGGAGGGCGCGGCCGCCGCGCCTGACGGAGGCGTACAGGGCGCCGCCGCCCACCAGGACGTTGGTGACGCGCTGGACGAACAGGGCGAGGAAGAGGCCGGTGAGCGTGGTGGACGCCTCGGCGATGAGCGCCATCACCGAGCCGAAGCCGAAGGCCGCGACCAGGGTCAGCAGGACCGCCTGGCGCTGGACGGGCGCGCCGCGCAGTTCGGGGCCGCCCGCGAGCATCACGCCGAGGATCGCCACGCCGATGCCGGCGAACTGGAGCAGCCCCGGCCGGTCGCCGACGAGGAGGCCCACGGAGACGGGGACGACCACGCCGAGCGAGCCGAGCGGGGAGACCACGCCCATGGGGCCGAGGGCGAGCGCCTTGTAGAAGGCGAGCATGGCCGCCGGGCCGACGACGCCGGCCCCGACCGCGTACCAGAGCTGCGGTCCGGCCTCGCTCCAGGCTCCGGTGGCGAGGACGACCGCGCCGAGGACGAGGACCGCGAGGACCTGGGAGACCACGACGACCGTGAGGGCGGGGATCCGACGGGTGAGCAGCCCGCCGCCGAAGTCGGCGAGGCCCCAGAGCAGGCTGGTGGCCAGGGCGAACAGGGCGGTCATGGAGCCTCGCAGTCGCGTACGGCGGGACGCAGTACAGTGCAGTGAACAATCGGGTACACCCCACCGTAGTTCAGTTTATTGAACTCTGTCATCCAGAATATTGGACGGAACGTGTCGGACCTCGACCAGCTCACGCAGTCGCTCGCCCGGAACCTGAAGCGCTGGCGCAAGGAGCGGGGCTTCACCCTGGACGCGCTCGCGGCGCGGGCGGGAGTCAGCCGGGGAATGATCATCCAGATCGAGCAGGCCAGGACGAACCCCAGCGTGGGCACCACCGTGAAGCTGGCCGACGCCCTCGGCGTCTCCATCACGACCCTCCTCGACTACGAGCAGGGCCCCCAGGTCCGGCTCGTCCCGCCCGGCCAGGCCGTCCGCATGTGGTCCACCTCCACCGGCAGCCACACCACCCTCCTGGTCGGCACCGAGGCCCGCGGCCCCCTGGAACTCTGGTCCTGGACCCTCATGCCGGGCGACGGCAGCGCCTCCGACCCGCACCCGGACGGCACGACCGAGCTCCTGCACGTCACCGCCGGAGTCCTCACCCTCGTCGTGGACGGCGAGGAGCACACGCTTCCGGCCGGCACCTCCGCCGTCTTCGAGGCGAACGTGGCGCACGTCTACCGCAACGACGGCGACGAGCCGACCGAGATGACGATGGCGGTCTCCATCCCGCCCGCACGCTGAGACGAACGCCCGCACCCCGGCTCCGGGTTGTTAGCGTGGAGGTCATGCGCGCACCCATCGGAGACTTCGACGACGCCCGGTCCGCCCCCGACTGCCTCGACCTGCTGACCGACCCCGTCGCCGCGGCCGTCCGCGCCTGGACGGGTCCCGTCCCGGCCGACCGGCTGCTGTACGTGGACACCGACCCGGCCATCGCCGACACCGCCGACTTCGTCGAGCACCACGGCCCCGACCTGCTCGACGCGTCCGCCAACTGCGTGGTCGTCGCGGGCAAGCGGGGCGAGACGACGACCCTGGCCGCCTGCGTCGTGAAGTCGGCGACCCGGGTCGACGTCAACGGAGTCGTCCGCAAGCACCTCGGCGCCCGCAAGGCGTCGTTCGCGCCGATGGACTCCGCGACCGGCGAGACCGGCATGGAGTACGGCGGCATCACCCCCGTCGGCCTCCCGGCCGCCTGGCCTCTGCTCGTGGACGCCGCCGTCCTGGACACCGAGTGGGTCCTGATCGGCAGCGGCCGCCGCCGCGGCAAGCTCATCCTGCCCGGCAAGGCATTCGCCCAACTGCCGGGCGTGGTCGTCCTGGAGGGCCTCGGCGTCCCGGTCGGCTGAGCGCAGGCCCCGGCTCCGACCCGGGCCCGCCGAGGCGCTCGTGCGGTGGCCCGGTCAGCCGAGGCGGGGGATCTCGATGGCGGGGCAGCGGTCCATGACCATGTCGAGGCCGGCCGCGCGGGTCCGGGCGAAAGCCTCGTCGTCGACGACGTCCAGCTGGAACCAGACGGCCTTGGCACCGATCGCGACCGCCTCGTCGGCGATCCCGCCGGCCTGGTCGCTGTTGACGAACACGTCCACGACGTCCACCGGGAACGGGATGTCGGCGAGGGAGGCGTACCCCTGCTCGCCGTGGACCGTCTCCGCCTTCGGGTGGACCGGGACGATCCGCTTCCCGTAGCGCTGGAGGACCGCCGCCACGCCGTACGCGGCCCGCCCCTGGTTGGACGAGAGCCCCACCACGGCCCAGGTGTCGCCCGTGGACGTGAGGATCCGCCGTACCGTCTCCGACGCGGAGGAGCCGGTCGGCTCGGTGGTCGTGGTGTCGACGCTCATCGTTACTGCTGCCTTTCCTCGGCGCGGCCCGTCCACGAGGTGAACGAGCCGCGCGGCGCGGTGATTCCCGGCAGCCCTCTCAGGCCGTCCCCCGCGAGCCTCTCAGGCGTCCCAGGCAAGCCGTTCGGCCTCGCGCGGGGCCTCGACGAGGGACGGGGTGCCCGGGCCGAAGGCCATGACCGGGCGGGCCGGATCCCAGGCCCGCCAGCCCGGGTCGCCGGTCACGGCGAACGACACCCAGGCGGCGTGCATCGCGTCCGCCAGCTCCTGCGGCGCGTCCGGCCCCGTCAGGGCACGCGTCTCCGACAGGCCGAGCGTGTCGAAGACGAAGCCGAGCTCCAGCGCGTGGCAGGCGCCGAGCCCGAGGACCGGAGAGCGCCAGCCGAACTCGTAGAGATACGTCCCGCCCGGAGCCCCGGAACGCAGCCGGGCGTCCGCGAGCCGGTTGAGCGGGATCCGCAGCAGCTTGTCCGTCGCGAGCGCGCCGAGCACCTCGCCCGGCTTCTCCCGAGCGCGGCCCGCCCGGTACACCCGTGCCGTCCGCGACGGCACCTTCGTCTTCCACAGCACGAGCCGCTGCGTGAAGGAGCCCACCCGGTCGACGACCCCGCCGGGAACGAACCAGAGCCGGTACTCCTCGGTGGTCGTGCCCATCAGGACGTCCACCCCGTCCGACGCCCCGGCAGCCAGCGCCTCCGCCGGATCGCGCGGCAGGACCTCGCCGTCCACCGCGATCTGGAAGGAGTTCCCGCCGGTCAGCGGCGAGCCCTTCCCCGTCACCTCCGTCTGCGCCGCGAGGAGCCGCTCCCGGTCCACGCGCGCGAGTGCCTCCGCCGTCGCCGGCACCTTGAGCCGCGCGGCCACCGCCTCCGTGGTCCGGCGCGCCCCGGCGAGCGGCAGCGCCATCGGCGCCCCGCTCTGCAGGACCGCTCGTCGGAACAGACCCTCCGCGAGCGGGGAGGCGAGGAGCGCGGCGATCGAGATCGCGCCCGCCGACTCGCCGAACACCGTCACCCGCTCAGGGTCGCCGCCGAAGGCCGCGACGTTCTCCCGCACCCAGGTCAGCGCGGCGATCTGGTCGCGCAGGCCCAGATTGGCCGGGGCGTCGGGGAAGACCCCGAAGCCCTCGATCCCGAGGCGGTAGTTGACCGAGACGAGCACCACGCCGTCGCGGGCGAAGGCCGTGCCGTCGTAGACGGGAACCGACGAGGAGCCGTGGACCAGCGAACCGCCGTGGATCCAGACCATCACCGGCCGCCCGCCCTCCGGCGGCGCGGCCGGCGCCGACCCCTCCCAGGGAGCCCACACGTTGAGGTTCAGACAGTCGTCGCCCGCCACCTCGGGGTCGGGAAGGAGCGCGTCGAGCGGTGGTGCGTACGGGCGCTTCGGCGCCGTCGGGCCGAAAGCCGTGGCCTCCCGCACCCCCTCCCAGGGCACGGCCGGCTCCGGCCCCCGGAAACGCAGCGCGCCCACCGGGGCCTGCGCGTAAGGCACTCCGAGAAAGGAGGCCACCCCGTCCTTCAAGGCGCCCCGCAGTGCGCCGCTCCCGGTGCGGACCTCCGGACCGTACTCCGACATCGATTCGGGCCTTTCCTGTCGTTTCTCTGACGCGCGGGTGACGAGACCGTACGGACCGGACCTACCCCCGCGCCACCAGTGCCCGCTTGAGGACCTTGCCCGTCGGGCCGAGCGGCAGCTCGTCGACGAAGCGGACGATCCGGGGGTACTTGTGGCGGCCGAGCCGCTCCCGGGACCAGTCGACGAGTTCGTCCTCGGAGAGCGGGGCACCCTCCCGGCGTACGACCACCGCGCAGACCTCCTCGCCCTTCTCCTCGTCGGGGACGCCGATCACCGCGACCTCCGAGACCGACGGGTGGCGGACGAGCACCTCCTCGACCTCGCGCGGGTAGATGTTGAACCCGCCGCGGATGACCAGGTCCTTCTTGCGGTCCACGATCCGCAGGAAGCCGTCGTCGTCGCGGGCGCCCAGGTCGCCCGTGCGGAACCAGCCGTCCACGACCGCCGCCGCGGTCGCCGCCGGGTCGTCGAGGTATCCGGCGAAGACGTTGTGCCCGCGCACCACGACCTCGCCGACCTCGCCGTCCGCGAGCAGCCGGATCTCCCCCTCGACCGCCGCGTCCGCGATCCCCACCTCGACACCCCACACCGGATGACCGACCGTCCCCGGCCGACGGCCCAGGTGGGGCTGGTTGAAGGTGGCGACCGGCGACGTCTCCGTCAGGCCGTACCCCTCCAGGACCTGGGTGCGGAAGGCTTCCTCGAAGCGCTCCAGGACGGCGACCGGCAGCGCCGCGCCACCCGACACGGCGGCGCGCAGGGCGGCCGGGCGCAGCTCCGAGCCCGCCGCGGCCTGCACCAGCGCGTGGTACATCGTCGGCACCCCCATGAAGACCGTGACGCCCTCGTCGGCGAGCACCCGCAGGGCCGCGGGGCCGCTGAACCGGGGCATCAGCACGAGCGTCGCGCCCTGGCGGAGGGTTCCGTTCATCGCGCAGGTCTGGCCGTAGCTGTGGAAGAGCGGAAGACAGCCGAGGACCACGTCGCCCTCGCCCAGGCCCAACAGGTCCTGGGAGGTCACGGAGGCGTTCATGACGATGTTGAGATGGGTCAGGAGGGCGCCCTTGGGGCGGCCCGTGGTCCCGCTCGTGTAGAGGATCACGGCGATGCCGTCGGCCTCGGCCGGTTCCGGCGCGGCCAGTGGCCCCGCGGCCGACGGAGCCCCCTGGAAGGCGCGGACCCCGGCGGCCCGCGCGGCCTCGTCGGCGACCGCCCACAGCGGCCCGCCGCTGACGATCCCGACGGCGCCGCTGTGTTCCAGGACGTACCGGACCTCGTCGGCGACGAGCAGCGCGTGCACCGGCACGACCGTCGCACCGGCCGCGAGCGCCCCGTAGTACACGCGCAGGAACTCGACGGTGTTCGGCAGCAGCACCGCCAGCCGGTCGCCCGGCTTCACCCCGGCCTCCCGCAGCCCCGCGGCGCAGCGCAGCGCCTCCGTCCACAGCTCTCCGTAGGTGAGCCGGGTCGCCCCCTCGACGACCGCGATCCGGTCGGGGAAGTGGCGGGCGGACTCGCCCAGCACACCGGCGACGCTCAGTGACATGACACGCTCCAGGGACATGGAGCCGGCGGCGCCGCGGACACCGCTGGGGGAAGCGGAGTCGACGGCGCCGTCGACCATCGGCTGACACGGCACAGAATCCGCCGCGACCCCGCCCGCGCACCATGTGCAGACGCCCACCATGTGACGGACGGAGCTGGGCAGCGGCCCCACCGTCCGGCCCGAACCGTGGCATCCGCCAAATCCCGGCGCTACGGTGCGACGCATGACGCACAGCTCGGCCGCACCCGGCGAGCCCTCAGGGGCCCGCTCCGGGGGAAGCCACACCCCCCTGGGCGGCGCAGGCGGCTCCGGCGCGCTCCGCCGCTCCCTCGCCACGGCCATACTCGCCGACGTCGACCGGCTCACCGACCGCGCCGTCGACGACATCCGCGCCCACTCCGGTACGTACGCGTCCGGCGCCCCCGTCACCCGCGAGGACCTCTGGGAGATCTGCCGGGACAACCTCCTGCGCGCCCTGGAGGACTTCGGCGGCCTCGAGGCGACCGGCGGCGACTTCGAGTGGGCGGCCCGCGAGACCGGCCGCCGCCGCGCCGACCAGGGCGTGCCGCTCGACACGGTGCTCCAGGCGTACCGGCGCGGCGGCCGGGTCCTGTGGCAGGTCATGGCCGAGCACCTGCGGGTCCGGGCCGGCCGGGGGGTCGACAGCCGGGACATCGAGCTCGACATGGCGAGCGGCGTCTGGGAGACCATCGACCGCTATTCGGTCGCCATGGCCGACGCGTACCGGATCGCCCAGCTGGAGCTGCAGAGCCGCCAGGACACCCGGCGCGTCGCCCTCTTCGAGGCGCTGCTCGACGGCCGCGCCGACGACCCCGCCGTCGCCTCGGCCGCCGCCGCCGCGCTCGGCGTCCCCGCGGTCGACCGGTACGTGGTCGTGGTCGCCGCCCAGGACCCGGCCGCCCCGCCGCACCTCGCGCCCGTACTGGAGGCCCACGGCCTGTGGTCCTTCTGGCGGCCCCGCTCGGGCCGGTACGCCGGGATCGTCCGGCTGCCCCGCCGCGTCACGCCCCCCGGCCGGTCCGCGACCGGCCCCGGCGGCGCGGCCGACGCCGCGGCGCACCACCTCCTCGCCGCCCTGCGCGAGCGGACCGGCGCGACCGCCGGCGTCTCCCCGGAGTTCGAGCGGCTCTCCCAGGCGGGCCGCGCCCTGCGCCTCGCCGAGCAGACCCTCCGCACCCTGCGGGCCGGCAGCGGCGAGGTCGCGGGCTTCGACGCCCGGCTCGCCGAGGTCCTGCTCAGCGGCCGCACCGACATCGCCGAGCGGATCGTCACCGTCCACCTCGGCCCCGTCCTCGCCACCGGCGGGGAGCGTGCCGCGCTCCTCACCACCCTCCGGGCCTGGCTCGACCACGGGTGCTCGGCCTCCCGGGCCGCCGAGGAGCTCTACTGCCACCGCAACACGGTCCTCAACCGCATCGGCCGGATCGCCGAGCTCACCGGGCGTTCCAGCGAGTCGGGCGAGGCCCGGCTCGGCTGGGCCCTGGCCCTGCGCGCCCTGCCGTACGCCGGCCGCGCCGCCGCCCCCGAACCGGCCGCCGGGCAGCGCGACGCGGACGGAACGTAGGCTGGCCGGATGCAGGAGCAGTACCGCACTCTGGCCCGCGAGGGCGTGCACGAGACCGAGATCAACCGCTCGCGCTTCCTCTGCGCGCTGGCGCCCGTCGCCGACGAACGGGAGGCGCAGGAGTTCGTCGCCCGCATCCGCCGGGAGCACCCGACCGCCACCCACAACTGCTTCGCGTACGTCATCGGCGCCGACGCCTCCGTGCAGAAGGCCAGCGACGACGGCGAACCCGGCGGCACGGCCGGCGTCCCGATGCTCCAGATGCTGCTGCGCCGCGAGATGCGGTACGTCGCCGCCGTCGTCACCCGCTACTACGGCGGCGTGAAGCTCGGCGCCGGCGGACTCATCCGCGCGTACGGCGGTGTGGTCGGCGAGGCCCTCGACACGCTCGGCACGGTGACCCGACAGCGTTTCCGGCTCGTCACCGTCACCGTCGACCACCAGCGGGCGGGCAAGCTGGAGAACGACCTGCGGGCGACCGGGCGAGCCGTCCGGGACGTCCGCTACGCCGACGCCGTCACCATCGAGATCGGCCTCCCCGACACCGACGTCCCCGCCTTCCGCGCCTGGCTCGCCGACGCGACGGCCGGCACCGCCACCGTCGAACTCGGCGGAGAGGCGTACGGCGACGCGTGACGCCGTAGGACCGTAGGACCGTAGGACGCGTGACGCCGCCGACGCGCGCCCACGCGCGTGACGCGGCTCGCTCGGACAGCGGCGGCTCGCCCGGACGGTGGCGATGCGTGCGGACGGCGACGCGTGCGGACGGCGACGCGCGAGCGGCGGCCACGAGCCCAAGCGGCGGCCGCCGGCGCGGACCGCGGCCACGTGTGCCACCCGCGCGCACGCCGACACCGACACCGTCGCGATGTGACGGCCGTCTTCGTGTGATGCGCCCCACCCGCCCAGGGCGCCACCCGCTCGGCGTGTCGGCCGCCATGCCGTGCCCGGGCCCCGATCGCGGTGCGCGGCGGCCGCGGCGCGGGTTTCCCGGACGGCCCCGCCCACCTCGCCGACCGGGATAGCGTGGAGGCCGCACACGACGGGAACGAGCGGGCGAGGAGCGGCGCACATGCGGGGTGGGACGGCATCGTGAGGCTCCTGCACACCTCGGACTGGCATCTCGGCCGGTCCTTCCACCGGGTCGGCCTGCTCGAAGCGCAGGCGGCCTTCCTCGACCACCTCGTGAGGACGGTCGAGGAGTACGAGGTCGACGCGGTCCTCGTCGCCGGGGACGTGTACGACCGGGCCGTGCCCCCGCTGCCCGCCGTCGAGCTCTTCGACACCGCCCTGCACCGCCTCGCCGAGGCCGGGATCCCCACCGTCATGATCTCCGGCAACCACGACTCCGCCCGCCGCCTCGGCGTCGGCGCGGGACTGATCCAGCGGGCCGGCGTCCACCTCCGCACCGACCCCGGCGGCATCGGGACGCCCGTCGTCCTCGCCGACGAGCACGGCGACGTCGCCCTCTACGGCCTGCCCTACCTCGAACCCGCCCTCGTCCGCGACCGGCTCGGCGCCGCGAAGGCCGGGCACGAGGCCGTGCTCGCCGCGGCCATGGACCGGGTCCGCGCCGACCTCGCGACCCGGCCCGCCGGCACCCGCTCGGTCGTCCTCGCCCATGCCTTCGTCGCCGGTGGCGCGCCCAGCGACAGCGAGCGGGACATCACCGTCGGCGGCGTCTCGGCCGTACCCAGCGGAGTCTTCGACGGCGTCGACTACGTCGCCCTCGGCCATCTCCACGGCAGCCAGACCCTCACCCCGCGCGTGCGCTACTCCGGCTCCCCCCTCGCGTACTCCTTCTCCGAGGCCGACCACCGCAAGACGATGTGGTTGATCGACCTCGGCGCGGGCGGCGCGATCGCCGACGCCGTACGCCTCGACTGCCCCGTCCCGCGCCCCCTCGCCCGGATCCGCGGCCGGCTCGACGACCTCCTCGCCGACCCCGCGCTCACCCCCCACGAACAGGCGTGGGTCGAGGCCACCCTCACCGACCCGGTCCGCCCGGCCGAGCCCATGACCCGGCTCGCCGAGCGGTTCCCGCACACCCTCCACCTCGTCTTCGACCCCGAGCGGACCGGAAACGACACCGCCGACTCCTACGCCCAGCGGCTCCGGGACCGCAGCGACCAGCAGATCGCGGAGGACTTCGTGGCCCATGTCCGCGGTGGCGCGGCCCTCGACGGCGCGGAACGCACGGTCCTGTACGGGGCGTTCGACGACGTACGGGTCGACTCGGCCGAGCGGGAGGCGGGCCGATGAGGCTGCACCGGCTGGACATCACCGCGTTCGGGCCCTTCGGCTCCACGCAGTCGGTCGACTTCGACGCCCTGTCGTCGGCCGGACTCTTCCTCCTGCACGGACCGACCGGCGCGGGCAAGACCTCGGTCCTCGACGCCGTCTGCTTCGCCCTGTACGGCAGTGTCCCCGGCGTCCGGCAGTCGCCCGGCACCTCGCTGCGCAGCGACCACGCCCCCGTCGGCACCTCCACCGAGGTCCTCCTCGAACTGACCGTCGGGGAACGGCGCCTGGAGATCACCCGGCGCCCCGCCCAGCAGCGCCCCAAGAAGCGCGGCGGCGGTTTCACCACCGAGAAGGCCCAGACCTGGCTGCGCGAGTACGACTCCGCCACCGGCGAATGGACCGGCCTCAGCCGCTCCCACCAGGAGATAGGGGAGGAGATCACCCAGCTCGTCGGTATGAGCCGCGAGCAGTTCTGCCAGGTCGTCCTCCTCCCGCAGGGCGACTTCGCGAAGTTCCTGCGCGCCGACGCCGAGGCCCGGGGCCGCCTCCTCGGGCGGCTCTTCGACACCCGCCGGTTCGCCGCCGTCGAGGAGCGCCTCGCCGATCTGCGGCGCGCCGCGCTCCAGCAGGTGGAGCAGGGCGACGGGCGGCTGCTCGCCCTCGGCCAGCGGATGACGCAGGCCGCGGGCGGCCTCGACGCCGCCCGCACCCCCGTCGAGGGACGGCCCGGCGACCCCGGCCTCGCCGAGGCGGCCCTCGCCTGGGCCGCCGTCGCCCGCACCGAGGCCCGGGAGGCCCTCGACATCGCCGAAGTGCGCTGCGCCACCGCCGAGACCGGACAGGCCGCCGCGCGCGCCGCGCTCGACGCCGAGAACGACCTCGCCGCCCGCCAGGCCCGGCACGCCGACGCGCTCCGCCGCCGCGAGCGGCTCACCGCCCACGCCCCGGAGCGCGACCGCCACCAGGCCGCGCTCGACCGGAGCCTCAAAGCCGACCGGGTGGCCCCCGCCCTCGGCCTGCGCCGGGACGCCGAGCGCGAGCACGCCAC
Source organism: Streptomyces sp. NPDC059534 (assembly GCF_042743475.1). Taxonomy (NCBI): domain Bacteria; kingdom Bacillati; phylum Actinomycetota; class Actinomycetes; order Kitasatosporales; family Streptomycetaceae; genus Streptomyces; species Streptomyces sp. NPDC059534. The sequence goes on from NZ_JBHWAQ010000019.1 coordinate 124,916, forward strand.
GGCGCGCGCCGCCCGTGACCGCTCCCGCGCCCTGCTTCCCCCCGACCTCGCCGACGCCGGTGCCGAGCACCTCTCGGCGCTCGAGAACCGCCTCCGTGAGGACCTGGGCGGCCTCGAAGCCGCCCGCCGCGCCGAGCGCCGCGCCGCCGTGCTCGCCGGCGAGCGCACGGCCCTGGCCCGCGAGGCCCGCGCCGACGAGGACGCCCTCCAGGACGCCGCGGGCTGGCTCGCCGGCTGGGAGCCGCGCAGGGCCGCGCTCGTCGAGCGCGTCGAGGCCGCGACGGACGCCGCCGCCCGTGCCGAACACCTCGCCGGCCGACTGGACCCCGCCCGCCGCCGGCTCGCCGCCGCCCGCCGCCGCGACGCCCTCGCCGACTCCACCCGGGCGGCCGAGGCGCGCCTCGCGGACGCCCGCGAGCGCCGGAACGCCGCCCACGAGAGCTGGCTCGACGTCAAGTCCCGCCGCCTGGAGGGCATCGCGGCCGAACTCGCCGTCACCCTCGTCCCAGGTGACCCCTGCCAGGTCTGCGGCTCCACCGCGCACCCGGCCCCCGCCCGCACCACCGCCGGGCACGTCGACCGCGCCACGGAAGACGCCGCCTACGCGGTCTACACCGCCGCCGAGGAGACCCGTACGGACGCCGAGCGCGAGGTCGCCGGTGCCCGGGAGGCGTGGTCGGCGGCCCGCGCGGAGGTCCTGATGGCGTCTGCCGGGACCGCCGCGGCCGGGAGCGCCGAGGCGGCCGGCGAGGCCGTCCCCGAGACCGGATCCGGCGTCGAGCGCGAGCCCACCGTCGACGAACTCGCGTGTGAGGTCGATGAGTTGGCCCGGCTCCACGCCGAGGCGCACGCGCTCGCCGGACAGACGCACGAGGCTCGGGAGGCGCTCGCGCGGGCGGAGCGGGAGTACGAGGAGCGGGCGGGGGCGCAGCGGGAGGCCGAGCGGCGGGTGGCCGCGCGGACCTCGCGGCGCGAGGCCCTGGACCAGGAGCAGGCCGCGCTCGACGAGGAACTCGCCCGGGGGCGCGGCGCGTTCGCCACCGTGGCCGAACACGCCACGGTCCTGGAACGGCGCATCGGGCTCCTGGTGGACGCCGCCGGGACCGTACGCTCCGCCGAACTCGCCGCCCAGCGGCTCAAGGAGGCCGACGACCGGCTCGCCGACGCGGCCTACCGCGCCGGGTTCGCCACGCCCGACGAGGCATCCGACGCGCTCCTCGACGAGAGGGAGCGCCGCGACCTCCAGCAGCGCGTGGACGCCTGGCAGGCCGAGGCCGCCGCCGTCGCCGACCGGCTCGCCGAGCCCGGCACCGAGGCCGCCGCCGCCCGCCCGCCCGCGGATCCCGGCGCGGCCGAGACCGCCCACGCCGCGGCGGAACGCGCCCTCCGCACGGCCGCCTCCGCGCTGTCCGCCGCGCGGGAACGGGCCACCGGGCTGACCGACCTCTCCCGGCAGGCCGCCGGCGAGGTCCGCCGGCTCGGCCCGCTCCGCGAGGAGTACGACCGGGTGGCCCGGCTCGCCGCCCTCACCGCCGGGACCTCCGTCGAGAACGAGCGCCGGATGCGCCTGGAGTCGTACGTCCTGGCCGCCCGGCTCGAACAGGTCGCCGCCGCCGCGACCGCCCGGCTCCAGAAGATGTCCTCGGGCCGCTACACGCTCGTCCACTCCGACGCCCGCGCCGGCGGCAAACGGGCCGGCCTGGGACTGCACGTCGTCGACGCCTGGACCGGCAACGAGCGGGACACCGCCACGCTCTCCGGCGGTGAGACCTTCTTCGCCTCGCTCGCCCTCGCGCTCGGTCTCGCCGACGTCGTCACGGACGAGGCCGGCGGCGTCCGGCTCGACACCCTCTTCATCGACGAGGGCTTCGGCAGCCTCGACGAGCAGACCCTCGACGAGGTGCTCGACGTCCTCGACTCGCTGCGCGAGCGCGACCGCAGCGTCGGCATCGTCAGCCACGTCGGCGACCTGCGCCGCCGCGTCCCGGCCCAGCTGGAGGTCGTCAAGGCGCGGCACGGCTCGGCGGTGAGGCTGCGGACCGGCGGGGACGCGCTCAGCGGCTGATGGAGCGCCGGGCCAGCGGCGAGGAGTAGACGACGCTCGTCGTCACCGAGCCGAGCGTGGCGATCTTCCCGGAGATCTCCTCCAGGTGCCGCATCGACCGGGCGGCGACCTTGAGGACGAAGCAGTCGTCACCGGTGACGTGGTGCGCCTCCAGGATCTCCGTCGTGGTGTCGAGCAGGTCGTGGAACGGCTTGTAGTTGCCGTGCGGGTAGCGCAGCCGCACGAAGGCGAGGATGGGCAGCCCCAGCCGGTCCTGGTCGACGATCGCGGCGTATCCGGCGATCACCCCGGCCTCCTCCAGCCGCCGTACCCGCTCGGTCACCGCGGACGGCGACATCGACACGGCGCGGGCCAGTTCGGCGAAGCTGGCGCGGCCCTCGGCCTGGAGCGCTTCGAGGATGCGCCAGTCGGTGGCGTCCGGAGTGTAATCGTTGCTCATGAAGGAGACACTGCAAGGGAATCCCCGGCCGATCAAGTGATCAGCCGGGGATTCTCGTCATGCGGGAGGGCTTTCGTGCCCCGCCCTCAGAGGCGCGACAGCTCGTCGACCAGGTCGTCGAGACCCAGCGGGCCCTGCGAGAGCGCCGCCATGTGCCACGCCTTGGCGTCGAACGCGTCGCCGTGCGCCGCCCGCGCGTTGGCGCGGCCGAGGAGCCAGGCGCGCTCGCCCAGTTTGTAGCCGATCGCCTGGCCCGGCATCGAGAGGTAGCGGGTCATCTCGCTCTCCACGAAGGACGGCGGGCGGCTGCTGTGCAGCTGGAAGAACTCCTGGGCGAGCTCCGGGGTCCACGTCTCGCCCGGGTGGAACGGCGAGTCCGCCGGGATCTCGAGACCCAGGTGCATGCCGATGTCCACGATGACCCGGCACGCGCGCATCATCTGGCCGTCGAGGTAGCCCAGACGCCGCTCCGCGTCGGGCAGGAACCCGAGTTCGTCCATCAGCCGCTCCGCGTACAGCGCCCAGCCCTCCACGTTGGCGCTGACCTTGCCGAGCGTGGCCTGGTAGCGGGAGAGCCGGTCGGCGACGTGCACCCACTGCGCGATCTGGAGGTGATGGCCGGGCACGCCCTCGTGGTACCAGGTCGACACCAGGTCGTACACCGGGAAGCGGGTGGTGCCGTCGACCGGGAGCCAGGTGCGGCCGGGGCGCGAGAAGTCCTCGGACGGGCCGGTGTAGTACGGCGCGGCGGCGCCGCCGGGCGGGGCGATCCGGGACTCCACCCGCCGTACGCGGTCGGCGAGTTCGAAGTGGGTGCCGTCCAGCGCCTCGATGGCCTCGTCCATCAGACGCTGGAGCCAGACGCGGACCTCCTCCGTGCCCTCGATGTGCGTGCCGTGCTCGTCGAGGTGGGCGAGCGCCTCCCAGGGGCCCGCGCCCGGCAGGATCCGCTCGGCCTCGGTCCGCATCTCGGCGAGCAGCCGGTGGTACTCGGTCCAGCCGTACGCGTACGCCTGGTCGAGGTCCAGATCGGTGCCGTTGAAGTAGCGGGTCCAGCGCTGGTAGCGCTCGCGGCCCACGGTGTCGGGAGCGCCGGCGACGGCGGGCGCGTACACGTCCCGCATCCAGTCGCGCAGCGCGGCGACGGCGCCGGTGGCGTCCTTGCCCGCCACCGCGAGCTCCGTGCGGAGCCCGGCGGGCAGCGTGTCGGGTCCGGAGGCGGCGAACTCCTCGAACCAGCCCGGCTTTCCGGCCGGTCCGCCGGACCACTCGGTGAGCTGGCCGATGAAGGTGGCGGTGGGGCGGGGACCACCGAAGAGCTTGCGCTCCAGGCCCAGTTCGAGGGAGGAGCGGTAGCCCTCGAGGGCCGCGGGGACCGCGCGCAGCCGGGCGGCCACCGCCGTCCAGTCCTCCTCGGTCTCGGTGGGCATCACCGTGAAGACGATGCGGACGCTGTGCGCGGGGGAGCGCATGTTGCTGACCGTACAGAGGCTCTCCTCGGCCTCGTGGACGGCGAGTTCCGCGGTCAGGCGCTCGCGCAGCAGACGGGCGCACCGGCGCTCGGCTTCGTCGTCCGCGCCGGGCGCGCGCTCCGCCTCGTCGAGCCGGGCGAGGGTGCGGCGTGCGAGGTCGGCGACGGCCCGCTGCCCGGCGGGCGAGAAGTCGGGCAGCAGTCCGGCGCTCTCCTTGACTCCCAGGTACGTTCCGGTGATCGGGTCGAGGGCGATGAGTGCGTCGACGTGATCATCGGCGACCTGGCGGGGCAGCGCGCTGCTGGAAGTCTCTGGCATGGGGGTCATCCTGGCGCCTACGGCGGGCCCGCGTCACCCTCGTCCGGCTTCAGTCGGCTGACAAGGAGGGGCTCGGTCCGGGTGGCAGGAGCGGTCCGCACTCCCACTGCTGGAATATCAGCCGGGTCTCGACACGGGCGACCTCACGGCGCGAGGTGAACTCGTCGAGCACGAGTCGTTGCAGGTCGGCGGGGTCCGCCACGGCCACGTGGACCAGGTAGTCGTCGGGGCCGGTCAGGTGGAAGAGGGCCAGGGACTCCGGCAGGGCCCGGATGCGGTCGACGAACGGACCGATCAGTTCCCGCCGGTGGGGGCGGACCTGGACGAGAAGCAGCGCTTCGAGGCCGCGCCCGAGTTTGGCCGGATCCAGTCGTAGCCGGTGTCCGAGGATGACGCCGGTGCGGCGCAGCCGGGCCACTCGGTCCAGGCAGGTCGAGGGCGCCACTCCCACGTCGGCGGCGAGTTCGCGGTAGGTGGTCCGGGCGTCGTTCTGCAAGAGGCGAAGAATGTGCAGATCGACCGCGTCCAGTACGACAGAATCGGCCATCTGCCGAACGTAGCACGGCGATTTTCCGCTACTTCCCGGTATCCGTTCACAGTGCCGCCATGGACGTCATGGATCACGGCCCCTCGGCCACCCCGAGGGCCCTTGCCACCGAAGCCGTGCACGCCGGCCGCGAGGACCTCGCCGCGCTCGGGCTGCACGCCCCGCCGCTCGACCTGTCCACCACCTACCCCTCGTACGACGCCCGGGCGGAAGCCGCCCGGATCGACGAGTTCGCCACCACCGGCGCCCGCCTCGACGGGCCGCCGGTCTACGCCCGGCTCGACAACCCCACCGTCGCCCGCTTCGAGGAGGCCCTCGCCCGCCTGGAGGGCGCCGAGGCCGCCGTCGCCTTCGCCAGCGGCATGGCGGCGCTCACCGCCGTCCTGCTGGCCCGGGCGAGCCAGGGACTGCGCCATGTCGTGGCCGTCCGCCCGCTCTACGGCTGCAGCGACCACCTCCTCGACGCCGGGCTCCTCGGCACCGAGGTGACCTGGACCGACCCGGCGGGCATCGCGGACGCGATCCGTCCCGACACCGGCCTCGTCATGGTCGAGTCGCCCGCCAACCCGACCCTCGCCGAGGCGGACATCCGGGCCCTGGCCCACTCCTGCGGCTCGGTGCCGATCCTGGTCGACAACACCTTCGCCACCCCCGTCCTCCAGCGCCCCGTCGAACAGGGCGCCCGGATCGTGCTCCACAGCGCGACCAAGTACCTGGGCGGCCACGGCGACGTCATGGGCGGGATCGTGGCCTGCGACGAGGAGTTCGCCCGGACGCTCCGCCAGGTCCGCTTCGCCACCGGCGGGGTGCTCCACCCCCTCGCCGGCTATCTGCTGCTGCGCGGCCTGTCGACCCTGCCGGTACGGGTGCGGGCGGCGTCCGCCTCGGCCGCGGAGCTCGTCCGGCGGCTCGCCACCGACCCCCGGATCGCCCGCGTCCACTACCCGCGGATCGGCGGCGCGATGATCGCCTTCGAGGTGTACGGGGACCCGCACGACGTGATAGCCGGCGTCCGCCTCATCACCCCGGCGGTCAGCCTGGGCAGCGTCGACACCCTCATCCAGCACCCCGCCTCCATCAGCCACCGGATCGTGGCCGAGGGAGACCGTCGCTCGGCGGGCGTCAGCGACCGCCTGCTGCGGATGTCGGTCGGTCTGGAGGACGTCGAGGACCTGTGGCGGGACCTGACGCAGGCGCTCAGCGCTCCGCCCGCCGAACCCCTTCGTGCGGCTGCTCCCGCTGCGTCCGGCCGGCCGGCAGCGGCGCCGAGGCCAGCCGGGCGGTGATCACCAGGGTGCCCTCCTCGATCTGGTAGTCCAGGGGGAGGTTCAGCGCCCGCATCGCGGCCACCATCCCCGTGTTGGAGGACTGCGTCACGGCGTACACGCTGTCGCAGCCGGCCTCCTCGGCCATCGCCACGAGCCGGCCGAGGAGTTCGGAGCCGATGCCGCGGCGCTGCCAGTCGTCCTCGACCATGAGGGCCACCTCCGTCTCGTCGCCGTCCCACAGCAGGTGGCCGAGGGCGACGAGACGGCCGGAGGTCGTCTGCACGGCGAGGGTGCGCCCGAAGCGGGGGCTGAGCAGGTGGTCCAGGTAGCGGTTCGCGTCGCCGACCGGGCCGTGGTAGCGCAGGCCCAGGGTGCGGGCCGAGCAGCGGTCGTGCATGGCGCGCGCGGCGGCCAGGTCGCGCTGGTCGGCGCGGCGGACGGTGATCTCGTTGCCCTCGGGCAGGGTCAGCACGTCCTGGCTGCGCGGGACGCGCGGGCCGAGCCGGGCGTCGAGCTCCACCAGGGCGCGGGCGCGGGCGAACTCGGTCGGGGTGAAGGCCAGGTAGGGCCGCTCGACGACGATCGTGCCGCCGTGCGGGTCGCGCAGGCGCATCACGGTCTCCTCCAGGACCCCTTCGACCGGGGCCTGTTCGCCGATGGGGCGGCCGGTGAGCGAGACGGCGGGCACGGAGTGGAGCGTGCAGCGGCCGAGGAGCTGGCGCAGCGCGAGCGGGAGTTCGGCCGCGTCGAGGGCGGTACGGGTGGCCAGGCCGAGGACCCGGGTGGGTGTGTCCACCAGGTCGTGGGCGTCGGCCCGCTCGGTCCAGGTGTCGCGGCCGCCGGCCGCCGAGGTCTCGCGGGCGAGGGCCTGGGAGGAGAGTCCGGCGGGGGCGCGGAGCAGGAACTCGTCGACGGTGCCGTCGGCGAGCGGGTGGGTCTGCAGGGTGAGGATGTCCACGCCCAGGCGGGCGAGGACCGTGCACAGGGCGGCGAGGCTGCCCGGGGTGTCCGCGACGGTGGTCCGCATCCGCCACAGCACCGTCTCGGCCGGCGTCCCGGATCCCTCCGGCGCCTCGGCCGCCGGGCCGCCGTCCGCAGCGCCCCGGCCGTCCCGGTGGCCGGCCGACGGGACGGTGGTGGAGCGCCCGCCGGTGACACCGCTCGTGTCATCGCCGGGCGGGGCATGACTGGCATGGCCGTGCCGCCGCGCCCACCAGGTGTGGAACGCGGCGGTGGCGACCAGTGCGATCGCCGAGAAGACCAGCAGGTAGGGGCCGTCGGGGCCCTTGACGATGGACTTGGCGATCGTGTCGGCCACCACCACGGCGGTGAACAGGGCGGCCAGCTCGATCAGGTCGTGCCGCCAGTGGTGCGGGCGGCGGGTGCTCTTCGAAGACGTCACGTCGGTCATGCCTTCACTGTGACCCAGCGGTGTTGCGTGATCACGAACGCTTTGTGACTGACGGGTTAAGCGGCGATCTGGCGGCCTAACGACCGATTCGGGTCGTTTCTGTCGTGGTCTGATCGGTGCCCTCGTGGAGTGCGTTCAGCAGTCGCTTCGCCTGGGTGGCGAGCTGCGTGGAACCGCCCCGCGCCACCAGCCCGGCCAGCCCTGACGGTACGCCACCCGCACCGCACCGCTCCACGCAGTCGGCCGCCACCGCGAGCACCTCACCGAGCCCCCGGACCGGCTTCTCCACGGCCAGCGTCACCGGCAGCGTCGCCGCGAGCACCTCCCAGACCGTCCCGTACGCCCCGGCGGCCGCCGCCGTCCGGGCCGCGTCCGCCAGCCGGTTCGGCAGGGCCGAGCCCTCGGCGACCAGCCACCCCAGCTCCTCGCCCACCCCACGCGTGTCCAGATCGCCCCGGGCCGCGAGCACGAGCAGCGCGTCCACCGCCCGCAGCCGGTCGTCCGCGTGCCCGCCGCCCAGCGCGAGCGCCAGGGAGAGGGCCACGGCACGTCCGACCCGCCCCTCGCCCTCGGCCATCCCGGTCAGCGGATCGGCCGACTCCCGCCCGCTGCCGATGCCCGACGCCAGCGAGGGAAGGACGCAGGCCGCGAGCACCTCACGGTCGGCCGGCAGGACCGAGGCCCAGTGCTCATGGCCCTGCACCGGGCGGTAGTCGCGGACGGACGTCACCTCGGGCGCCCCGCCCAGCCACCGGAACGCGGGCGGGAACTCCTCCCGCAGCACGGCGCGGTCGGCGAAGTCGACCACCATCCGGTCGCGCACCCACCACCTCTGCAGCGTCCGGTCGTCCTCCCGCGGCAGGAACCGTACGGTCGCCGCCATCGGCTCGTCCGTCCGCAGCCACGCGGCGAGCCGCCGCCCGGCCCGGGTGTCCAGCGCCGCCGCCTCCATGGCCGCCCGCCCGCTCTCCGGGCCGGTCCGCAGAACCCTCAGCAGGGCCTGCGCCAGGTCGGCAGCGGCGGGCTCGACGCCCGCGTCCCGATAGGCGCGCAGCCGCTCCACGAGCACGAGCGGGTCGACGGCGCCGGTCTCCAGGGTCGGCGCCGCGAGCAGGAAGGGAAGCGCGTCCGTGCCGATCAGCGCGGCGGCCTCCCACAGCCGGGTGTCCGTGATCTCCGTCAGCGCCTGGTGGAGGGAGGCCGGCGGCTCCTGACCCCGCGCGAGGCGGTCGTCGATCCACGAGCGCTCCACCAGGCCGAGCAGCCCCGCGAGCACCGCGTGGACCCCGTGGGACTCGTACGCGAAGTGGTAGGGCTGCTGCCAGTCCGTGGTGGTGAACGCCTCCCGCACGGCCCGCGTCACACCCTCCCGGTCACGGTGCGCGTGCCGCACCAGACCGTCGAGGGCCCGCTCGAACCGCACCGGATCGTCGGAGACCCCCTTCGCCAGCAGCTGCTCCACCAGCGCCTCGACCGTCGTCGCCGACGGCTCGACCGGCCGGGGCACGGGCACCGGCGGCAGGATCTCCTCGTACGGCTCGCGGCTCTCCGCGGCCAGGGCCTCCCCGAACAGCTCCACGGCGGCCTGGCGGTGAGCCGGGCTCAGCAGACCCGCCTGACCGGCCAGCTCCCCTCGTACCGCAGCGTCCACCGACGGCAGATGGCGGCCCACCAGCTTCAGCGCCCGGCCCTGGAGTGCGGTGTCCTCGTGCCCGAAGAGCTCCGCCACGGCGGGCAGCAGCGCGTCGGCCGCGCCGGGCTCCCGCGCCAGTACCTTGCCGACCAGGACCAGTTGCGCCTGCATCAGCTTCTTCTCGGTACGGAAGAGCACCGCACTCGTCAGCTCGGCCAGCGCGGCGACCGACAGCGATCCGGCCGCCGCCAGGTCCCCCAGGACCTCCTGCGCGTACCCCGCGACCGGCGACGGAGCGTCCGCCGCGATCCCGATCAGGTCCGCGACCCGCTCCCGGAACTCGTCCAGGGGCGGTGCGACCAGCCGCAGCACGTCCAGCGGGAACCGCAGATCGTGGAGGCGACCGCCCCGCAGCAGCCGGGAGACGGCGGCGTCCACGACCTCGCTCCGGTCCAGCCGGCCCTCGCCGACGAGCGTCGCGATCGCCGTGGGCCAGTGCCTCGGCGAGTCCGCCTCGGCCGTCCAGGTCACCTGCTCCGGGGGCTCCGGCATGGTCACGGCGTGGAGAGCGAGGACCGGTGTCTGCGGATCCGCCCGCAGCCGCTCCAGGAGCGGGGGAGAGCCGTCGCCCCGCCGCATCCATCGGCTGCCGGGGGTGACCTCGCGCGCCCAGGCACGGACATAGCCGTCGGACGCCGGCACCGCGCAGCCGGACCGCTCCACCAGGCCGCGGATCAGCCCGTAGCCGTCCTCGGCCACGGTCGGCCGCTCGGCGAGCCGGCCGGCCAGCTCGGCCAGCCACTCCGGCGGGCGGTCGGCCAGCACCTGCAGGACCAGCGGCCCGTCCTGCGAGCGCCAGGCCAGCAGATCGCGCCCGCCGAGCCAGGTCGCCGCGGCCGCCGCCCCCGGGTGACAGCCGGCCCCCGCGGCGTACAGCGCGCGCCGCACGCGGACCGCTTCCCTCTCGCGTCCTCCGTCCCAGCCCTTCACCTCGGTGCGCAGTGCCTTCAGCCGCGTCAGCGCCGCCTTCCGCTCGGCCGCCCCCAGCGGCTCCAGCAGGCCGGGCACCTCCTCGGCGCTTCCCGCCCGAACCGCCTCGATCAGCTTCTCGATGCCCACGGCCTTCTCGGTCCCCACGGCCTTCTCGGTCCCCACATGCTTCTCGGTCCCCACAGCTTTCTCGGTCCCCATGGCCCTCTCGCTTCCCTCGCCCCTTGCCGACCCCTCGGCCTTGCCCGTACCCATGGCGTTCTCCGTCCCCCGCACGCCCGCTCCGTCCCCGGTCGGCCGCGGCTCCGTCCCCCGCGTCCGCACCTCAGGCCCCGTCTCCTGAGGCTCCGTCCCGTGCCCTGTGCCCTGCGGATCCATCCCGCCCCCGGTCATCGCACCGCTCCCGGCGCCGTGTCGGCGACGACCGCGCCGCTCCGGACCATCCGCACGGCGAGCGCGTGCTTGCACGGACCGCGCCGCCCCTGGTGGTCGGCCCACCACCGGCAGGTGCAGCTCAGTACGCCGTCCGACTCCCTTACCCGGTACCGCCGTTCCTCCGACGTCACCGTCGCCAGGCGGCCGTCGAGTTCGACCGCGCCCTTTGCCACCAGCCGCCGCGCGTCCACCAGGCGCGGGTTGTGCCGCTCGGCGCGGTCCGCGTCGTAGGGCAGCTCGCGGTGGAAGAAGGACGCGTCCGCCACGTCGTACCCCACGCGGCCGGCGGTGCCGAGCCGGGTGAGCGCCGCGCGCACCCGGTCGACCGTGAGCCCGGCCCGCGCCGCGAGCTCCGCCGGGTCGATCCTCGGCTCCCACGCCAGCAGCACCGCGACCAGTTCGGCGTCCTGTGCCGCCTCCTCCGTCGCCAGGGCCTCCAGGACCCCGCCCTCGCCGGAGAAGCCCCGCGCCGGGTCGGGCGACAGCGTCAGGGTGAGCCGCATGCCCGGCAGGGTCACCTCCCAGGCGCTCGCCGCGGCCGCGCCGTCCGGCACCGGCCCGTACACCCGCAGCCCCGTGGCGTGCCGCAGGACGCGCTCCAGGGCGACCAGCCGGTCCGGCCCCGGCAGGCACACCGCGCCCGGGCCCGGCCGCGTCGTCGGACGCAGGGCCCGGCCCGACGGCACGATCCACAGCGGTGCGCGCCCCCGGCTCTGCGCGCGCGGCAGGGAGCGCAGGAACCGGACGGCCTCCGGGCCGGTCAGCTCGGCCCGCAGATCGAACCGGGCCGAGGCGACCTGCGCCTCGGCGAAGCCCCGCAGCCAGCGGTCCGGCAGCGGCACCTTCTTCTCCACGACCGCACCCGCGAGGGTGGTCACCGCCAGCTCCTCCGGGCCGACCCGCAGATGCAGCGGCTCGTCCCCGGTCATCCGGGACAGGGCCTCGCGCAGCGGGTCGTTGACGTCCACATGGGTCGTGCCGTGACCCGTCTCCGTACCGCCGAGCCCCTCGTCGAGCACGTCCAGGCGCGCGTACACCCCGCCACAGCCGGAGAAGGACTCGAACCGCAGCCGGTCCCCGTTCCCCGTCACCACCGGGTCCAGCGAACCGGGCCGCGTCCGCTGGTGGTAGCGGGCCGCGGCCACGTCGGCGACGGCGAGCAGCCCTCCGGCGGCGGCCTGCGGCTCGGCCAGGAAGCCGGAGAAGAAGCCCGGACGGGCCTCGGCACCCCGGGGGGTGAGTCCTTGCGCCGTCTCCAGGCCGAGCCTCCGGCCGGAGTCCGTGGACTCCAGCGCGGAAGGGCGGGCGTAGGCGAGCGCCTGTACGGATCGCGTCATGGAAACGACGGTAGGGCCCGGCACTGACACTCGGCCGTGCCGGGCCCTCCGGACCACTCCTGACGCGCGGACGGCGCTCCCCGGGGCGGGCCGGGCCCCGGCAGCCTCGCTACTGCCCCACGAGCCCCGGCCGCAGGACCTTCGTGAACAGCACCGTGCCGCCCTCGGCCCGCAGGCGCACCGTCAGCTCGCCGCTGTGCCCGTCGATGTCGACCTCCCCGAAGTACTGCGGGCTCTCCATCGGCGACACGTTCGCCCGCTCCGGCGCCCGGACGAACACCCGCTCCGGCCCGAAGGTCGCGTCCAGCACGTTCGCCGGGAAGCCGCCCGCCGCCAGCGGCCCGGACACGAACTCCCAGAAGGGGGCGAAGTCCTGGAACGCCGCGCGCTCCGGCGCGTAGTGCTGGGCGGAGGTGTAGTGCACGTCCGCCGTGAGCCACAGGGTGCCGGTGACGCGCCGGTGCTTGATGTACCGCAGCAGCTCCGCGATCTGGAGCTCGCGGCCCAGCGGTGCGCCCGGATCGCCCTGCGCGACGGCCTCGAAGTTCGCCGCGCCGTCCGGGACGACCAGGCCGAGCGGCATGTCGGCGGCGAGCACCTTCCACACCGCCGTGGACGCCGACAGCTCCCTCTTCAGCCAGGCCAGCTGCTCGGCGCCCAGGATGCCGGTGGTGTCGTCGGCCTGCCGGCCGGGGGAGTTGGCGTTCCGGTGCGAGCGCATGTCGAGGACGAACACGTCGAGCAGCGGCCCGTACCGCACCACCCGGTGCATCCGGCCGTCGCGCCCGCCACCGCGCGCGTGGAGGGTGGACACCGGCGTGTACTCGCCGAAGGCGCGCAGCGCGCGCGAGGCGAGGACGTCCACGTCCTTCTCCGTGTAGCGCGCGTCGTCCAGGATCTGCCCCGGGTACCAGTTGTTGCGCACCTCGTGGTCGTCCCACTGCACCACCGACGGCACCTGCGCGTGGAAGGCGCGGACGTTGTGGTCGAGGAGGTTGTACCGGAAATTGCCCCGGTACTCGTCGAGCGTCTCGGCGACCTTCGACTTCTCGGGGGTCGTGACGTTCCGCCAGATCCGCCCGTCGGGCAGGGTCACGCTCGGCTGGACGACCCCGTCGGCGTAGATCGAGTCGCCGCTGCACAGGAAGAAGTCCGGGTCGAGCCGGCGCATCTCCTCGTACGCGCGGAAGCCGCCGATGTCCGGGTTGATGCCCCAGCCCTGGCCCGCGATGTCGCCCGACCACAGGAAGCGGACCCCGTCGCGCCGCCGGTCCGGTGCCGTACGGAAACTGCCGAGGACCGGCTCGGAGGTGCGGCGCGGGTCGTCCGGGTCGGCGAGGGTGACCCGGTAGTGGATCTGCTCGCCGGCCGGCAGACCGCGCAGGGCGGTGGTACCGGTGAAGTCCGTGCCCGCGCCGATCAGCGGCCCGTGGTGGCGGCGTACCCGTCGGAAGGACTCGGTCGCCGAGGTCTCGACGACCATGCGCGCCGGCCGGTCCGACCGCACCCACACCAGACCGGAGGAGGCCGTGACGTCGCCCGTCTGGACGCCCCAGCCGGCCCGGGGGCGGCCGGAGAGCGCGAACGCCGGCGCCGCCGCGAGGCCGGTCCCGCCGAGCGCGAGGGCGGCCGAGGCGGCCAGAGAGCCCCGCAGCAGACCGCGCCGGGCGGGCGAGGGGGAGTCGGGCACGGGGTGGGACATGGGTGGCCTCCGAGATCGTTTCCGGGCGGTCGTGGTGCGCCGCCCCATGCCTAACGGCCGGGAACGGCGCCCACACGAACCCCGCGTGAACAGATCACCCGCACGCGGGCACGGAGGCACGGAGGCACCCGGGCACCCGGGCACCCGAGCGCGCAGGGCACGCAGGGCACGCAGGGCACGCACGCAGGAACGCGCGCACGCGCCCGCGTGTGCCGCACCCGCGATCCCGCCCCACCGTCGCGTCACGCCCCGGCCGCCTCCGCCGCCAGCCGTATCCCGGTCGCGATCGCGGACGGTGCCAGATGCGCGTACCCGATGACGAGCCGTACGTCCCCGTCCTCCGGGCGCGCGGTGCCGTACTCCTCCAGGCGGCGCAGGGCCACCCCGGCCTCCGCCGCCCGGGTCAGGAAGCGCTCCGGGGGCCCGAACCGCCCCGGTACGCGCGCGATGACGTGGAGTCCGGCGGCGACGCCGCTCACCCGGGTGCCGGGCAGGTGCTCCGCGAGGGCGCCGAGGAGCGCGTCGCGCCGCTCCCGGTAGGCGCGTTGGCAGCGGCGCAGCTGCCGGTCGTACCCGCCCCGCGTCACGAACTCCGCGAGCACCGCCTGGTCGAGCACCGGATTGCCGAGGTCCATCGTCCGCTTCCGCTCGACGACGTCGCCGAGCAGCTCCGCCGGGACGAGCATCCAGCCCAGCCGCAGCCCAGGTGCCAGCGACTTGCTGACCGAGCCCGTGTAGACGACCCGCTCCGGATCGAGCCCCTGGAGCGCGCCCACCGGCGCGCGGTCGTACCGGAAGTCGCCGTCGTAGTCGTCCTCCAGGACGTACCCGTCCACCGCCCGCGCCCAGTCGAGGAGCGCGGCGCGCCGTCCGGCCGACCAGCTGATCCCGGAGGGGAACTGGTGCGAGGGCGTGACCACCACCGCCCGCACGCGCGAAGCGGCGAGCGGCCCGGGACGCAGCCCCTCCTCGTCCAGCGGGAGCCAGACCGTGTCCATCCCGGTGGAGGCGAACAGCCGCGCGTGCTCGGGACTGCCGGGGTCCTCGACGCCGATCTCGGACAGGCCCCGGGCCCGGAGGACGAAGCCCAGCAGGGTCGACGCCTGCGCCACGCCCGAGCAGACCACGAGCCGCTCCGGATCGGCCACCACGCCCCGCCGCCGCGCCAGCATCCCGGCCAGCGCCTCGCGCAGCTCGGGCAGTCCGCGGGGATCGGGGTAGCCGAGCGCCGGATGGGGCAGCCGAGCCAGAACGGACCGCTGCGCGGCCCCCCACGCGGCTCGGGGGAACAGCGACAGGTCCGGGGTCCCCGGACGGAAGTCCACCCGTACGCCCGAGGCGCCCGCCGCCGGATCGCGGACACCGCGCACCGCCGCCCTGGCCGCGCCGCCCACCCAGGTTCCCGCGCCCCGGTCGCTGCGCAGGTACCCCTCGGCGGTGAGCTGTTCGTACGCCTCGGTGACCAGGCCGCGCGAGACGCCCAGGTCGGTGGCGAGCTCCCGGGTCGACGGCAGCCGGGTCCCGGCCGCGAGCCGCCCCGACCGCACCGCCTCGCGCAGCGCCTCCTGGAGCGCCCGGCCGCGCCCCCGGGCAGGAGCTCCCGCGGCGGGGAGCAGCAGCTCCCAGGCCGCCTTTCCGTGGCTCGTCATTCGGTAGGGCCCCCTCGCTCTTCGCGCCGGGTCCCCGTGCGTCCCGGCGGAGCTCCATGATTCGGCATCTACGGCGATCGGGTGCACCGGCGGTGTGGCGTCGGCCCGTTCCGAGCCGCGTCGACTCCGATGGACGGGTGAGCGGACGAACCCCCGGCGGAGGGTCGCCCCGGACCGCGTACCTGCGCGAGGCCCGGCGCAGGCTCCGCCGCGCCCCGGGCACCCCCGGCGGCGACGGTCGCGGCCGGTCGCAGTGGCCCGTGCTCGCCGTGGCGATCCTGCCCGGTCTCGCGGCCCTCGTGGCGCTGCTCTTCACCTGGCGGGAGGTGCGGGTCGCCGAGCAGGGCCAGCTCACCAGCCGGTTCAACGACGCGATCGCCAACCTCGGTTCGCCGTCGCTCGACGTGCGTTTCGGCGGGATCTACGCGCTGGAACGCATCATGCAGGACTCGCGGCGGGACCAGCCCAGGGTCGTCCTGGTCCTCTCCGCCTACGTACGGCGGCACGCGAGCGTTCCCGCGACCGGCTTCGTCAAGGAGCCGGAGGAACCGCCGTCGGGGCAGGACCCGACCATCGTGCGCCCCGCCACGGACGTGGCGGCGGTGGTGAACGTGCTGGCCCACCGCTCGCCCGGCCGCGACGGGGACACGCAGGTCGACTGGAACGGGGCGGACCTCCGGGGACTGTTCCTCACCGCCTGGACCTCCAGGGACCTCGCGCAGTTCCCCGAGGGCGGCGCCTTCCCGCGCGCGCGGGTGCCGCTCGCCTACGTGAACCTCGAACGGGCGGACCTGCGCCACGCCTCCCTGACGGGAGTGGACCTGAGGAACGCGTTCGTCGCCGAGGCCACCCTCCGCCAGTCGCAGCTCCTGCGGGTCGACCTGAGCGACGCCGACCTGAGCCTGGCGGACCTGTCCCTCGCGAACGTCCTGGACTCGGACCTGAGCGGCGCGGACCTCAGCGGCGCGCTCCTGCGGGAGTCGTCCCTGGGACGCTTGGAACTGCCCAACCGGGTCGTGACACCGTGCGACCTGTCCGGCGCCTTGCTCTGGGACGCGGACCTCACCCGGGCGAGCCTCGCCGGAGCGAACCTGACGGGGGCCGTCCTGGCCGACGCCGACCTGACGGACGCGTCCCTGGCGGGGGCCCGTCTCCGCGGCGCCAAGCTCAGCGCGGCGGATCCGTCCCTCCAGGCGAGGATCTTCTCCGGCACCGTCACCGAGAGCGCCGACCTGACCCGCGCCGACCTGAGCGAAGCCGACCTCACGGAGGCCGACCTGCGCGGAGTGAACCTGACCGAAGCCGACCTGAAGGGAGCGAACCTCACCCGCGCGGACCTGCGCGGCGCTCGCCTGACCGGGGCCGACCTCACCGGGGCCACGACCCGGGGGGCCCGCGGCCTGCCGACCTCCGCGGCCCCGGACCGCCCCGGCCCGCAAGGCCCGGCACGATCAGGCCGCGGGGTGCCGGCAAGGCCCGCCCGGCCCCAGGGGTGGCCCGAGACTCACCCGTGACCTGCGGAAAGATCCACGACGGGGTTACCGCGGGTTCCGTCGCCGCGCACACAGGATCGTCACCGAACCGACATACCGAGCGGTCGGAAACCCCCTTACGCGGGGGCTATACCCATGAGTAACGTACGCGGACCACCAGCGCCAACCGCCCGTCCCCCGGGGTGGCAAGGAGCAAGATCGATGTCGTACCACCAGCCTTTCCCCGGCCCACCGCCCGTACCCCAGCACCGGAATGCCGGGCGGCACCGCCAAGAGGCGGCGTCGCAGTCCTGGGAGGGTGGATCGCCGTCCTGGGACACCGATCCGCAGGCAGCCTGGGACTCGGCCCCGCGAGCGTGGGACTCCTCGCCGCAGGGCTGGGACTCCGCGCAGCAGCCCTGGGACGCGTCCCCGCAACCGCCCGCCGCCACCGACGATCGTGATGACCTGCACCGGCTCGGATCGGCTTACCGCAGGCTCCGCCGCGTCGCCACCTTCACCGCGCTCGGCTACTTCGTCATCTTCCTTTTCCTGTCCGGCTACGCCCCCTCGATGATGACCGGCACCCTCACCGGTGGCCTCACCACCGGTCTGGTCCTGGGGCTCCTCCAGCTGCCCGTGGCGCTGGCTGCCATCGCGCTGTACGAGCGGATCGCGCGCAACCACGTCGACCCGCTCGCCGCGGCGATCCGCGAACGCGCCGAGCAGGCGGCCGCGGCAGCCGCGCCCCGGCCGGAACGCCAGAGCCGCTCCGGACGTCCCGTGTGGCAGCAGCCCACCGAAGGTGCGCGCGCATGACCAGCTTCAGCTCCGAGGCCCAGACCATGTCGCTGATGGCGTTCATCGCGGTCATCACCGTCACGCTGCTGCTGTGCGTGATGACCGGCCCCGATCGTGACGACCTGGGCGATTTCTACACCGGCTACCGCTCGCTCTCCCCCGTGCAGAGCGGCCTCGCGATCGCCGGCGACTACATCTCCGCCGGCACCGTGCTCGGCACCATCGGCATCATCGCGCTCGTCGGCTACGACGGCGTCACGCTCGCCCTGAGCACCGCGCTCTCGCTGGTCCTGATGATGTTCCTGCTCGCCGAACCGCTGCGTAACGCCGGCCGGTTCACGATCGGCGACGTCCTCACCCGGCGTCTCCCCGGCCCCGCCGTGCGGATCACCACGGCCGCGGTCACCCTGACCGCACTGCTGCCGCTGGTGGTCTTCCAGCTCGCGGGCGCCGGCGATCTCCTCTCCGTCGTCCTCGGCTTCGACTCCGACGGCTTCAAGACCGGGGCGATCGTGTTCCTGGGCCTGCTGATGATCGCGTACGCGGCGATCGGCGGCATGAAGGGCACCGCCTTCATCCAGATCGTCAAGACCGTCGCCCTGCTCGGCGCGTCCCTCGCGATCGCCGCGCTCATCCTCAACCGCTTCGACTTCAGCCTGCCCTCCCTGCTGGACGCAGCCAAGCGTGGCAGCGGGGCGGGAGACGCCTATCTCGCCTCCGGTCTGCAGTTCGGCGGCAACGAACTCGACATGATCAGCACTCAGTTGACGGTCGTGCTCGGCGCCGCGGTGCTGCCGCAGATCACCATGCGCATGTTCACCGCGCGCAGCGCGGCAGCCGTGCGGCGCTCGATGTCCTGGGCGGTGTCGACCGTCGTCGTGACCTGTCTGCTGATCGCCGTCATCGGCTTCGGCGCGGCGGCGATCGTCGGCCACCAGGGGATCGTCGCCGGCGACCCGCAGGGCAAGACAGCGTTCCTCATGGTCAGCCAGGCCGTCATGGGCACGGACCAGACGACCTTCGAGACACTGCTGTTCACGGCCGTGTCGACAGCCATCTTCCTCACCCTGCTGGCCTCGGTCGCCGGGATCACCCTCGCCTGTGCCAACACCCTGGCGCACGACCTCATCACGCACGGGTTGCGCCGCAAGGCGCGACTGAAGGGCTCCGCAGAGATGGCCATCGCCCGGACCGCCGCGGCGGGCGTCGGGTTCGTGGCGATCGCGATCGCCGCCGGTGCACGGCATCTGAACCTTCAGGCACTGCTGACCCTGTCGTTCTGCATCGGCGCGTCCGCGGTCGCACCGGCCCTCGTCTACAGCCTCTTCTGGCGCCGCTACTCCCGTACGGGACTGCTCCTCACCCTCATCGTGGGCAGCGTCTCCGCGATCATCCTCATGACCGGCAGCAACCTGGTGTCCGGATCGCCCCAGGCGATCTTCCCGGACCAGGACTTCAACTGGTTCCCGTTCACCACGTCGGGCATTCTCTCGGCCCCGCTGGGCTTCCTCGCGGGCTGGCTCGGCACGGTGCTCCACGAACGTGACCCGGCCGACCAGCGCATGCGGTACGAAGCGGTGGAGGAGACGATCCTGGCCGGCACACCCGCGGCGAACAGCGCCTCCGCGTCCTGACGCGCACGCCCCGACGAAAGGGCGCCCGGCCTGAAGTTCCAGGCCGGGCGCCCTTTCGGCTGTCCCGAAGTGCCCAGGGCCTCTGCTGTCCTTTGGGCCGGACACGGGCCAGGCGTAGGGAGAAAGGGACATGGGAAACGCGAACCTACAGCTCCGGCCCCGGCCGGACGGGGCGCCCGAAGTGGTCCTCGATGACGGCGCGGAAGTGGACCTTAACGGGGACCGCTCCGCTTCCTAGCGTCGGGAGCATGAACGCGAACTCCCTGCGCGGGGTCCTGCTCGTCACCCTCGCCTACGCCCTCGTCGGGGCCTCCTTCACCGCGAACAGCCTGCTCGGCGCCTATCCGTACGCGGGTGGGCAGGCGCTGCGCTACGGGGCCGCCTGTCTGCTCCTTCTTCCGTTGCTCGGCCGGGGAGGACTCGCCCCGCTGCGGCTCCTGACCGTCCGTCACTGGCTGCGCCTCGTGGCTCTCGCGGCGGTCGGCATGGTGGGGTTCAACCTCGCCGTGCTCGCCGCCGAGCGGACCGCCGAGCCGGCCGTCCCGGGCGTGCTGGTGGGCTGCGCCCCGGTGGTCGTCGCCGTCCTCGTCCCGCTGACCGAGGGCCGCAGGCCCGCGCCGGCCGTGCTGTACGGGGCGCTGCTCGTCGCCGCCGGCGCGTTCACCGTGCAGGGCTGGGGACGGACGGACCCGGCCGGGATCGGCTGGTCGGTGGCGGCCCTCGCCGGCGAGGTGGGGTTCACCGTGCTCGCCGTGCCGGTCCTGAGGCTGCTCGGGCCGAAGCTGCTGACGGCCGCCGTCTGCGGGGTGGGCGCGGCGGAGGCGGCGCTCGTGGGTCTCGTGGTGGACGGGGCGGGTCTGGTGCGGATGCCGACGGCCGTGGAGGCGGGCGCCCTGGTCTGGCAGGCGGCGCTGGCCACCGTCGTCGGGTTCGTCCTCTTCTACATGGGCGTCCAGCGGGTCGGCATGGAGAGGGCCACTCTCTATACCGGCGCGATCCCGGTCGCGGCCGCGCTGAGCGCCGCCCTGGTCGGGCACGCCGTCTTCGGCCTTCCCCAGGCGGCCGGCAGCCTGCTGGTGGGGGCCGGTGCGGCCCTGGGCACCGGCCTGTTCAGCCGTGGACGCCGGCCGGGGTCAGCGGCTGCCGTCCAGGATCACGCGCGCGACGAGAGCCGGGTCGTCGTTCATGGGCACGTGACCGCAGCCGGGCAGCCGGACGAGCCGCGCGCCGGGCAGGGTGTGCTTGGCGCGGACGCCCTGGCGGCGCAGGAGCAGCCGGTCGCGGGTGCCCCAGGCGACCGTGACGGGGACCGAGGGGACGTCGTCGCGGAACAGCACGCCCCGGCCCGCGGCCAGGGTCTGGTGGAAGCCGGTGGCCTCGCGCAGCGCGAGGGTCTCGGCGACGACCGCCTCGGGTGACCGGCGGCCGGGCCGCGCGTAGATGGTGCTGGTGAGCGCGGTGCGCCCGGCGGACGTACGGGAGAGGCGCTCGATCACCGGCACCGGCAGGGACCGGGCGGCGCCCCGCATGGCGCGCAGCGTCCCGAAGGCGTAGCGGCGCTCGCCCTCGGACCAGAAGCCGGCGGGGGAGAGGGCGGTGACCGACCGGACCCGCTTCTCCCGGCCGAGCTCCAGGGCGAGCAGCCCGCCGAGCGAGTTCCCCGCCACGTGCGGGTGCTCCGCGCCGACGGCCTCGCAGAAGGCGCCGAGCACCGGGACCACGGTGGACAGGTCGTACGGGGAGCCGTCCGGCAGGGCCTCGGAGGCGCCGAAGCCGGGCAGGTCGACGGCGATCACGTCACGGTCGGCGGCCAGGACGTCGAGGACGGGCTCCCATGCCTGCCAGTGGTGCCCGATGCCGTGGAGCAGCAGCAGCGGTTCCCCCGCGCCCCTCCGCTCGTACGTCATCGACGTCGTGCGGGGACCCATGGGGGTCTCGATCGTGAACGCGATCCGTGCGGGCATACCGGCTCCCTGTCCTGAACACCTGGCGTGCGAGGTTCCTTGGACGCCTTGTCAGCAAGACAATTACCGTTCGGTAGCCAGTACTTCAAGACCGTGTCCGAAACTGGACAGGAGGAGGGTCGTCGGCTGGGATGGGCCCGTGCCCACCGATACGCAGACCGACTCCCTGACCGCTCTCTTCGAAGAGCACCGCCCGATACTCCTCGGCGTCGCCTACCGGATGCTCGGCCGAGCCGCCGACGCGGAGGACGTCGTCCAGGAGGCATGGCTGCGCTGGACCGCCGAGGACCGGGCGGCCGTCCGCGAGCCGCGCGCCTTCCTCGTACGGATCACCACCCGGCTCGCCATCGACCGGCTGCGTCACGTCCAGAGCCGCCGCGAGTCCTACGTCGGCCCGTGGCTGCCCGAACCCGTCGTCACCGACTTCGGCCCGTCCGCCCCCGACTCCGCCGAGCGCGCCCTGCTCGCCGACTCCGTCTCGCTCGCCGTCCTCGTCGTCCTCGAATCCCTCTCGCCCCTGGAGCGGGCCGTCTTCGTGCTCCGCGAGGCGTTCGGCTTCCCCTACGGGGAGATCGCCACCGCCCTCGACCGCACCGAGACGGCCGTACGCCAGCTCGCCGGACGGGCCCGCCGCCACGTCGACGAGGGCAAGCCCCGCTACGACGTCGACCCGAACGAGCGCCGCGACCTCACCGAGCGGTTCCTCGCCGCCGCGGCCGGCGGCGACCTCGGCGGGCTCCTCGCCCTGCTCGCCCCCGACGTGCGTCTCGTCGGCGACAGCGGCGGCAAGTCCAAGGCGCCGCTGCGGGTCATCGACGGCGCCGACAAGGTCGGCCGCTTCCTCGCCGCCATCGCCCAGGGCGACGACACCCAGTACGAGATCCGATTCGCCGAGCTCAACGGCGGTCCCGCGGTGGTCGCCCTCGCCGACGGACGGCCCGACACGGTCTTCCAGGTCGAGGTGCGCGACGGACACATCCAGTGCGTATACATCCTCCGCAACCCCGACAAGTTCCAGGGCCTCGCCGGCCTCTGACCGCACCGCCCGTGCCCCGTCCCCCGCCCCGGGAGACGGGGCACCGTGCTGCGCGGGCCTCACGCGGGCGCGAACGTCCTGTGAACGATCCAGGTCAGACGGTCACATTCGGGGGCGTTCGACGGAGGATTGGTCTTGACCAAGGGGGTGGCTCGCCTTATGGTCGCAGAGTTAGTGCAGGAACCTTTAATAAACAAGGGCGCGGAAACGCCGCGGGACACGGCGAATTGCGGAGGATCAGGGTGGGGACCACGCAGCTGGCATCGGTACCGGAACCGAAGTACCAGCACCTCAAGACAGTGATCGGCGAAGCACTCGACTCGGACTTCGCGGTCGGGGAGATCCTTCCCAACGAGCGCGAGCTCGCGGCACGCTTCGGCGTCGCCCGTGCCACGCTGCGCCAGGCCCTGGAGCAGCTGGAGCTGGAAGGCCGGCTCCAGCGCCGCCGCGGCGTCGGCACCACGGTCGCCCCGCCGCGCGTCGGCGTGGACGTCTCCACCACCCAGCACGTCTGGCCGGGTGTCGGCGACGACGCCTGGCAGTCCCTGGACTCGGCCTCCGACGTGGCCCCGGCCGCCGTCGCGCGCGTCCTGGAGACGGTCGCCGAGGAGCGGGTGCACGTCGTCCGCCGCCTCCGCAACTCCCAGGGCCAGCCGGTCGCCGCGGAACTGCTCTACGTGCCCGCGGGCTCGGTCCCCGGCCTGACCGCGATCGACCTGCCCGCCGGACCGGCCCGCGCCCGCGCCGTACTGCGCGAACTCCAGCACCTCGCCCTCGACGGCCAGGACCGCGCCGTGGAGCTCGGCTCCGCCCGCGCCGACGACGCCAAGGAGCTCGACCGGCTGCCCGGCGCTCCCGTCCTCGTCGTCACGACCCGCTACCTCTCCGGAGGGCGTACCGCCGCCGTCTCCGTGGCCACCTACCGCGCCGACACCTGCCGCCTCACCTTCGGCGACTCCGGCGACCTGGTCATGGCCTCGTAGCACCCGCACCACCGCACCCCGTGCGCACCGGCCCGCCGCCAGGAAGTCCTGACGGCGGGCCGTCACCGTTGCGTACGCACCGGCCCGCCGCGAGGACCCGTTGGGGGGCCTTGGGGCCGGCCGCTGCGGCCGGCCCGATCAGGCCGGGCAGGACACCCTCTAGCGGCGGGCCGTCACCGTTCCGTCGACCGCGAAGAGCTGCTCCTCGACGTGGTCGAGGGCGAGCCGCAGGGCGCCGGTGCCTACGGCGGCCTCGCCGAGGAGGGACAGCACCACCCGCGGCGGACGCAGGCAGAACCGGGCCAGCTCCTCGCGGAGCGGCGGCAGGACGCCGTCGAGGCCGGCCGCCCAGCCGCCGACCACGACCAGCTCGGGGTCGATCGCCAGGACCAGCGCCGCCACGTCGTGCACGAGCCGCTGGATGAACCGCTCCACCGCCGCCTCCGCGCGTGCGTCGCCCTTGCGGGCCAGCGCGAAGACCTCGGCGACCGCCTGCTCGTCCAGCGGGTGCAGCGGTTCGTCGGTGGTCGACAGCAGGTGCTCGGGGGTGACCCCGCGGCCCAGCAGGTGCAGGGCGCCGATCTCGCCGGCCGCCCCGCCGTACCCCCGGTGCAGCCGGCCGCCGATGAGCGACCCGGCGCCCGGGCTCAGCCCGGCGAGCACGAAGACGATGTCGTCGGAGTCGGTCGCGGCGCCCTTCCAGTGCTCGGCGACGGCGGCCGCGTTCGCGTCGTTCTCCACGATCACGGGGCAGCGGAAGGACCGCCGCAGCCGCTCGCCGAGCGCGAGGCCCGTCCAGCCCGGCAGCGCCGTGCCCAGGCGCACCGTGCCGTCGGCCTCCACGATGCCGGGGGTGCCGACGCCGACGGCCCGCAGATTGGAGCGGGCGACCCCGGCCCTGCGCAGCACGTCGGCCACGACCGTACGCACCTTGTCCAGGCGCTCGTCCTCGGGCGCCGTCTCCGACACCTCGCGGGACCCCGCGCCGATGATCCGCCCGTCCAGACCGGAGAGCAGCGCGGCCACCCGGTGCGGGCCGATCTCGATGCCGAGCAGATGACCCGCCTCCGCACGGAAGCGGAACCTCCGCGCCGGACGGCCCTGCCGCCTGGCCTCGCCCTCCTCGGGCGCCGACTCGACGACGAGCCCGCCCTCCATGAGACCCTCGACGACCCCCTCGACCGTGGGCCGCGACAGCCCCGTGATCCGGGTCAGGTCCGTGAGCGTGGGCGCGTCGGCGCCACGCAGCGCATGGAGTACCACCGCGGAGTTGATCCGCCGCAGCAGAGACGGATCCCCGCCGGTCAGCCGCCCCACAGTGTGTCCTCCCAGCTCGTGCACCTCTTCGGCGGATGGTACTCAATGGGCCGGGTCGCGGCGAGCGCCGCCCCCGGCCCGACCCCTCCGACGCTCCTGACACGGCGCCAACTGTCAGTGCCGCGCGCTTTACTGGCCCCATGACCACCACGGCCCGCCATCTGGCGACGATCGACTTACTCCGCGCCCGCAGCTTCGACGGGAGCCGGGGCTTCCACCTGGCCGAACTGGCGACCAGCGAGGAGTTCTGGGAGGACGACGGCACGCGCCGGGAAGCCGTCGGGGACCAGTACGAAGCGGAACGGGAGGGGCTCGCCGTCCTCCTCGCCGCGCGCTGGGGCCCGCCCCGACGGCTCCCCCTCGGGCCCGTCCTGGAGCGGTCCATGGAGGGCGAGTCGATACCCGAGCCCTGGTCCACGCTCAGCGGCCACACCCCGGACCTGTACCTGTGGGAGGCCGACGGCGCCTGGATCGGTCTGGGCGTCTCCCAGTGGGACAAGGAACTGCCGTTCCAGCTCCTCGCCGTGGTCACGACGGTCGACCCGCCGGCGGAGCCGCTCCCGGACGGGGACGGCAGCCCTCAGGCGTAGCCGACCGCCGAGTCGACGAAGGTACGGAAGCTCCCGCGCGCGTCATGGCCGCCGAGCGAGCTGCCGCCGGTGCCGGCCGCGAAGAGGAACGGATCGACGTTGTAGCGCTTGTTGCGGAGCCGGGTGAACCCCATGATCACCGGATGCTGGTGGGAGACGTCCCGTGCCCCCGCCCGGGACCGGTAGAAGGTCCAGGAGAGTCCCGGGGCCCGCGCGACGATCGTGTCCCCGAGGTGCAGACCCAGGTCGTAGGCGACGGCGATCCACAGCGGGCGCGGCCGGGCCGATCGCTCCGCGTCCGGCTCGACCTCGGCGAGGTACCAGCCCTCCAGCGCGTCGAGATCCTCGTCCGTCGTGCCGAGCCGCAGTCCGTTCGCCCCGACCAGGGCGGTGAGGGCCGTGAGCCGTTCGTCCTTCGTCGCCATCCGGTGCTCGTACTCCCGGTGGGCGGTCACCGGGGGCATGTCCCCCATCGGGCCGTCCTCCAGCGGCTGGAACGGCCGGTAGTCACCCCACTCCACGGCACTCCTTCGCTACGGGCCGGGCACCTCGGCGGCCTCCCGGAGACGGGCGTACTCCTCGGCCATCGTCGCCGCCGTCCAGTGCGCGTTGAGGCCGCTCGGATTGGGCAGCGCCCAGATCCGGGTGGATCCGATCATGCGCTCCTGCGGCCCGATCGCGGCCTTCGGCTCGCCGAAGGCCACCCGGTACGCGGTGACACCGACGACCGCGAGCCAGCGCGGCGCGAGCCGCTCCACCTTGCCGGCCAGGATCCGCCCGCCCTCGACGTACTCCTCCCGGCTCAGCTCGTCCGCCCGTGCGGTCGGCCGCGCCACCACGTTCGTGATCCCGAGGCCGTACGTCAGGAGCTCCTCCTGCTCGTCGGGCCGCAGCAGCCTCGGCGTGAACCCGGACAGGTGCAGCACCGGCCAGAACCGGTTGCCCGGCCGGGCAAAGTGGTGGCCCGTCGCCGCTGTCATCAGACCCGGGTTGATCCCGCAGAACAGTACGGAAAGGCCGCCCGCGGCCACGTCGGGAACGACGCGGTCGCGGGCGGCCTCCAGCTGCTGCTGGGTGAACCGGGGAGTCCGGGTCAGAGGATCGCGCCGGGGGCGTAGGCGGCGGCCTCCGGGTGCTGCTTGAGGATCTCCTCGATCCGTGCGACCACGACCGCGACCTGGTCGGCGGCGGCGCCCGTGAAGGACAGCTTGTCGGCCATCAGCTCGTCGAGCTGCGCGCGGTCGAGCGGGATGCGCTCGTCGGCGGCCAGCTTGTCGAGGAGCTCGTTGCGCTCGGCGCCCTGCTCGCGCATGGCGAGGGCGGAGGCGACGGCGTTCTCCTTGATGGCCTCGTGGGCCACCTCGCGGCCGACACCGGCGCGCACGGCGCCCATGAGGACCTTGGTGGTCGCCAGGAACGGCAGGTAGCGGTCGAGCTCGCGGGCGACGACGGCCGGGAAGGCGCCGAACTCGTCGAGCACGGTCAGGAAGGTCTCCAGGAGACCGTCCAGCGCGAAGAAGGCGTCCGGCAGCGCGACGCGGCGGACCACGGAGCAGGACACGTCGCCCTCGTTCCACTGGTCGCCGGCCAGCTCGCCGGTCATCGACGCGTAGCCGCGCAGGATGACCATGAGGCCGTTGACGCGCTCGCAGGAGCGGGTGTTCATCTTGTGCGGCATCGCCGAGGAGCCGACCTGGCCGGGCTTGAAGCCCTCGGTGACCAGCTCGTGGCCCGCCATCAGGCGGATCGTCTTGGCGATCGACGACGGGGCGGCGGCCAGCTGCACCAGCGAGGTGACCACGTCGTAGTCGAGCGAGCGCGGGTAGACCTGGCCGACCGAGGTGAAGGCGTGGGCGAAGCCGAGGTGACCGGCGATCCGCTGCTCCAGGTCGGCCAGCTTGCCGGCGTCGCCGCCGAGCAGGTCCAGCATGTCCTGCGCGGTGCCGACCGGGCCCTTGATGCCGCGCAGCGGGTAGCGGCCGAGCAGCTCCTCCAGGCGCGCGTAGGCCACGAGCAGCTCGTCCGCCGCCGTCGCGAAGCGCTTGCCGAGGGTGGTCGCCTGGGCGGCGACGTTGTGCGAGCGGCCGGCCATGACCAGCTCCGCGTACTCGGCGGACAGCTTGCCGAGGCGGGCCAGGACGGCGACCGTACGGTCCCGCATCAGCTCCAGGGAGAGCCGGATCTGCAGCTGCTCGACGTTCTCGGTGAGGTCGCGCGAGGTCATGCCCTTGTGGACGTGCTCGTGGCCGGCGAGGGCGTTGAACTCCTCGATCCGGGCCTTCACGTCGTGGCGGGTGACCTTCTCGCGCTCGGCGATGGAACCGAGGTCGACCTGGTCGAGCACGCGCTCGTAGTCGGCGAGGGCGGCGTCCGGAACCTCGATCCCGAGGTCCTTCTGCGCGCGGAGCACGGCGAGCCACAGCTGACGCTCCAGCTTCACCTTCTGCTCGGGGGACCAGAGGACGGCGAGCTCCGCGGAGGCGTAGCGGCCGGCCAGAACGTTGGGGATGCGGGGCTTCGCAGTCACAGCAGTCACGTGGAGAGAGTCTACTGGCGGTTTCTGCAGGCCAGCGCCACGGTCCGATGTGGAGCTTGCTACGAGACGCAGGTCACGCGCGCCCGTGAGCCGCGGCCGGTCAGCCGCGTCTCGTGAGCCGCAGCAGGTCAGCCGCGTCTCGTGACCGCGTCCGTCACGGAGCGGCCGGAAACTCGTACGGCAGCAGCTCGGGGCGCTTGGGCGCCCGGCCGTCGCCGGAGGATCGGCCGGTCAGCCGGCGGCCGATCCACGGACCCAGGTGCTCCTTGGCGAACCGGGCGTCCGCGAGCCGGCGGCTCGCCCACCCGGGCGGCGCGGACGGCGCCAGGGGGGTCCGCCAGTCCTCCTCCGGCGCCAGGCCGAGGGTCTGCCAGACGGCCTCGGCCACCCGCCGGTGCCCCTCCGCGGTGAGGTGGAGCCGGTCCACGTCCCACAGCCGGGGATCGCCGAGCGGCGGAGCGCCGTAGAGGTCGACGACCAGTGCGCCGTGCCGGGCGGCGAGCCCGTCGATGTGGGCGAACAGCTCCTCCATCCGGGGGCGGAAGCGCTCCATGACGGGGCCGTTGCGGCCGGGGCTGCGCATGAGGACCAGCTGCCCGCAGGACGGTGTGAGGCGTTCCACTGCCTCGGTCAGCAGGTCCCGTACGCGGACCATGTCGACCTTGGGCCGCAGGGTGTCGTTGAGCCCGCCGACGAGGGTCACCACATCGGCCTTCATCGTTGCGGCCAGGCCGACTTGCTCCTCGACGATCTGTCCGATGAGCTTCCCGCGCACGGCGAGATTGGCGTAGCGGAAGTCGGGCGTACGGGCGGCGAGCCGGCCCGCGAGGACGTCGGCCCACCCCCGGTAGGAGCCGTCGGGCTTCTGGTCCGACATACCCTCGGTGAAGCTGTCGCCGAGGGCGACGAGACTGTTGTACGTGGCATTGATCTCCATGGCGGAGTGATCATACCGCGCGGTATGCGCGGGATGCCGTGGAGCACCCGGGAGGGGAAACCCGATGAGCGACGCGCTGCTGGGCACGCTGGCCGAAGCGCTGGCCGAGCTGGTGGCGGCGGTCGAGACCTCCGGCGACGAGGTTCTCGACCCCGACACGGCGACGACGTGGCTGGAGTCCACGGCCCACACCCTTTCCGTCCTTCCACCGGCCGACCGCCGCACCCTCGACGGCCTCGTCCGCCAGGCCGCCCTGCGCCGCCCGGAAGGCCCCCGTCGCGACGCGCTGCTCCGGGTCCCGGACCAGTTCGACGCCACCACGGTCGTCGTCCGGCAGGCCCCGGCCGCAGTCGTCGTCCCCGCCGTGTCCCTCGCGGGACCCGCTGCCGCACGAGCCGCCACGTCCGACGCGGCCCCCGCGGCCACGGCCACCGCTCATCCCGGCACGCCCGGCGCCCACGCAGCCGCGGCCACCGCTCACCCCGCCACGGCCATCGCCCACGCCGCCGCGTGCGACGCCGTCGCCGCTCATGTGCGGCGCTTCGCCGCGCTCGTCAGGGACGCCGACCCGGCGACCCCGGTGCCCACCTGCCCCGGCTGGACCCTGGCGGACCTGACCCGGCACGTCGGCGCCCTGCACCGCTGGACCGAGCGGCTTGTACGCACCCGGGCCACCGTCCGCGTCCACGTGAAGGACGTTCCGCTCGACCTGCCGGCGGACCCCGCCGGGTACGCCGGATGGCTGACCGAGGGCGCCGAACAGGTCCTCGCGACCCTGCGCGCGACCGACCCGGACCTCCCGGTCTGGTCGCCGGGAGCGGACCCGCACGCCCGGTCCTACCCGCGGCGCCTGCTCAACGAGGCGGTCGTGCACCTCGCCGACGCCGAGATCGCCCTCGGCGGAGCGCCCACCCCGGTGGACCCCGCCACGGCAGCGGACGCGATCGACCAGTTCCTCGCCGACGCTCCCTACCTCCCGTGGGTCGCCGAACCCGTCGCCCACCTCGACCGCGAGGGCGCCGTCCTGCGCCTCGCGGCCCGCGACACCGGCGCCGTACGGACCCTGACCCTCGGCGGGGGCGGCTTCACCTGGACCCGGGGCAGCGGCCCGAGCACGCCGACCGCCGTCGTCGAGGCGGACGCAGGGGAGCTGCTGCTGCTCCTGCACCGTCGGTACGCGGCCGACGACCCGCGCTTCACGCTCACCGGCGACCGCGACCTGCTCGACGACTGGCTGGCCGCCACCGCGCTCTGACACGCCCGAGGGGCCCCGGGATCGCTCCCGGGGCCCCTCGGGCCTGTCGTCACCTTCCCGTCTGCCCCGCGACGACGACAGACCCTCGGTCCGTCGTGTGGCGTCACGGCGCCGCCGGGCGCCCCACCAGTTCGCGAAGGACGTCCTCCATCGTCACGAGGCCGGCCGGCTTCTCGTCCTCGTCGAGGACGGCCGCCAGGTGGGTCCGGCTGCGACGCATCGCCGTCAGGACGTCGTCCAGCAGCGTGGCCGCCCGGACGCGGGCGATCGGACGCAGCGCCGACACGGGGAACGGCTCGTCGCGCGGGGAGACGTCCAGGGCGTCCTTGACGTGCAGATAGCCGAGGATCCGGCGCTCGGAGTCCACCACCGGGAAGCGGGAGAAGCCCGTCCGCGCGGAGAGCGCCTCCAGCTCCTCAGGGGTGGTGCCCACCTGCGCGTACACCACCTTCCCGGCCGGCATCACGACGTCCCGCACGGGACGGCGGCCCAGCTCCAGCGCGTCGTGGAGCCGCTCGGCGGCCCGGTCGTCGAGGAGTCCGGCGTCACCCGCGTCGGTGACCATCCGGGCCAGCTCGTCGTCGGAGAAGGTCGCCGAGACCTCGTCCTTGACCTCCACGCGCAACAGCCTGAGCAGGGCGTTGGCGAACGAGTTGATCGTGAAGATCACCGGCCGCAGCGCCCGCGCGAGGGTCACCAGCGGCGGGCCGAGCAGCAGGGCCGAGCGCGCCGGCTCGGCGAGCGCGATGTTCTTCGGCACCATCTCGCCGAGCAGCATGTGCAGGTACGTCGCGACCGACAGGGCGATCACGAACGAGATCGGGTGCACCAGGCCGTCCGGGACGCCGAGCGTGTCGAAGACCGGTTCGAGCAGGTGCGCGATGGCCGGCTCGGCGACGATGCCGAGCACCAGGGTGCACAGCGTGATGCCGAGCTGCGCGGCGGCGAGCATCGCGGAGACGTGCTCCAGGCCCCAGATGACGCTGCGCGCGCGCCGGTTCCCGGCCTCGGCGAGCGGCTCGATCTGACTGCGGCGGACCGAGATCAGGGCGAACTCGGCGCCGACGAAGAAGGCGTTGACGACCAGCGTGAGCAGACCGATCAACAGCTGGACGGCGATCATCGGCGGGCCTCCCCGGTCTCGTCGCCGGCCTCGCCGGCGGTGTGCTGCGCGGGGGCGTGCATCAGCACGCGCGCGGCGCGCCGGCCCGAGGCGTCCACGACGTCGAGCCGCCAGCCGGCCAGCTCCACGGTGTCGCCGACGGCCGGGATGCGGCCCAGCTCGGTCGCGAGGACACCCGCGAGGGTCTCGTACGGCCCGTCCGGCACGCGCAGGCCGATCGTCTCGACCTGGTCCGTACGGGCCGCGCCGTCCGCGGACCAGAGCTCGCGCCCGTCCGCGTCCTCGCCCGCCCGTGCCAGGTCCGGCGTCTCGTGCGGGTCGTGCTCGTCGCGGACCTCGCCGACGACCTCCTCGACGATGTCCTCCAGGGTGACGACACCGGCCGTACCGCCGTACTCGTCGATGACGACGGCCATCGTCTGCTTGCCCGACAGCCGGTCGAGGAGACGGTCCACGGTCAGGGTCTCGGGGACGAGCAGCGGCTCGCGCAGCAGCTCGGCGATGCGGTGGCGCGGCCGTTCGGCGGCCGGTATCGCGAGTACGTCCTTGATGTGCGCGATGCCGACGACCGAGTCGAGGCTGCCGCGGTAGACCGGGAAGCGGGAGAGACCCGTGGCGCGGGTCGCGTTCGCCACGTCCTCGGCGGTGGCCTGCACATCGAGGGCGGTGACCTGCACGCGGGGCGTCATCACGTTCTCGGCGGTCAGCTCGGCCAGGTTGAGCGTACGGACGAACAGCTCGGCCGTGTCCGCCTCCAGCGCGCCCTTCTTGGCGGAGTGCCGGGCGAGCGCCACCAGCTCCTGGGGGGAGCGCGCGGAGGCGAGCTCCTCGGTCGGTTCCATGCCGAGGCGGTGCAGGATGCGGTTCGCGGTGTTGTTGAGGTGGCTGATCAGCGGCTTGAACGAGGCGGTGAACACCCGCTGCGGGGTGGCGACCGCCTTCGCGACCGCGAGGGGCGAGGAGATCGCCCAGTTCTTCGGGACCAGCTCGCCGACCACCATCAGGACGACGGTCGACAGCGCCGTGCCCAGGACGAGCGCCACCGAGGAGGCGACCGTCGGGGAGAGGCCGATGGCCTCCATCGGGCCGCGGAGCAGCTTGGCGATCGACGGCTCGGCGAGCATGCCGATCACGAGGTTGGTGACGGTGATGCCCAGCTGGGCGCCCGAGAGCTGGAAGGTCAGCGACCGCACGGCCTTCAGGGCGCTGCCCGCTCCGCGTTCGCCGCGCCGCGCGGCGGCTTCGAGCTCGCCGCGCTCGACGGTGGTGAGCGAGAACTCGGCCGCGACGAAGGCGCCGCACGCGAGGGAGAGGAGGAGCGCTAGGAGGAGCAGGAGCACTTCGGTCATCGGTTCACCTCCGTCCCATGATCAGC
Organism: Streptomyces sp. NPDC059534; assembly: GCF_042743475.1. Taxonomy (NCBI): domain Bacteria; kingdom Bacillati; phylum Actinomycetota; class Actinomycetes; order Kitasatosporales; family Streptomycetaceae; genus Streptomyces; species Streptomyces sp. NPDC059534. The sequence continues at coordinate 157,205 of NZ_JBHWAQ010000019.1, forward strand.
CAGGGGGAGAAGGATCGCTCGGTGTCGGCCGTCGAAGCCGGAACTGTCGGAACCAGTGCTACTGGGAGGCTCGCCCATGGGCGGACGCTCACACCTTTCGGTCGTCGGGATGAGACACCATGGTAAAGGACGGGCAAAGCACGGGGTGATCACCCCGGTGGGCTGAACCCGAGTGTGGTGGCGATCACCCCCGCGCTCCCGGAGCAGGGACCGCGGCCGGACCGCAGCCCGGGCCGCAGCAGGGACCGCAGTGGTCGCCCCCCGCGCTCCCGGCCGGGGCTCACCCCGTGAGCGGCTTGACCCAGCGGCGCCAGCGGTCTTCCCGCTGGTATCCGGCGGCCGTCCACAGCCGCTGTCCCGTCTCGTTCGCCTCCAGGACCATGGCGTCCGCGCGGCGGCCGCCGAGCGCGACGAACCGTTCGTCGGCGGCTCGCAGGAGCGCGGTGGAGATGCCCCGCCTGCGGTGGGAGGGCAGGACGGCGAGCCGGTAGAGGGAGGCGCGCCAGCCGTCCCAGCCGGCGATCACCGACCCGACGATCCGGCCGTCGGCCACGGCGAGGATGAGGGCCTCCGGGTCGCGCTCGACGAGCCGGGTCACTCCGTTCACGTCGTCCGAGATCGAGGTGCCCTCGGCCGACTCCTTCCAGAAGGTCAGGACGTCCTCGGCGTCGGCGGAGGTGGCGGCACGTATCTGCAGATCGATCATGGCGAGATCCCACCATGGCGAAGCGAGGTCGTGCCAGGGAGTTCCGTGTGGCGGGACAGCCGCACGGTGGCCTGCCGGGCGTCGCAGGCCGGGCGGGACTTTCCGGACACGACCTCAGACCCGTGCCACGCCCAGGAAGCAGGGTGAGGACGGCAGTCGCGGGCCGGTCTCCGGCAGGTCGAAGGAGCGGGACGACACGAGGGTGAGGCCGGCCGCCGCGAGCTCGGCGAGCGGGGCGCGCGAGGTGTGGCAGCCACCGAAGAGGAGGGGCCACACCGTGCGGTCGAGACCCCGCTGCACCCGTGCGAGCCCGGGGGAGTCGGCCGCTCCGTGTTCGAGGAAACGGAGCTCGCCGCCCGGCCGCAGCACCCGGCGCACCTCCCCGAGGGCCTGCGGCACGCTCCGTACCGTGCACAGGACGAGCGAGGCGACGGCCGCGTCGAAGGAACCGTCCTCCGCCGGGAGCGCCTCCGCGGTGCCGGGCAGCACGGTCACCGGGACGGGGGCCCGCCGCGCGGCCTCCTCGGCGAGGCGCCGCAGACGGGGCTCGGGCTCGACGGCCACGACCTCGGTGACCCCGGCAGGGTAGTGCGCGAAGTTCAGTCCGTTCCCGGCCCCGATCTCGACGACCCGGCCGGCGAGGCCGGAGAGCAGCTCCTCGCGCAGGGCGCCGAGTCCGCCGCGTCCTTCGGCCGACACGCTCACGCGCGCGTAGAACCGGGCGAACAGGGGGTGATGGACGCGGGGTGCCCGGGTTCCGGGCCGTGGCGGGGTCACCGTACGCCCCTCACCCGGTCACGAAGCAGAACTCGTTGCCCTCCGGGTCCCGCATGACCTGGAAGGAGCCCTGCTCGTCGGTCACGAGCCCGCCGACCCTGACCGCGCCGGCCGCAAGCGCCTCCTCGGCCGCCCGGTCCGGGTCCGGGACCTCCAGGTCGAGATGGACCCGGTTCTTCACCGCCTTGCCCTCGGGCACGCGCTGGAAGGCGAGCCGGACGAACTCCGGCGGATCGACGTACGACCAGTCGTCACTCCGGTCGACCGGATCGCCCCCGAGGAGCCCGGCCCAGAACCGGACGAGGGCGGCCGGACCGGCACAGTCGAAGACGATCTCCTGAACGTGAGCGCGCATGGCCCCAGCCTACGGAGTCACCGTCGCCGGGGCCGTGCGGATTTCAGACCCCGACCGCGTCGGCGAACGCCGCCGCGTCCCAGGCGCCGCCGAGCGCCGGGGCCAGCCAACCGCCCGCCGCCGCCCGGAACTCCGCCGGAGCGAGCGATCCCGAGCCCTCCGGAACCGCTCCGAGCAGGGGCGCGTCCGCCGACAGCGGCAGGTCGGCGAGGTTGCAGCGCGCCGCGAGGTCGGGCGCGGCCGGCCAGCTGCCGACGACGACGCCGAGCTGGTCGATGCCGCGCGCCCGCAGTGCCTCGCCCGTCAGGGCGGCGGTGTTGAGGGTCCCGAGACCGGCCGGGACCACCACGAGGACCGGGGCGCCGAGGAGCGCGGCCACGTCGGCGAGCGTGCCGCCCTCCTCGTCGAAGCGGACGAGGAGCCCGCCGGCGCCCTCCACGAGCACCAGGTCGTGATCGGCGGCCAGCTTCCGGGCGGCGTCGGCGACCTCGCGGGGCCCGACCGGGGCCATCCCGGCCCGCAGGGCGGCCGTGCCCGGGGCCAGCGGCTCCGGGAAGCGGCCCAGTTCGGCCGAGGTCACGGCGCCGGAAAGCCGGACGACCTCGTCCGCGTCGCCCCGCTCGTCCGGCCCGACTCCCGTCTGCGCGGGTTTCAGGACGGCGACCGACCGCCCCGCGGCGGTGGCCACGGCGGCGACCGCCGCGGTGACGACGGTCTTGCCGATCTCCGTCCCCGTACCGCTGACGACGATGATTCCCACTGCTGCCCCGCTCCTTCCGTTCAACCCGTTCAACCCGTTCAACCCGTTCGGCCCGCGCGGGCGGTTCAACCCGTGCGGGCCGGTCAGCCCGCCGCCGCGGCCGCGAGGACCGCCGCGCAGATCCGGGCCAGGTCGTCGCCGCCGGTCACGTACGGCGGCATCGTGTAGATCAGGTCCCGGAACGGGCGCAGCCACACGCCCTCCCGGACCGCCGCGCGCGTCGCCGCCGCCATGTCGACCTCGTGGTCGAGCTGGACGACGCCGATCGCGCCGAGCACCCGTACCTCGCGCACGCCCGGCAGGTCGGCCGCCGGCGCGAGGCCCTCCCGCAGCCCGGTCTCGATCCGCTTGACCTCGACCTCCCAGTCCTGGGAGAGCAGCAGGTCGAGCGAGGCGAGGGCCACGGCCGAGGCGAGCGGGTTGCCCATGAAGGTCGGCCCGTGGGCCAGGATCGGCACCTCGCCCTGCGAGATCCCGTCGGCGACGCGGCCCGTGCAGAGCGTCGCCGCCATCGACAGGTAACCGCCGGTCAGCGCCTTGCCCACGCACATCACATCGGGGGAGACGCCCGCCTGATCGGCGGCGAACAGGCTGCCCGTGCGCCCGAACCCGGTCGCGATCTCGTCGAAGACGAGCAGCACGTCGTGCGCGTCGCACGCCTCGCGCAGCACCCGCAGGTAGGCCGGGTCGTGGAAACGCATCCCGCCCGCGCCCTGCACCACGGGCTCCACCACCACGGCGGCCAGCTCGTGCGCGTGGCGCCCGATCTCCGTCCGCAGCAGCTCGGCGTACGACTCCTCGTACGCGGTCGGCGGCGCGTCCACGAAGACCTGCCGCTGGAGCACCCCCGCCCACAGCTCGTGCATCCCGCCCTGGGGGTCGCAGACCGACATCGGCTGCCAGGTGTCCCCGTGGTACCCGCCGCGCCAGGTCAGCAGCCGCTGCTTCTCGGGACGGCCGAGGGAGCGCCAGTACTGCAGGCACATCTTGGCCGCCACCTCGACGGAGACGGAGCCCGAGTCGCTGAGGAAGACGTGCCGCAGCGGCTCGGGGGTGATCTCGACGAGCCGGGCGGCGAGCCGGACGGCGGGCTCGTGGGTGAGCCCGCCGAACATGACGTGGCTCATCCGGTCGAGCTGGCCGCGTACCGCCTCGTTGAGCACGGGATGGTTGTAGCCGTGGATCGCCGACCACCACGACGACATGCCGTCGACCAACTCGTCCTGACCCTCGGCGGGTTCGGCGAGCCGCAGACGCACACCGGACGCGGACGCGACGACCAGCGGTTCCGCGCGGCCCGGCATGGGGCCGTACGGGTGCCAGACGTGCGCCCGGTCCAGGGCGAGGAGTTCGTCGTTACGCATTCGGGGCCAGGTCGGTGCCGGCGCCCCGGCGGCGTACCGCCACGAGATCGGGCCGGGCGCCGTTCGGAGCGGTGTCCGCCTCGGCCGCGGGGGCCTCGGCCGGCTCCGCCGCGTGACCGCCGCAGGGGCCGCAGCCGCCACCGGCGTGCGAGCCGCAGCCCGCGCCCTCGGCGGACGTCTGCGTGCCGCAGCCGGTGCCCTCCGCCGAGCCGTGCGAGCCGCAGCCGCCGCCCGCCGCCGCGAGCGCGTCCGCGCGGTGTGCGGGCAGCGTGGTGGTCCCCGCGCCCTCCACCTCGAAGCCGGCATCCGCGATCATGTCCAGGTCGGCCTGGCCGGCCTGGCCCTCGCTGGTCAGGTAGTCGCCCAGGAAGATCGAGTTCGCGATGTTCAGCGCCAGCGGCTGCATCGAGCGCAGGTGCACCTCACGGCCGCCGGCGATCCGCACCTCGACGTCGGGGCAGACGAACCGGACCATCGCCAGGATCCGCAGACAGCGCTGCGGGGTCAGGTTCCACTCCTTGGCGAGCGGGGTCCCCTCGAAGGGGATGAGGAAGTTGACCGGAACCGAGTCCGAGTCCAGGTCGCGCAGCGCGTAGACGACGTCGACCAGGTCCTCGTCGGTCTCGCCCATGCCCGCGATCAGGCCGGAGCACGCCGACAGACCGGCGGCGTGCGCCTTCTGCACGGTGTCCACCCGGTCCGCGTACGTGTGGGTCTTGGTGATGCCCTCGTACGTCGCCTCGGACGTGTTCAGGTTGTGGTTGTACGCGTCGGCGCCGGCCTCCCGCAGCCGCTCCGCCTGGCCGTCCGAGAGCAGACCGAGGCAGGCGCACACCTCGACGCCCTCGTTCTGCTCCTTGATGGCCTCGATGGTCCTGCCGACCCGCTCGACGTCGCGGTCCGTCGGACCGCGGCCGCTCGCCACCAGGCAGACCCGCTTGGCCCCGCCCGCGACGCCCGCCGCGGCGGCCTGGGACGCCTCGTCCGGCTTCAGCCAGGTGTACTTGAGGATCTCGGCCTTCGAGCCGAGGCGCTGCGAGCAGTACGAGCAGTCCTCGGGACACAGCCCGGACTTCAGGTTGACCAGATAGTTGAGCTTCACCCGACGCCCGAACCACTGGCGGCGCACCTTGCCGGCCGCAGCCACCACATCGAGCAGTTCGTCGTCGGACGTCGCCAGCACGGCGAGCGCTTCTTCACGGGTCGGCAGCTCGCGCCGCAGCCCCTTCTCCACCAGCGTGTTCAGCAGGTCCATAACCTGAGATCCTTGCCTACCGCCCGCCCCCGGGCCAAGGAGGAACCGAACAAACGCCCCCGATTGGGGTGTGTGGATGACCACATCCCGACCTCGGCTCCCTCCGGCTAGTGTCTGTGCGCTGCCTACAAAAGGATCGCCGCATGCCACAGGCCGACGACGCACGGGCCGCGGGCCCGCGCCGTACCGCGTTCGACTGGACCGACGCCGAGGCGCGCCGCCGGGCGGAAGCCGGTCTCGTCCGGACGCTGCGGCCCCGGGCGGCCGAGTCGGACCTCCTCGACCTGGCGAGCAACGACTACCTGGGGCTCACCCGCCGCACGGAGGTCACCGAGGCGGCGGCCGAGGCCGCACGGCGCTGGGGCGCCGGTTCCACCGGCTCGCGGCTCGTCACGGGGACCACCCGGCTGCACACCCGCCTGGAGCGCGAGCTCGCCGACTTCTGCGGCTTCGAGGCCGCCCTCGTCTTCTCCTCCGGCTACACCGCCAACCTCGCCGCGCTCACCGCGCTGGGCGGCCGGGACTCCCTGATCGTCTCCGACGCCGCCAACCACGCGTCGATCGTCGACGGCTGCCGGCTGGCCCGCGCCGAGGCGGCCGTCGTCCCGCACGGCGACCCCGAGGCCGTACGCAAGACCCTGGACGCGCACCCCGGGCACCGGGCCCTGGTCGTCAGCGACTCCGTCTTCTCCGTCGACGGGGACAAGGCCCCGCTGTCCGAGCTCGCCACGGCCTGCCGTGCCCACGGTGCCGGCCTGGTGGTGGACGACGCCCACGGCTTCGGCGTGCTCGGCGACGGAGGCAGGGGAGCCGTCCACGAGGCCGGCCTCGCCGGCGACGAGGACGTCGTCGCCACCCTCACCCTCTCCAAGTCCCTGGGCAGCCAGGGCGGCGCCGTGCTCGGCCCCGCCCGAGTGATCGAGCACCTGGTGAACGCCGCCCGCACCTTCATCTTCGACACCGGGCTCGCCCCCGCCGCCGCGGGCGGCGCGCTCGCGAGCCTGCGGCTGATCGCCGCGGAACCGGGCCTCGCCGGACGGGCCCGTACCGTCGCGACCGTCCTGCACCGGCGGCTCACCGAGGCCGGCCTCACCGCGGCCCGGCCCGACGCGGCCGTCGTCTCGGTCCGGGCTCCCTCCCCGGAGGCGGCGCTTGCCTGGGCGGCGGACTGCCGCGAGCAGGGTCTGGTGGTCGGCTGCTTCCGGCCGCCCTCGGTGCCCGACGGCATCTCGCGGCTGCGGCTGACGGCCCGGGCCGACCTGACCGACGCACAGGTCGAGCGTGCGGTGGAGACGATCCTGCGGACGGCGCCCGTCGGCTGACGCGACGGCGGCCCAAGCGCGTGCGCGGGCCGCAGAGTTCACCGCTTCGGGCGACAGATGGGGACATATCTTGGTGGAACCCCGCCCGGGGCGGCACGATCGGTGGCACTCTGACGCGAAGTGCAATCCGGGGCGGTGTTCCCGGCGGGAAAGGGACTGCGTCGCATGGCAGATCACCAGGAAGCATCCGTCACGCTGCCGAGCGATCCCGCCTCGGTGCCCACGGCCCGGCGGTACGTCGCGGACGTCCTCACCGGCTGGGGCCTCGACGGCGCCGCGGACGCCGCCGACGCGATCCGCCTGATCGTCTCGGAGCTGGCCACCAACGCCGTCCTCCACACCTTCGGCCAGTCGCCGACGTTCACCGTCGACGTCCGTCTGGTCCGCGAGGAGGTGCTGCACATCGGCGTGACCGACAGCCATCCCCGCCGACCCCGCCGCCTCCCGGCGGCGGTCCAGCAGGACAACGGCCGCGGCCTGGTCATCATCCGCTCGCTCGCGGCGGAGGCCGGCGGCCGTTTCTCCGTCACCCCGACCGCGGAGGGCGGCAAGACGGTCTGGATCACCCTCCCGTGGACGGCGGCCCCGGTTCCGAGCTGCTAGGAGGTGTCCTGCCGGTCAGGCCGGATCGGGGAGCCCCAGGCTCTGTCCGGCGGAGGAGGGGGCGGCGCCACCCCACACCTCACTCCGGTCCGGGGGCCCGCGTCAGCGGGCGGGGGCCGTCATCGGACGCGGCCGTAGTAGACCTTGGACGACCAGATCCTGTCGAGCTTCACCCAGGAGCCCGTCTTGGGCGAGTGCCAGATCTTGCCGCCGCCGGCGTAGATGCCCACGTGGTAGACCCTCCCGCCGGAGTGGAAGAAGACCAGGTCCCCCTGTTGTCTGCTGGACGCGGAGATGTGCCGGGTCCTGTTGTACTGCTGCTGCGCGGTGCGGGGCAGCGACTTGCCCGCCTTCTTGTACGCGTAGAGCGTCAGACCGGAGCAGTCGAACCGGGTGGGGCCGGTGGCTCCGTACCGGTACGGCGATCCCTTCTTGGACGCGGCGACGCTCAGTGCCTGGTTCGCGTGTGTGGTCGCTGCCTGGGCCTCCGGCGCCGCTCCTGGTGCGAGCAGCGTGCCGCCGACGGCGGCGAGGGTGAGAGCCGAGACGGCTCCGGCCCGGGACAGCAGGGACGGGACGTGCATCTGCGCAGTCATGCGCAACCCTTCGTCAGCCGCCTGCGAAGGATGACCTGTCGGGTTCGGGCTGGCGAAGATGCCCGGCCGCGGCTGCGGCTTCACCCCAAGGAACGGCCTCGCTGCCGGAACAGCGCGTACGCCCCGTAAAAATCGGGTCCTCCACTCCTGCCGATCCAATCCTGTCGACCAGACGTCCGGGACAGCGGCAGGACTCGGCGTCCGCCCGGACCGCCCCGCCGTGGTGGCGGGGGCTTGTCGTCGTCAGGGATCTTGACTCACGACATGGGCGAAAACCGAGTTGAAACGGCGATATGTGAGGCTCCTCACGACTGATCCATTCAGGTGGACAGGCAGCCTTTGTGATCTTTGGAGGTTTGGCCGACGAGCCCCGTACCAGCGGCGGAACGTCCGATTCCGCCAAATGCGTACACCTGTTGTGCAACTCACCCGCTGCAAATATCGACTCGTCGACTACGCCGAACGAGCTATGGATTCTGCGGCGCGCGTCGGCCGTCCGGCCCTCGACACGACACGCCGGAATGTCAACTCGCCCGAGTGTGGGGGACGGTGACCCGGTCCGCCCGGCGCTCGCCGTCCAACACCCGCAGGGCGCGCGCCAATGTGTCCGCGTGCACCTCGCTCTCGCCCCGCATATGCATGAGCGTCAGGGCCGCGCGCAACGCCTCCGCGCGCCCGACCAGGGCTTGCGCCGCCCGCAAGGCCCCATAGGTATGCGATCCCCTGGATGGATTGATCTTCCCCAGGAGGTCCACGACTTCGAGGTAGGCGTCGATGAACTCGCCCTCGGCCCCCGTCAGGGCGGGCAGCGGCGGCAGCTCGGGGACCACGGCCGCCTCACCGTGCCGCGCCGCCGGCGGAGGCCCGCCGGCTGGTGACGACGTGGTCGGCCAGGCCGTACGCGACCGCCGCCGGGGCGTCCAGCACCGTGAGGCGGTCGAGGGCGGCGTCGATCCGCTCCCGGCTCTGTCCGGTGTGCTCGGTGAGCAGCCCGGCCACCATGGCGCGCTGCCGGAGCAGTTCGCGCGCGTGCACCTCCAGGTCGCTCGGCTGTCCCCGCATCGGCTCGTCGAGGGTGGGCTGTTCGAGGGTGACCCGGGCGCCGGGGAGGACCATGCGCTTGCCCGGGGTGCCGGCGGCGAGGAGGACGGCGGCGGTGGACTCGGCCCGGCCCAGGCAGGTGGTCTCCACGTCGCAGTGGAGCGTGGCCATCGTGTCGTGGATCGCGGTCATCGCGGTGACCGGTCCGCCGGGCGAGTTGATGTACAGCGAGATGTCCTGGCCGGGCGCCGCGTAGTCGAGGTGCAGGAGCTGGGCGATGACGTCGTTGGCGGAGGTCTCGTCGATCGGTGTGCCGAGGAAGACGATCCGGGATTCCAGGAGCTTGGAGTACGGGTCGAGGGTGCGGGTTCCGAAGCTGGTCCGCTCCGTGAACGAGGGCAGGACGTAGCGGGCGTCCATGGGGGGGGCACCTCCATCTGTAAAAAATGTACAGGACGTACAGACCGTAAGATGTGGAGCATGACCTACGAGATCCCGGTGACGCAAGCCCGGGCCGAGCTCGCCGACCTCATCAACCGCGTCGTGTACGGCGGTGAGCGCGTCGTCGTCACCCGCCACGGGAAGCCGCTTGTCGCCCTCGTGTCCGCCGCTGACCTGGAGGAACTCGAGGCGGCGGAGAAGCCGGCCGACGAGCAGGTGGTCAGTTCGGTCTCCGGCCTGCACCCCGTCGACTCCGCTCCCGGCGAACAGCGCCGCTTCGGCATCGCCGCCCACCACCGCGAGCCGGGCGGGTCCTGACGGGCGCCACGAAACGGCCGCGTGCCCCCCAGAAGCCCGTGACCGGGGGCTGGGCCGGTGGGTGGGTGAGGATCGGGGGCGGGGGGGGGCC